>JBHIWP010000110.1:0-15350 GCA_041987425.1 Promineifilaceae bacterium (SeqCode) | reverse complement strand
GCAAAACAGCGCCCAGACCATCGCCCGCTTTGTGCCCATGTTCAGCATAGACCGGCACGGCCTGCAAGAGGCAATCAACGTCTTACGCGGCCGTTCCACCCAAACCGTCACCTTTGACAAATAGTCCTAGATGTCGAAGTTTGCACAGATAAAGACTAAAAATCTGCGAAAATCTGTGTAATCTGTGGATAAATATCTAATGGATGAGTTAGAAATTCAGGAAGCAAAAGAAGATATAGACCTGTTTGTGACCCAGTTTGGCGAGGCGCATTTGCTGCTGGCCTATCATGCAGCCTTTCCCCTGATTCTAACGCCAGACCTGCTCTACCATCTGTGGGCGCGCTTTCAGCGGGACGTTCACGATGGCCTACTGGACGTGCCCTGGGTCGCCGTGGCCGACCTGCTGCTTTCCCATCTCTGCCGCGAAATTCGCGCCGAAACCTACCGCCTAAAGGACCCGATCCGGCGCTATCTGCTCCGCGAAATGGGCCGCCATCCCCGCTTCACCCGGCAAAACCAAGCAGGGGAGCGCGACAAAGTGCGCCTGCGCGAACTGGCTCAGTTCTTACGCGCCTACGTCGCCAACAGCCTGGACAGCCAGAACCCCTACGAAAAGGAAGCGGCCGCTGCGCAGGATTTAAACGCGCTGCTGTATGTAGCCCCGCAAGCCGCCATGGTTCAACTGCTTCAGGCTGCCACCCAGCCCGGTAGCCGCGCCTCTACGGTGCGCATTGCCTCCCTCAGCGAAACATTTGCCGATACCGTCACTCTCTTCCGCGAGGAGGGCGACGAACTGCGCACGAGCTTCGAGAAAATTCGGGAATACACGCGGGCGTTGGCCTCACTGGCACGCGGCCGTTCCCATACGGCCGTTGCCCAGCAGTTCCAAACCGCCTTCGGCAGCGATCAATACATCGAGATTGACGGGCAAACCCTGCCCGTGCCTGACGAAATTTTGCAGGCCCTGGCCAGCCTGGAAAAGAAGATTTACACCTACCGGGCGACGGTCTATGACACCTCTATAACCGTTGCCAAAATCGATACAGACGGCATCCAAATTGACGCATTTACTGGCAACATCAACCTCACCGGAGCCGAGCAATTCCAAACAGTCCCCACAGAGCCAGAAAAACTGAGGGCTTACGGGCAAGCCTTGTTCGATGTGCTCTTTGCAGACGAGCTGCTGCGTACGGATTTTAAGGACTTTTATGAAGATGCTCGCCAGGAAGGTGCGCTTTTACGGGTAGAGTTGGATATCGACCAGAGATATGGATTTACACAAGATTTGGCGGCTTTGCCCTGGGAGCTGTTGTGCCTCCCTGACGATCTCGGTCATGGCCCTAAATGGTTGGCGACTGCGCCGGAGATGCTTTTCAGCAGACGGCCGTCTGAAGTCGCTCCCCCTCAGCTCCCGCGCCCTCTGCCGACTGACGAACCCCTCCGCATTGCTGTCATCGTAGGAAGCAACGCGCCTGACGAAAGCCCTCTCGTTTATCAGCCCATTTGGGAGGCGTATCAAGACTTAGCGCGAAAGTACCCAGGCCAGTTCCATCTGCTGAATTTGCTAACGGCGCCTACCCCTTCAGAACTCGCCGATTTGTTTTCTCAACGTCCTCATATTGTTCACTTTTTTACCCGAACTCGCTCCGTTACCGACAATAATCGCAATGAAGAACAAGTTGCACTTTTCCGTTCAGAGGCGGAACAAGATGCCTGGGTTGGAGCTGATGAGTTAGTTGAGATAGTAAACGCTCAACAGCCAGATTTAGTAATCTTGCAATCGCATATTTTTGCACAGCCCACTGTAAACCGTGAGCTGCAAGCAATTGCAACGAGGCTGGGGCAGGCGAATATTCCGGCTGTTTTAAGCTGGCAGCTTCCAGCGGGGGCTGGTATTCCCGTTGACCGAACAAACACGGCCGTTACCAAATTCATTCACACCGTTTTCCCCGCGCTGGCCCGAGGGATACCTTTGGACGAGGCGGTGCAAAACGGCCGTCGCACCTTGCTAAATGATAAAAATCCGCTGGCCTTCGCCGCCCCCAGCCTGTTTGCCAACACCATCGTCCGCCGCAGCAACGAGCCTGGCCCACCCACCTTACCTGCTTCTCTAGGCGTGGCCTTTGCCGGAGAAGGGGAAGACGTGAAGATTGTGCTGCATCAGGGCGTTCCCCTCCCGGCAACTTCTGAAAGAATCACATTGCGCCGCGAAGGCAATAAATTTGTCCAGGGGCTGGGCTATTCACGGGTCCAGGTTTTCCAGGGAGAATCCACCTTCGCCCATCAAAACTATCAGCTTTGTAACATTACGTTAGATGATGAAAATCTGTACGACAATGATGAATTAGAGGTGGACGTTACGCTTACAGTATCAACAGATGGTCTGGTTCAGGTCCAAATATCCCATCAAAGCGGCTATACTCGAGAACTTACGATGCCGATGGTTGCTGCAGAAAATATTGGGACGCCGAGAGTTGTTCAGCTTGAATCGTTAATAGAACGGTACACGCGAGGTGTGGCCGAAAATTCGCACCTGGCAGTTCTAAAGGCCGTTTCCAACTGGCTAAATGTTACCGATAGCGAGCGCATCTGTATCCTCACCGGGGAGCGGGGCGTGGGCAAGACGACCGTAGCCGCGCTGCTGGCCCAGTTTTTCCGGGGCGAACGGCAGCCCCCCAACAACTCATACGATCTGGCTCCCACCAGTACCAGTGCTGTCTACTTCTGCCTACCTTCCCTGCCCGAGACGCTGCACCCGCGCAGCTTTGCCCTGACCATTGCCAACCAGTGGGCCAGCCGAGACGGCAACTTTGCCTACCTGCAAAGCACCATTGATAATCACGAGCAGTATGAGCTGGAGAAGCTGGTTGAGCGGCTGTTGATACGGCCGTTCACCGACATTGATGAACTCATCTACCCCGGCTCCATCGTCTTCCTGGTGGATGACTTGGAAGCAGCCTTACGGTACCCAGGCGAAATCACCATTGTGGACGTGATTTTGCGAATGCTGCGCGAAGTGTGGGGCGTGCGCTTCCTGCTGACGGCCCAAATGCAGCCCGCCATGCGGGACAAGCTGGCCGACATAGAGGCCGAATTCATCTACCTTGGCGACCGCTACGACAACTTCGATATCCACATTGGCCCGCAGCTAACCGGTCCCGACATGCGCCACCCCATTACGCTCTCCTCCTTAACTGACGGCGAATTATCTACCAAAACTTACTCACCCGTTGCCCAGCTAGGCTACGAGAGGTTGGAACGATTGCGTGACATGATCAGCAATCCGGAACAAGCCATAGAAATCGGCCAGCGCCTGTTCAACACGCTTTTACCCGAGGCAAGCTATGAAACGGTGCGCCGCAGCCTGGAATATGCCCGCAGCCGGGGGAAAACGGGTTTACGCATGCGGGTTCAGTTCGATGATCCGACGCTGCCGTCCTATCCCTGGGAGCTGTGCCACGACGGCCGTTCCTACATCTTTAGCAATCCCGATCAGCCCATCCTCTTGCAGCGCAGCGTCCCTACAGAGAACGTCCAGCGACAGCCACCGCTGCCCCGCCCGGTGCGTCTGCTGGTGGTCATCGCTGCCCCGGCAGACCGGAGCAGCAGCGATGTATCCCTGCAAGAAAAAGTCATCCGCGCCGCCACAGAGGAGGCGGTCTTCAGCAGTGAACTTGACCTGCAAATATTGCCCCACGCCACGCTCCGGCAGCTGCTTGAAGCTGCGCAATCGTACCAGCCAGATATCGTGCAGTTCATCACGCCCGGCAGTGGCGAAAAAGAAGGCGCCATAATTCTGGAATCCGAATCCGGCGGCAGCAACATCGTACCGGTCAGCGAGATGATGCGCGTTTTGGGGCAACTGAGTTTGCAATGCCTCATCCTGAGCCCGATTGGCGTGGAGGTAACGGCCGTCACCCAACTCGCCCCCCAATTCATCCAGCAGGGCATCGCCACCATCCTTGCCGAGCAATTTACGCTGCCGGACGATACGGCCGTTGCCTTCTGGAGCACTTTTTACCGTGCCCTGCTATTTGATCGCCTGCCTCCTGAGGAGGCCCTCCAAAACGCGCGCTACCACCTCGCCACGAACCGCCCGAAGCCCTTTTGGGGTTATGCGACGCTTTTTGCTGGACACCAAACATCTGCTCTGACAGAGAGCACATCCGAGGAAATCGAAGTGCTCGACGATGACCGAATGAGAGTGCCAAACGTGTTTTTTGACGAAGAAAGTGGAAATGTTTGGGTATTCAATGAGCTAATTCCAAGATTAACTCCTCTCGAGCTTAGCCTATTTAAAAAACTTTATGAACAAGAGGGAGAAATTGTTACAAAAGAGGAACTTGTATCTGCAGGTTGGCCAGAAGCATCCGGAGGCGTGTCCGATGATGCCATAATTTCTGTTATCAGCAGATTGCGAAAAAAACTAGAGCCCAAATCAGATTATCCTGAATTTATTTCGACCATTCGTAGCCAAGGTTACAAGCTACAATTTTACTATATTCAGGTAACAGATGAAATCCTACTTAAACCTTTGTTTTTTAATGTTTCATCTAAAGAAGTATGGATTTATGGAAAGCCAACAACACTTACAAAATCCGAGTATCGATTTTTTACCCTTCTCTACATACAGAGGGGAAAGATTGTAACAAAAGAGGAATTGATTGAAGCTAGTTTGCCTAGTGCTATGGATGATATTTCTAAAGAACTAGTTCCCACCATGATAAACTGGCTGCGACAAAAAATCGAGCCAGAACCAAGTAACCCAACTTTTATCCTCACAGTGCCTGATAAGGGATATGTTCTTGTTGACCATCCACATCTGGACATTGCTGCTTAACTAACCGACCGCACCCTTTTTCAGTTTGGCTGATAGTAAGGCCTTTTGTGGGCCACGAGATTTTGTTTTGCTTGTGATTGAGTAAACTGGCTCAGTATTCTCGCCCACCCGTAAACGGGCGGGCTAGCTAATGTAAGCCCAAAGGGCTTTTCACAACTAGCCGGGGAATGCACCCTTCGGCGAAATGGGAATATGTGGCGACCCTAACGGCCGTCACCCCACACCTGACAAATCCACCGTAACCCGCTATCATTCCCCCCTTATGCATACAAAAGCCTTTCCTTCCATCGCCCTGCTTGGCTTTTTGTGGGGCACCAACCTGGTAGTGGCCCGCGTGGGCGTGGGTCAGTTCGACCCAATGGTATTCGTTGGGCTGCGGCTGCTCCTGGCCAGCCTGGCCTTTCTTGTAGTCTATGCCTTTTCCAGCCGCCGCCCCCTCCCCACAGACCGTGCCCTGTGGCTCACCGCCACATTTTTAGGCGTCTTCGCCACCGCCATTCCCATGACGGCAATGCTAACGTCCCTCACCTATCAATCCAGCGGCGTGACGGCCCTGCTCATCACCACCGCTCCGGCGCTTATTACCGTGGCCGCTCACTTCACCCTGCCGGATGAGCAGCTAAATTTGCGCAAGATTTTTGGCGTTTTGCTGGCGCTAGGCGGTGCCGGGCTCATCATTGTTCGCGGCGAAAGCGGCCTGCCAGACGTGTCTGAGGGCAGCCCTATCGGCTACGGGCTGGTGATGATTGCCATGCTCTTTGAAACGGCCGGAACCATCTTCATTCGCAAGCGGATGCAGCACTTTAATTCGTTTGACGTAACGGCCGTACGCCTCACCGTTGCCGGACTAACCGTAATGCCCGTTGCTCTGCTGCTGCGCGGCTTTGATCTGTCACTGGTCAACACCACTGGCTGGCTGTCCCTGGTCTATGCCTCGCTAGTTGGGGCCTTTGCCGCCCAAATGCTGGCCTTCTCCATTACCAAGCAGTTTGGCGCCACGGCCTTCTCGCTCACCAGCTACGTCATTCCGGTGGTCGCGGCCGTCACTGGCGTACTCTGGCTGAACGAAACGATCACGATCTGGATGGTGCTGGGAATGGTGCTCATTGGTGGCGGAATCTTGTTGATAAACGGCCGTCGCAGCGTCAGACTTATGCCCAATCCCTAAAACAGGCCGGACCCATTAAACCAAACGTGATCCTGCGCCCAGAGCTAGATCATGAACAACAGCATAGAAAAGTTTCTACTTTCGTCGCTCAAAATTATAATTGCGACATGTTTTTTGCAGCTGACTTTGCCGATATTTTGCAACAATTTGTTAATCGCTCTAGCTATTCTGCCGGCCAATTGGCGCGCCTGACTGGAATCCCCAAACCCACCATTTTGAGCTGGCTAGACGGCCGCGTCAAGCGCCCGCGCTCCTACTCTGACCTGATAAAACTGGCGGAAACGCTCCACCTGACGCCGGCCGAGACGGCCCAGCTGCTCACCGGAGCTGGCTTTATGGAAGCGGCTGAAAGGCTACAGCAAGGAATTTTGGCAAATGGAACAAGCGGAATAAAAACGGCCGTTCCTTCACCGCCCTTTCAGGCCATTCCTGCCTTGCCCTACTTTGTCGGGCGCCAGACGCTCATCAAGCAAATAGAAGAAATCTTACTTAGCGATCCTGTTTCTCGCACCTGCTGCCTGCAAGGGATGGCCGGTGCAGGCAAAACGGCGTTGGCCGCCCAAATGGCCTACCGGCTGCGGCCTCACTTTCCTGATGGCGTTCTTTGGGCCAATTTGCACCATGCCAATACCATGAACATTCTGGCCGCTTTTGCCCGCGCCTATGGCGAAGATGTGAGAGCCTATACTGATCTGGAGAGCCGCTGCCAGATGGTACGGCAGCTTCTGGCCGATAAGCGCGTGCTGATTGTGCTGGACGATGTGTGGCACGGGCAAGACGTGCTGCCGCTGCTGCCGCCATCCACGGGTGAAACGGCCGTGCTCATCACCACACGCCGCCAGGATCTGTTTGCGACGGTAGGCATGCATCGGCTAGAAGTTGGGCCCTTTAACCCGGCCAATCAAGTTTCGCTTAAATTGTTTACCTACTTCCTGAACGAACAAACGGTGGCCGCTAACGAGCAAACCTTCGCCCAAATAGCCGATCTGCTGGGGCATCTGCCGTTGGCCGTTGCCATATTAGCCAGCCGCCTGGCCTTCGAACCGAACTGGACGCCGCAGGAGTTTTTAGAAAGGCTATTGGACACTAAACAGCAGCTTTCTGAGCTAGTTTATGAAGATCAAAGCGTGCAAATTTCGTTTGCCACCAGCTTTGCCTTACTAAATGAGGATTTGCAACGCTTCTTTGCCCACACTGGCCTGTTTGGCGAACGCGCCTTTTCGCCTTCGGCCGCTGCCGCAGTTGCTCAGCTTTCGCTGCGGCAAGCAGAAGATTACCTGCGAAAGCTCTATGCTCTGTCGCTCTGCCAGCTTGCCAACAGCATACCTGGCCAGCCTCGCTACCGGCTGCATCCGTTGTTGAGCAAATATGCAGAAACTATGGCCATTGCGCAGGGCCACCTTCCCCAGGCACACCATCGGCTTATCAACTACTTCGTTGACTATGGCGAAAAAAATCAAAATAACAAACAGCTGTTGGGGCTGGAAAGCAAACACGCCTCCATTGTGCTGAACCTGGCTGAAGAGTACGATCTCCGGGATGCTTACCACCGCTGTGCCGCTGCTTTTGCTGCTGTATTAACTGAATAATTAGTGTTCCGCACTATAAGCCGCAAGGTTTAATTGACATTCGGATAATAGCCCTGATTTGCCAAAACCCAAGGGGCTTCTAAAGCAAAAAAAGAGGCGATGCCGTGGCATCGCCTCTTCCAGTTACATCTTACACCAGATCAAGAAGCCTACTGCTGTAGATCGATCTCGTACAGGTTGAACAGCTCAGAGTTCTGGGTCGGGTCAACAAAGAAGTTCAAGACGTTCGGACGTGCCGCAGCTACCTTCAGGCGCAGGAACAACGGAATTACCGGTACTTCCTGGGAGAAGATAATTTGGGCATCGATATGGCCTTGGGTGTAATCCTCGGTGCCGGGCAGAGCACCCAGCGCGCGCAAACAGGCTGCATCGAAGTCTGCGTTAGACCAACCAGTTTCGTTGGAAGCACCCCAACCGCCGAAGCCTTCTTCTTCTGGGCCGCTGATCTGATCTGTAATGTACAGGTTACAGCTTGGCTCAACGCCGGTCAACCAGGCAAACTCGCCCAGGTCGAAGCGACGGCCGAACAGCGGACCATCTGGTCCATCAGCAAACCACTCGCTGGCGGGCAGGTAGTACAGCTCAACGTTGATACCACAGGCCAACATGTTCTCTTTGAAGATCTGGGTCAACTGCTGACGCATCTCGTTACCCGTTGTGGTGCCCAGGGTTACCGCGAACGGTGCACCTGTAGCCGCATCTTCACGGATACCATCGCCATCGCCATCAACGTAGCCAGCTTCGTCGAGCAGGGCATTAGCTGCCTCTACGTCGAAGGGCCACTCGGTGAGTTCACCAGCTGGATACAGTGGGTGAACGCTGGGGATGTAGGTGTGGATTACTTCGGAACGGCCGAACAAGATGTTGTCAACCATGCTCTGGCGGTCTGTACACATCGTCATTGCCTGACGAACCCGTACATCTTCGAACCAGTCGGGGCGGCCAACGCCGTCGCCGTAGTCGCCGTAGCTGTTGATACCAAAGTCAATGTGCTCGTAAACGGTACCAGTCTGGAAGTAGGGTGTGAGCAGGCCGTTGTTCTCAGCTTCGATGAGGAACGGGGCTTGACCAGCATCCATACCATCTTGCGTACCAATGTCACAAGCGCCAGACAGCAACTGAGCGATCAGCTGGTTGGTGTCGGGGATGAACTTGTAGGTGATGCTATTCAGATACGGTTGGTCTTCTACGTAGTAAAACTCGTTGGGGACCATACGGATGCTGTCGCCAGCGATCCATTCTTGAATGGCAAAGGGACCATCGCCAACGGGCAGGCGGCTGGTAGCTTCAGCTTCCAACATTTCCGCGGCGCTCAGGCCACCCCAAACGTGCTCGGGGAAGGGCTGCCAGAAGTTAAGGAAGAATGTGGAGTCCTTGAAACCAGGAACGCCTGTCCAGCGGGTTGTCAGGTCACCAGTAGCTTCGTAGCTAGCGGTACGTTCAACCGTGAACTTGCTCGCGGGTGTATCAGGATCGGAAAGTACGTTGAAGCTGTAAACGGAGTCATTAGCCGTAACGGGGGTGCCATCACTCCAGGTACGAGCCTTCATCGTGAAGTCAACAACCAGACGGTCCATCATGACAGCTTCACCGGCAAATGCAACCGTTTCGCCATCACTGGTGGTCAATTCCACACCATCTTCAACAACGACAACGTTACCAGCAGCATCGACAACGGTATCGCCAGCGTTTACTTCTACGCTTTCAACAACCGCATCACCATCTTCTAGGCTAGGAACTTTTTCTATACCACGTGCCTGGTAAGCATAGGACAGGGTTGTGATGTTGTTTTCGAAGATAGCATGCTGCACGGCAGTAGCCGCCAACATAGAGGTCCCGTACGGATAGAGGGTGTCCGGTTCCTGAGCCATACAAACGATCAGGTCTTTCGGACCAGCCGGTTCAGCTTCGGGCTCAACCTCAACTGTTTCTACAACAGTTTCAGTTACAACACGGGTAACTTCAACTTCTTCACCTTCCACGGTAACGGTTTCAGTTACCACTCGGGTAACCTCAACGGTCACGGTTTCGGTTGTGGGGGTACAGGCTGCCAGGGCAACTGCGACCAAGGCAACGAGTAGGGCAATCAATGCCCAGCGTTTTCCATAAATCATATTGTTTCTCCTCTCAAAATGTAGGGTTTTTAATTTTGTATCTGGTGTAACTTATTTGCTTCCTGTTTTTACCTTTTCTTCATTCGCCTCCGTTGATAATGTAAAAGATACTTTCAACATGATGGTCAAACGAGGGGCAAAGTTATGCACTATGCCCCTTTTTGCCTACAAAAAAACCCCTATGAATTTTTGTAGACGGAGGAAGATTTTGGGCCAGCGCTACCTGACTGAAAGTCAGGCATGCTTTCCCATCCCAGATTATGGTTAGATTGAGAGCAAAATCTCATGCGCTTTGAATGAAATCTGCATGAATTAGGGCGTAATGTCACCAAAAAGTCGCTTTTGGATACCCAAGTGAAAGGCGCAGAGCCGCGACTTGCCCTGCGCCTCTTCCATTACGTTTGAGAAAAAACCCTAGGTACTGAACAGCTTATTTGTTATGTAAACTATTAAATTGTCCAAAGGCACCACGGCCGTTTCCCCATCAGTGCGCGTCTTCACCTCCACGCCGCCAGCGGCTACCGTGCGCTGGCTCACCGTCAGGCGCAGCGGCAGCCCAATGAGGTCAGCATCATTAAACTTGATGCCCGGCCGCGCATCCCGGTCGTCGAACAGCACTTCCACGCCAGCTTCTTGCAGGCGCGTGTAAAGCGATACGGCCGTTTCCTCGCCACCTCGCAGCGCAAGCAAATGAACCTGGTACGGAGCAACGGTCACCGGCCACACCAGCCCTATCTCATCGTGATGATGTTCCGCCAGGCAAGCCAGCAGCCGGGTGACGCCAATGCCGTATGAGCCCATCACAATTGGCTGCGCGCTATCTTGCTCATCCACAAAGCTTGCCCTCATCGTCTGGCTGTAGCGGGTGCCCAGCTTGAAGATATTGGCAACCTCTACCGCCCGCACGGCGCGCAGCGGATGACCGCAGCTAGTGCAGGCGTCGCCTTCTTGGGCAGCGGCGATGTCCGCAACCTTATCGACTGCACCACTCCAATTCTTTTGGCAAACGCCAGTGTCCAAAACCCAAATATCCGTTGGCTGGCCAGCGGTCGGGCGCAGACGCTGGGCATCTAAAGCGTGTACCAGTTTTGTTTCATTTACCGGAACGTTTTGCGACAGAACGGCCGTCACCACCTGCTCACTCGCCTCCTGCCCCACTACCAGTTCCGCCACAAACTGCGCCGCTACCGTGCCGCGCTCTTCTTCAGATCTCTGGAAGGTAGCAACCTGTCGGTTAGCCCGGTAGCCACAAGCGTCGCACAGCAGCAGCGTGTCCTCACCAATGGGCGTCAGGTACATAAATTCATGGGCCAGCGTACCGCCCATCATGCCCACGTCGGCCTCCACGGCCAGCACCGGCAGGCCACAGCGTTGAAAAATACGGCCGTACGCAGCCATATGTGCCTGGTACTGAGCCTCTAACCCGGCTTCATCGGCGTCCAGACTGTAGCTGTCTAGCATCGTAAATTCGCGGCTGCGAATTAGCCCGGCACGCGGGCGCGGATCGTCGCGCCACTTGGTCTGAATATGGTAGGCCATTTGCGGCAGCTGCCGGTAAGAGTGGATTTCTTGCCGGGCCAGTTCAGCCAATGTTTCCTCGTGGGAAAGGGCCAGGGTGAGGGAACGGCCGTTTCTATCCGTCAATCGCCCCAGTTCAGCATCAATCTCATACCAGCGCCCCGACGCCTGCCACAGCGCCGCCGGATGCACCAACGGCATCTTGATCTCCTGCCCGCCCAGCGCATCCATCTCCCGCCGCATGATCGCTTCCAACTTTTGCAGCGTGCGCTGCCCCAGATGCAAATAGCTAAACATGCCAGCCGCTACCTGCCGCACAAATCCGGCCCGCAGCAGCAGCTGGTGCCCCACCACTTCCGCTGACGCCGGAGACTCCCGCAGCGTCTCGTTCATTAATCGACTCATCTTCATATTTAATTTAAATTTCCTTAACCACAGAGTTCACAAAGATTTAAGAAGTTGCTCTCAATTTTCAGATTTCTCCGTAGCTCATAATAAGCAAACCCAATCTCTAATTTCCAGTCTCAAACATAAAAAAAGCCCCGTGCCGGGCAGACACGGGGCAAAACGTTTTTACAGTTGCAGATTAGTGGTTGGATTAGATGAGTTTTCTCATATGCTGCAAGTGCGACAAACGCCAGCCTCCCGCTGCCCAGGCAACGGGGCTGGTAGGTACAGGAGCGTTGGTCACAGTCAGCCAGTGGTTCATCGTGGCGTAACAATACAAAAAAACGCGCCTCTTTGTCAACCTATTTGCCACTTCCTCTTCCCTACTCTGTTTCATAAATTATCTTCACTTGTCATTCTCGCGAAGGCGGGAATCCAAAAGATGGATGCCTGCCTTCGCAGGCGTGACAGCGGGTTAATTTACTTCTGAAACGACGTATTCACCCTATTCCCTGCTAAGGGCGGCAATGGCTTCATCAAGCGGCGCCTCTGGCGAAGAGTCCTGGGCCATAATCCAGTCAATCACGGGCTGCCGCCAGCTGATGGCCGTGTTGTAGCCGTTGGGATCATACTGCGCCAAAAGGGCATAGTCGTCACCGCCAGCGTACATAAAATCGTTCACCAGCACGGTATAAAGTTCTTCCGAGTCTATCTCCTCACCGGTTTCCTTGAGGTGCCAGCGAAAATTATCGCGATAGACACCGCCTACCGCAGCCGAACGCTGCCCCAGCATGACTTCTAGCTGCTCGCCCGTTAGCTGAAGCTCCACAATTACGTTGTCAAACGGCATAACGCCCACCACGTCTGCCAGCGTGATCTCGCCCAGCGGCAGGTCTGCCCGCATTCCGCCCAAATTGGTGATGGCTACATCGGCCGTGGGGTACGCCCACAGCCATGACTCCGTAATGAGCGACTGCATGCCCTGGCTGCGCTGCGCCAGCCCCTGCTCGCTGTAGCCGATGGTGCGGTTCAGCTCAGCGTCAGCTTCTTCTTGCCAACGGTTTACAATGGCCTCAACGGCAGGATCTGCCGTTCCGCCACTGTTGCTGCTCACCCCATAATCCACAGAAACCATGCTGTTTGTGGCCGTATCAAACTGGAAGGTGGCGTAAGCATAGCTGGCTAAAGCCGTGCCCCCTTCTAGCAGAACAATGTTGTTAACCTCTGTGGCAAAGAGCTCATTGCAGTGCCCACCGCCCAGCAAGTGAATGCCTAAATCAGCCACGGCCTGCGCTAAATCTTCCAATTCTTCCTGGCAAATATGCCCCGGCACCACAATTAGCTGCGCCCCGGCGGCCTTTACCTGCGGCACAACCTCGCGCAGTGCGGTTTCGTAGCTAATAAAGTCGAACGCAGCCACGTTGACGGGATTGGTCGTTCTTGGCGTGCCGGTGGTGGTAAGGCCAATGATTCCCACCTGAATGTCGTTGACCGTAACGAGCGTGTACGGCCGTATCCCCAAATCCTCCGGCGTTGTGCCGTCACTTTTATAGCGAATGTTTGCGCTTAGAAAGGGGAAGCTGGATTCAGCAGCGCGTGCCTTCAGCGCCTCCAGGCCAAAGTCAAACTCATGGTTGCCTACGGCCGCAGCGTCATACCCCATCGCATTCATCACTTCAGCCATGCTTTGCCCCTGGAACCAGGTAGACAGGGCTGGCCCAGTCCACATATCCCCACCGCTCAGCAGCAAAAAATTACCTTCGTCTGGCTCATAGCCTTCGCTACTCTGCCAAAGACCCATCAAATGAGCGGCGCTGGCGTCTTCTTCACGCCCTGCCATCCAGCCATGTTCATCATTGGTGTATAAAATCGTGATATCGCGCACGCTGTTTGGGGCGCTTGTCGGCGCGGTGGGCGTATCCGCAACATTGGCTGAGGTAGGGGTAGGCAGCGGCGGTGTAACGGCCGTTTGACGGCAGCTAACAGTTAACAAACCCAGGAAAAACAGCCCTGCTATTAACGCTCCTCGGCCCAGACCAGATAATTTTTGCTTCATAGAATATTTCATCCTTCAATAATTGGTTTTACTCCCCACATAACCAGCATGAAGTATACCCTCTTTGGGCAGGATATCTTGTCGCCTTGCGGAACTAAAATTCACATTTCGTCGTTAATACTGTATGCTCTCCCTGGCACATAGCAATTGCCTCACTTTCTTGGGCAAGTATCTGTAAATTCTGAAAGCATATGTGGAGAACAAAAAGTTTTTAGAAATAGTTTCAGTCTAAATTTGCTTTTGTTCTCCTTAACGTAAACCATCGATAGCCTTTCGGTTTTCAAATTACTTTTTGTGGTTTACGTATTCCATTGGAAAAAATCGTGAAGAAAAGTGAAAATGCACAAATCTGGCTTTTTCTGGTAACGGTTTTATTTCTGTTGGCTGCCTGTGGCGGCAGCGTGGATGAAGCTGTAGAAGATACAAGCGACACGGATACCAGCGCCGTCGACGACACGACCGATAGCGAAGCTATTGAAGATGGCGAGCTTGAGGCAACCGGCAGTGAAAAAGACAGCGGCGAACTTCCTCCCACGCCCAACCCGGGCAACAAGACCGACGCCCCCCGAGCAACGCCTGCCCTAATTGCCAATGTAGATACGGCCGTTGCCACCCAAACGCCTCCCCCCAACCGCAGCGAGACAACTGAGAATACCCCTGTAAGCCAGCTTGACCTGGTGCTCCTGATCGATGCCACCGGCAGCATGACCCAGGAGTTAGATCAGCTGCAAGCAAATCTGGAAACCATCAGAGGGCAGTTACCATCTGAAGCGGAGAACATCACGCTCCGCTTTGGCTTTGTCGCCTTCCGCGATCAGGGCAAGGGCGACGCCATTGAGCTGTTTAGCCTGACAGATAGCTGGGCGCTGTTTGCCGAGAATTTGCGGAGTGTAACGGCCGTTGGCGGCGGTGATTACCCGGAAGACCTTAATGCTGCGCTTTACCAGGCCGTTAACGGTATGAACTGGCGTCCCGAAGCGCAACGCCTAATCATTCTGCTGAGCGATGCACCGCCCCATTTGGACGACGAGGCATCTGGCCAGGTTGAGGCGTTGTTGCAGCTGGCGGCACAGCCAAACATGACAATCTTCACGGTAGGCAGTGATGGATTAAATGAAGCTGGTGTGGACATTTATCAGCAGATAGCAGCGGCGGGAAGCGGCCGTTTTGTGTTCCTGAGCAGCAATCCGGCACAGGCACCCGCAAATGCGCTCACTGTTCAACCCCTGGCAAACCTTGCTGATGTGCTTCTCACCATAATTTCAGAGGTGCTTCGTGGATAAATACCCCAGGCGACGCTCATACTCACAGCAAGCCGTTAGAAAACGGCTCGCGGGGATCGCGGCTTTTTTGCTGCTCCTGCTGGGAGTCCTCGCAGCCTGCACGCCCAGAACGGAGACTGTTACTGTAGAAGCCACGCGGGTCGTTACTGAAACCGTCACTGTAGAAGGAGAAGAAATTGTGGTAACGCGTGTGGTGACAGAAACCATCGTGGTAGTGCCGGAAGAAGAAACAGCGGAAGAACCGCCCTCGGCCACCGGCAGCGAGGGGGATGCCGGTCCGCTGCCCCCCCCCCCGGATGTTGGTCCGAAAGTAAGAGAAGGCCGAGGCGCAACACAGGCGGCTGAACTTGCTTTAGAAACGGCCGTTACGCTGCGCGCCGATCAAACAAACAACA
>JBHIWP010000109.1:0-15409 GCA_041987425.1 Promineifilaceae bacterium (SeqCode) | reverse complement strand
CGGACCGCAGATTTTTGTGAGCCGAAACCACCGCAACTTACTGCGTCGCCTGTTAGAGTTGGAAGTGCCGGAAATTTACAACGGCCAGGTGGAGATCAAAAGCATTGCCCGCGAGGCAGGACAGCGGTCTAAAGTTGCCGTGCTGGCTTTGCAGCCCGGCGTGGACCCTGTTGGGGCCTGCGTGGGCATGCGCGGTGTGCGTATTCAAAGCATTGTGCGCGAGCTAAACGACGAAAAAATCGACGTTATTGAGTGGGATTCCAACCAGCAAACGTTTATTGCCAAGGCCCTCAGCCCGGCGCGCGTTTCGCACGTCTTTTTGGAAGAAAGCTTTGAGGATGGGAAAACGGCCGTGGTCATCGTCCCGGATGATCAGCTGTCCCTGGCTATTGGCCGCGAAGGGCAAAACGCCCGGCTGGCGGCCAAGCTCACCGGCTGGCGTATCGACATCAAAAGCCTCACCGAAGCCGCTGCGGAATCTATTAACAATCTGGACCATCCATCGGCCGATGCGGCGATTGTTCAAAACGAAAAGCTTATTGAGGCCTCAAGGCAAGTGCTGGCTAAGAAAGAAGCGGGCCGCCCCATCACCTCCGAAGATTATTACAATCTGGACCGTCTGGTTGGTGGCGTAGAAGGCAAGATTATTGCCGCCCGAGCCGCTATTTTTGAAGCAGAACGCAAAGTCCGCGCCGAAGCTCGCAAAGCCATTCCAGCGCAGGCCTGGGAACTGGACCTGGAAGTCTTGGACTTGCCCGGGCGTATTCATAATCTGCTGCTAGATGCTGAGATTGAAACCGTCGGCGCGCTAATGATGACCCTTTCTATGGGCGATGAAGCGTTTATGGAAATTAAGGGGCTGGGTGAAAAGGCGCTGGAAACAGTGCAAGAGCACCTGAACAACTTCGATGGCTGGATTGAAGAGCCAGAAGAAGAAGCCGACGAAGCTGTGGCTGACGAAGCAGAAGCGGCCGTAGAAGAGACAGTAGCCGAGGTCGAAGAAGAAGAGGCTGAAGCTGTGGTCGAAGAAGAAGCTGAAGCTGAAGCCGTGGTTGAAGAAGAGGAAGCTGAAGAAGAAGCGCTGGCCGAAGTGGTGGAAGAGGAAGCCGAGGCAATCGCTGAGGCGGACGCAGAAGAAGCGGGCGTGCCGGTTATTGACGATCTTTCGCAGCCTCTAGTAGAACCAGAACCGGTTAAAAAGGTGGAAAAGGTAGAAAAGAAGAAGCCAGCCGTGGTTATTGCCCGGCCCACCACTACGCCGGACCCAGAGCCGGAAGACGAACGTCGGCGTGGCCGCAAGGGCAAGCAGCTGGTTCTGGATGAAGAATCTGGCGAGGTCGTAGTTAAGCGGAAGCGTAAAGGCAGCCGCCGTCGTCCCGAATGGGAAGAATACGATATCGATGATTTTTAAAAATAATCCTGTAGGCTCAAGAGTCAAATGATGGTTAACCTGAAAACCAGGTGCAGCTTGCCGGAGACAGTGATGTAAATATTAAGCAGCGGGATATGGCCCCAGGCTATGATTCCCTCATAACACTGTACCTGAACAATTTTGAAAATGAGCCACGCAGGGAACGGCCGTATCTGCCCTGCGTGGCTTCATGATTTTGGCATAGTAACCATGAGTAAGAAGAAAAACACAGTCCGGCCCAGGCACGTGCCGCAGCGCACTTGCTTTGTCTGCCGGGAAAAAAGGGATAAACGCCAGCTAACACGGCTGGTGCGCACGCCAGAAGGTTCTGTGCTGGTTGATCCCACGGGGAAGCAAAACGGCCGTGGCGCTTACTTGTGTGATCAAGCTGTCTGTTGGGATAAAGTAGTGGAAAACGGCCGTTTGCTAAACCAGGCCCTGAAAACCGCCATCAGCGCTGATGATCTGGCCGCCGTTGCGGCTCACCGACCAGCATCTCAGCCAAAAACGGAGGCAAAGTAACGCATTGCCATTACGCCATACAGATTACAGCAGACTCGCAGCGCACCAATAAACACAAATCTTTTCATGAAGACGTACAGTCTTTCTAGGATAAAAACTGGCAGCCCAGGCACCATTTTTTGCACGAGGACGAGAAAAATATGACGACGACTAAAGCTCCAATTCAATTACCAAACTTCATCTCTGTTCGGGAACTCTCCGAATTAATGGGCGTCAGCCCGATTAACGTGATTAAAGAGTTGATGAACAACGGCATCATGGCCAACATCAACCAGGAGATTGATTACGATACGGCCGCTATCGTTGCCGAAGAGATGGGGTATGAAGTCGTTTCTGAAACGGTAGAAGAAACCGAAGAAACAGTTGATGTTGCCGTGCAGCCCAAATGGCGGCAAGTTTTGGCTGGCGAAAAAGAAACCGACCTGCAATCACGCCCCCCGGTTATTACCATGTTGGGCCATGTTGATCATGGCAAAACTTCACTGCTGGACGTAATTCGTGAGGCCAAAGTACAGGAAGGTGAAGCGGGCGGCATTACGCAGCACATTGGTGCCTACCAGGCAGAGAAAAACGGCCAGCTTATCACCTTTTTAGACACGCCCGGCCATGAGGCATTTACCGCCATGCGCGCCCGCGGGGCTCAGGCAACAGACATTGCCATTTTGGTCATTGCTGCCGACGATGGCGTCATGCCGCAAACGCGTGAAGCAGCAGACCATGCCCGGGCCGCTCGCGTGCCCATCATCGTGGCCATGAACAAAATTGATTTGCCCACAGCCAACCCCAACAAGGTGTTCCAGCAGCTTAGCGAAATCGGTCTGGTACCGGACGAGTGGGATGGTGACACAATGGTGGTGCCCGTTTCTGCCAAAGAGAAGCTGGGCATTGATGATTTGCTGGAAGGCATTTTGCTGGTGGCGGAAGACATCAAGCCTCGCGCCAATCCGAACAAGACAGCTACCGGCACGGTGCTGGAAGCACGCGTGGAGCGCGGGCGCGGCATTATGGCCACGCTTCTGGTGCAAAACGGGACGTTAAATCACGGCGACACGCTGCTAATTGGCGAGCATTACGGCCGTATCAAAGCCATGTTCGATTTTCGTGGTCAAAACACCAAAAGCGCCGGACCTTCCACCCCGGTATCTGTGGCAGGCTTAAACGGCATGCCCCAGGCAGGCGATCAGTTCACCATTGTTAAATCGGAAAAAGACGCCCGTAAAATTGTGGCCGAGCTTGAAGAGCAGAGACGCAGCGGCGACGTTGTCACCGGCCGTAAAGTGAGCCTTGAAGATTTCTTTAACCGGCTGCAAGAAGGGGAAAGCAAAACGCTAAGCCTTATTGTAAAAGCCGATGTGCAGGGCTCGCTCGAACCCATCGTCAACAGCCTGGAAAAGATCGGCGCCAGCAATGAAGAAGTTTCCCTGGAGATTCTTCTGGCCAGTACAGGCAACATCACCGAGTTCGACGTAATGCTGGCTTCAGCTTCAGACGCAGTTATTCTAGGGTTCAACGTGGGCATAGATCCCATAGCCCGGAATGCGGCCAACAGCGAACAGGTGCAAATCAACACCTATAACATCATTTACAAGCTGTTTGAAGACGTGGAAAAGGCCATGAAAGGGATGCTGGCTCCCGTATACACCGATCGTATCATTGGCCGGGCAGAAGTGCGAGAGGTGTTCCGCATTCGTGGCGTAGGCGCCATTGCCGGATCTTACATGCGCACGGGTGACGCGCGACGCAACGCCAAAGCCCGTCTGGTACGGCAGAATTCACTTATCTTTGATGGCAAAGTTGGCAGCCTGAAGCATCATCAGGACAACGTGCGCGAAGTGCGAACCGGCTTTGAATTTGGCGTCAGTTTGGATGGCTGGAGCGATTACCAGCCGGGCGACATTATTGAGTTTTATGTGACCGAGCGGGTAGAAAATGAGTAAAATTCGGCAGCAAAGAACGGCCGAACAGCTGCGAATCGTATTTAGTGAGCTATTTTTGCGCGAGCTAAGCGATCCCCGGCTGCATGGATTAACCGTTACAAACTTGAAAATCGACCGCGAGCTTGAACATGCAGATATTTATGTTAGTGCCCTGGGGGATGAGTCTCGCCAGGATGAGGTGATGACTGCCCTGGGCGCTGCTGAAGGCTTCTTGCGGCGAGAGCTGGCTGGACGTATGCGGCTGCGCAAGGTTCCCCAGCTACATTTCCATTGGGACCCTACCCTGGCACACATACAAGAAGTGGAATCTATTCTAGAAAATCTGGATATTCCACCGGCTGAAGACGGCCCAGACGAGCAGCAGTCAAACTAAAAGGGATTTTCGTTGCACCAAACAGAACAAGCAATTTTAACGGCCGTTCAGCAGGCAGAAAAAGTATTGGTAATCACTCACGTGGGGCCAGATGGCGATGCCCTTGGCTCCATTACGGCAATGGGCGTGGCGCTGCGGCAAATGGGAAAGCATGCCACGCTGCTCTGCGACGATCCGGTTCCAGAACGCTTTCGGTATCTACCGATGTCCCAGCAGGTACAGCCCCCAAACGATAGCCGCCCCACCCACTACGATCTGCTCATTGCCGTCGATTGCGGAGACGAAACGCGAATGGGTCAATCCTTCGCCACGCTGCCAACGGCCGTTCCCACCATCATCAACATAGACCATCATGTCACCAACACGTATTTTGGCGATATTCAGCTAATCGTACCAGAAGCCGTCTCGGCTACAGAGATTTTGTACGATCTGTTTTGTGCCATCGGCGTGCAAATCACCACTGACCTGGCTATGTGCCTGCTCACCGGCGTTGTTACAGATACGCTTGGCTTTCGCACCGTAGGCGTCACGGCCAAAACGCTGCGCATCGCCAGCGAACTCATGGAAGCGGGCGCGGATCTGCCGCTGATCACCGCCAGGGGCCTCAGCAGCCACCCCTATTCTACAGCTCAACTATGGCAAATTGGCCTCAACAACATGCGCCTTGAAGAGGGCCTCATCTGGACGAAGATTACCAATGCCCAACGCGAAGCAATAGGCTACCAAAACACCAGCACTGGCGGACTGGTAAATTTTCTTGGCAACGTAAATCAAGCCGCTATCAGCGCTGTTTTGCTGGAAATGGCCGATGGCACGGTGCGCGTGGGCTTTCGCTGTAACCCACCCTACAGCGTTTCTGAACTGGCGCTGAATCTGGGCGGCGGCGGCCATCCCCTGGCCGCTGGCTGTTCACTTGAGGGACCGCTAGATAAGGCCGAGGCCCTGGTCGTAGCTATGGGCAAAGAAACCATTCGTCAGCAGCAAGTCAGCCTGACCCAGGATTAAGCCACAATTTTATGTCGCAGCGTGGGCCAAAACGCCCCATAGTCAACGATTTGGGCGGCGTTTTGTGCGTTGATAAGCCGCCGCGCATCACCTCCCACGATGTCGTTAACCGCATACGGCGCACAGCTAATTTACGCCGCGTGGGTCACGCTGGCACGCTGGACCCTCTAGCGACCGGCGTTTTACTGCTTTGCCTGGGCCGCTGCACGCGCCTGATTGAATATTTGGTGGGGCACGACAAGATTTACGAAACGACGGTGCGCCTGGGACAAACAACAACGACTTATGATGCCGAAGGCGAGATCGTGGCGGAACGGCCGTTTGATCACCTGACGCTCAACCAAATCGAAGATGCGCTGCAGCCATTTCGGGGCGATATTCAACAGCAACCGCCTCTTTACTCAGCCATCAAACAGGGGGGACAGCCTTTATACAAGCTGGCACGGCAAGGCAAAGAAGATGTGGTACGGCCGTTTCGCCCCGTCACCATCCATGAGCTCAACTTGCTTGAGTGGCAACCTCCTTTTCTCTCCTTGCGCGTTCACTGTTCATCTGGCACCTACATTCGCTCGCTGGGGCATGACCTGGGCAAGGCGCTGGGCTGTGGTGGCCACCTGGCATCGCTGCGGCGGCTGGCAGTTGGCGATTTTTCGTTGGAAACGGCCGTTCCCCTGGACACACTCACGCCGGAGAACATTACCACTTACTTGCTGCCACCAGATACGGCCGTGCGCCATTTGCAGCGCGTGGATTTGGTAGAAACGGCCGCTGAAGCCATTTTGCAGGGTAAGCCGATCCCGCGCACCCAGAACAGCGCCACCGACGGTGAACTGGCTCGCGCTTATGGGCCAGAAGGCAACTTTCTAGGCGTTGTGATGACCGAAGGCGACCATTGGCTAGCCCGAAAAATGTTCCCTGTCACCCCCTGAGCAATTTGATACAATTCGTCCTATGATCCAATCAGCAAACCGTGTCGAACAACTTTTTGAAGTCACTGAACGCAAGCCCACTTTTGTAGCCATAGGCTCATTTGACGGGGTTCATCTTGGTCACCAGGCTGTGCTGCAAAAAATGGTGGCAGCAGCCCAAAAGGCAGGCGTCCGTACGGCCGTGCTTACCTTCTTCCCCCATCCCAAGCGGGTTATCGAACAGCTTACCGAGCCTTATTACCTGAGCACGCTGGAGGAACGCGTGGCGTGGCTGGCAAAACTGGGCATCGATCTCGTCATTACCCATCCATTTAACAACAAAGTGCGCCAGACGCGCGCGGCTGACTTTGTGGCGGAGCTGTGCCATTACCTGGACATGCGTCAGCTGTGGGGCAGCAATATTGCCCTGGGCTACAAGCGGGAAGGCGATATTCCTTTTCTGCGTCGGCTGGGTGAAGAAAAAGGATATACCGTGTACCAGCTAGAAGCCATGGTGATGTGGCAAGGCGAGCGCGTAAGCAGCAGCCGCATCCGGCGCAGCCTGCTGGAAGGCGATTTGGCAGAGGTGAACGGTTGTTTGGGACGGCCGTATCAGGTCAGCGGCACAGTTGGTATGGGGGCGCAAAGAGGGCGCACGATTGGCTTCCCTACGGCAAACCTGGATTATTGGCCGGAACAGCTGCTGCCCGATAACGGCGTTTACGCCACCTACGCCTGGCTGGATGATGTGCGCCATATGGCAGCCACAAACGTAGGCGTGCGTCCTACCGTCAGCGGCGTTGGGCTCACTGTGGAAACGCACCTCCTGGATTTTGACGGGAATATTTACGGCCGTGCCCTTCGCCTGGAGTTTATGCACCGCATCCGCCCCGAAATGAAGTTCTCCGGTCTAGACGCGCTCAAAGAGCAGATTCAGGCTGATGTGGCCCGAGCGCGAGAATTATTGAGCCGTGGTTAGGTAATTGAGTAACTGAGTAATTGACCAAATTACTCAATTTCTTGTTTACCCAATTACAGGTAGATCATGCAAGAAGATTACTTCAAAAAAACCCTTTCTTTTAAGCACGACGACAAAACGCTGCAATTTCACGTCTCGCAAGCGCTGTTCAGCAGCTACGAGGTAGATGCGGGCACGCGCTTTTTGCTGCGCACGCTCGATCAATTGCCAATGGACAAGGTGAGGCGGGTGCTGGACGTAGGTTGTGGGTATGGCCCCCTGGGACTGACGCTGCAAAAGCTGAACAAACAGCGCACGGTGCACCTGGTGGATCGCGATGCTTTGGCCGTAAATTTCGCCCGGCAAAACGCAGCGCTAAATAGCTTGTACAACGTAAAAATTTATGGCAGCCTGGGCTATGACGCCGTTACAGAGGGGAACTTCGACCTGATCGTCTCAAACATTCCCGGCAAGGCAGGCGAGGACGTCATTGAGCATCTCGTGCGCGGAGCACGGCCGTTTCTCTCGCAGAGCGGACACGTGGCTATTGTGGTGGTGAGGCCGCTGGCTGAGCTGGTGGAAAACGTGCTGGGTCAAATAGCGGATACGGCCGTTACCCTGCAAGAATCTACTGCCAACCACACTGTCTTCCATTATCGCTTTACAGACGAATCCCCCTCTGAACCGGAGACTGCTTTTGGCAGCGGCCTATACTGGCGCGAGCAGCTGCCGGTGAGCTATCGCAAGCTCAACTTCACCATGCAAACTGCCTATGGGCTGCCGGAGTTCGACACGTTGAGCTTTACGACCCGGCTGCTGTTTAATATGCTGAACGATGTGCCCGCCAACCAAATTGAGCACTTGCTGGTAATGAATCCAGGCCAGGGACATACGGCCGTCGCCGCCTGGCTCTCTCTGCAACCGCAGCAAATCACGCTCATCGACCGGGATTTGCTGGCGCTAAAAACCACCATCCACAACTTACAGCAAAATGGCTGCCCGGCTGACCGAATTCACAGCTACCACCAAATTGGGCTGCGTGCACTGCCCAAACCAGCTGATCTCGTTCTCTATCCCTTGCGGGACAGCGAAGGACCACGCCTGGCGATGGCCTGGCTAAATCTGCTGGCAGAGCAGCTTTCTGCGCAGGCAACCGTGCTCATCGCGGCCAACTCTCACCTTGTTTCGCAGGTGGAGCAGAGTGTAAAGAAGGACGGCCGTCTTAAACCCCACAAACGCAAAAAGCGCAAAGGTTTTAGCGCCCTCAGCTTGCTGCCCAGGTAGAACCTTCATACTGACCAACATCCATAAACCCAGTTCGTACAGTTCGTTCGGTATTGACTGAACAAATAGAATTTACTAAAATGCTTTATTCGTTAACAAGGAGGCAAACTGCTTTTGAGTATGCCAGACGAAGAATTACTGCACTATGTTGAAGAGTTCGGTTTATTCTTTGAAGAATTCGGGCTCCCACGCACCGCAGGCCGCATATTGGGCTGGCTTCTCGTGTGCGATCCACCCCACCAGACGATGGATGAGCTGGCTGAAATACTCCAGGTAAGCAAAAGCTCCATCAGCACAACCAGCCGCATGCTTATCCAATCTGGATTGGTAAGTAAGGTTAGCTTTCCTGGCGAGCGCAAGGATTTTTACCGCATCACCAACGATGCCTGGGTGCAGGCCTGGTCAGCCCAGAACAATCAGACCGCCGTCATGCGGCAATTAGCAGCCCGTGGCCTTGAACTGCTGCCCGCTGATGCGCCAGAGCGCCGGGCACGCCTGCAGACAATGCATGATTTGTACGAATTCCTGGAAAAAGAGCTGCCAAAACTCGTAGAACGCTGGTTAAAGGAACGAACAAAATAAACTTTCAGGCAAACGCCTCACCGCTCGCTCCGTAGCTAAAGAAAAGGTAAACCGCTATCGATTGGCTCTTCTTTATCTATTCCGCGAGCAGCGCAGGGCAATTGGGCAACCACCCGCTCGCCAAAGTTGGCACATAGGTGCATGGAGTTTGCTATGAGTAAACACGTGATCGAAACGCGAGGGCTGACGGTCTATTACGGCCGCCATCGCGGCATCCTGGACGTCGATCTCAACGTCGAAAAGGGGGAAGTATTTGGCTTTCTTGGACCCAACGGAGCCGGTAAAACCACCACCCAGAGGGTGCTGCTGGACGTTATTCGCCCAACGTCTGGCCAGGCGCGCATTTTTGGCCTGGATTGCCACAGGCAGGGGGTAGAGCTGCGCAGACGCGTCGGATATTTACCTGGCGAACTGGCACTTTACAAAAATATGAGGGCCAGCAAGTTCTTCGAAATGTACGAATATCTGCGCGGCGCAAATGGAGCAAATGGCTATTGGCGCGAGCTGGCCCAACGACTTGATTTAGACACCAGCCGTAAAATTGGCAATTTTTCACGAGGCAACAAGCAAAAAGTAGGTGTTGTGGCCGCTTTTATGAGCCGACCCGACCTGCTTATTTTAGACGAGCCAACAGGCGGTCTGGACCCATTGGTGCAGCAAACTGTATTGGAAATGGTGCGCGAGGTGAAGGCAGACGACCGTACCGTCTTCTTCTCGTCCCATATTCTGTCTGAAGTCCAGGCGGTCTGTGACCGGGTAGGCATCATTCGTGATGGCCAGCTGGTAACTACCCAGCAGGTAGAGGAGATAGTGACGCAGCGGGTCAATCGCATCAACATGATATTTGCCGATTTACCACCAGCCGACACATTCAAGTTTGAAGGCGTCACAGAGCTAAGCCGCTCTGCCCGCAGCATCATGCTAGAGGTGCAGGAAAATCTGCCGCAGATTCTGGCTGCAGCGGCCGAGCACAATATACAAGACATTGAAACCATCAATGTAAGTCTTGAGGAAATCTTCCTGGCCTATTACGGCAAGGGAAATGGAGGCAATCATGCTTAGGTTATTATGGCAGGAGCTAGTTTTCCGGCGTAACGCTATTATTGGCTGGGGCCTGGGCCTATGCTTCTTTCCGCTTGTCTATATTGCCATTTACCCATCTGTCGCCGACGAGATGGCGGGGCTGGCCGACCTGGAGATTTACCAGGCGATGGGCATGAGCCTGGGGACCTTTGGTGATTGGGTCGGCTCGATTCTCATCATCTTCATGCCGCTGATTGCCGCAATTTACGGCATCATCAATGGCACCGGCACGCTGGCAGGGGAGGAAGAAGACGGCCGTTTAGAGATGATCGTTACCCTACCGCTGCCTCGCTGGCAAATTGTCGCGGCCAAAGCCCTGGCCTATGTCATTTCTTCGCTGATCATTTTTTTGATCGTTTCGCTGGTTTCTATGCTGGTTTTTCAATCCATACAAAGCCAAATAGAAACCGAAATGGTGGGAATGGACATATTTACGGCCGTCATGTCTGCCTGGCCTTTGGTCTTTGCGGTGGGGATGATTAGCATGTTCCTGGCTGTCTTTTGCGCTAATCGTCGCTTTGCCTCGATGATTGCGGCGGCCGTTTTGGTCATCGGCTATTTCGGCAGCAACTTGGCCGCTTCTACCACCGCGCTGGAGGCGCTAGAGCCGCTGTTTCTATTCACCTATCTGGATGCTTCGGGAACGGCCGTTATTGAGGGCCAGCAAACTGGAGACACGCTTGTCTTGCTAGGAATTGGGCTGGTCAGCTTTGCTTTGGCCGTTTTCTTCTTCCAGCGGCGCGACCTGACCGTAGGCGCCTGGCCCTGGCAGCGGGCGCATGTGCAGTAAGCGGTAATCCGTTAGCGGTAATCGGTGAGCAGTCTAAGCATTCACCGATTACCGATTTAACGGTTACTGTTTACTGATCCGGCTCGTGGGGGGCGCGCCAGGTGGGGGATTTGTGGACATGGACCACCTGCCAACCGCTTTGGTCTTTAATGAGGACGCGGCTTTCGTTATGGCTGCGGTGTTTGATTCCCGCTTCTGTGGCAATGGTGAGCATGAAGGTGTAGGAGACAACAGCCGTAATCACCCCATCACCCTCTCCGCCATAAATCTGCACCCGCGGCTCCCACAAATCGTAGCGAAAGTCGCCGTCGGTGCCGGCCCAGCTGTGGTCGATCATAAAAAAGTGGAAATCCAGTCCGTCCTGCCGGTGAGGTGTAACAAACCATTCATACAGCGATAAATCTTCGGCCGTCGTAGCTTTGTACGTCGCCACATCCCTCGTGAAAATGCTTTGCAGATGGCCGTGCAAAAAATCCCAGATTTCCTGCTCCAGAGTTTCATTCATCTGTGTACAAATTAACCAGCCGCCGCCCGAATTTCATTTAAGATAGTTGATACTTCTTCTTTTGACTGAATATGTTTTGAGAGTACTTGAGCGGCGGTTTCCAAGACGCGCTCAGAATAAAGTTTAGATAAATCTTGCCGCAAACCTTGCCCAATATAAAACTTCAATAAGGCTTCCTCACTCATATCTTTTTGTGCGGCAATGCGCTTTAGCGAGTCTACCACTTCAGTCGGAATAGCAATATTTACCGACTTTGTCTCTCTTTGCTTGAATTTCAAATCAAACTGTTCTTCATTAGGCTTGTTCATATTGTTTTCTTTCCTGACGTGTGGCCGATCGTGCCGAAATTATTCTAGTTCGCTCACTGCGTTCCACGTATACCACCAACAAGATGCGTTGCGATAGTGAATAGCCAAGCACAAACTCACGTTGCTCAGCTCCTCGGGTTGCATCACCAAATTGGTAAAAGGGATCGAAAAATACTTCTGCGGCTTCTTCAAAAGATACATTGTGTTTTTCGAGATTCGCATGTGCTTTTATGGTATCCCATTCAAAAGCAACACCCTGAAAATAGTATACAACATCCATCACTTATTTTTAACCCTGGTCAAGGTGTTGTAACGCTGTCTGTACACGCTCGTCGAAGGATTTGACGTCGCGGGGGATGTTTTGCAGGGCTGATTGGGCTTCTACAATGCTGAAACCCAACCCGGTGAGGAAGTCGATCACGTCGGCATCCACATCGCTGACCAGCGGCACGGCCGTACTCACCTGGGTCAAATCGAGCTTGTCGCGCAGCTGGAACATGATGCGTTCGGCCGTTTTCTTGCCAATGCCGGGGACGCGCTGCAGAACGGCCGTTTCCTCACGCATAATGGCGCTTTTGAGCATCTCCGGACTCAGCGTAGCCAAAATAGAAAGCGCCACCTTGGGGCCAACCCCGTTCACCCCCAATAGCACCTCAAATAGCTGCAGATCCTCTTCCGTCTCAAAGCCGTACAGCGACAGTTCCTGCTCCCGTACAATAAGATGCGTGTGCAGCCGTAGGGAGCGGCCTACGCCGCCCACATCCTCCAGCACCGTACGCGGCACAAACACCCGCACGCCTACGCCGCCCACACCAATGACCAGGCTACTGGCTTCGATTTTTAGAATGGTTCCGCTAAGTGAAGCTATCATAGAAAGTAATTGAACAATTGGGGTAATTGGGCAATTACTCAGTTACCCAATTACCACTTCAATTAATCGTACAGTGATGCAAAGCGTTGATAATGGTAGTGCGTAATCGCCACCGCCAGGCCATCTGCGGCGTCGTCAGGGCGGGGCGTCTCTTCCAGATCTAGCAGATTGCGCACCATAAGCTGCACCTGCGCTTTGTCTGCCTTGCCGTAGCCGGTTACGGCATCTTTGATCTTGGGTGGCGAATATTCACCGATGGGTAGCCCGGCGTTTGCTATCGTTAGCAGCAGCACGCCGCGCGCCTGCCCCACAGTAATTGCCGTGGTCACGTTCCGGCCAAAAAAGACTTCTTCAATGCCCACGCTATCCGGTTGAAACTTATCTAAAAGCTGCTGTAATTGTTGCTGTATTTGCTGCAAGCGTTGGGGCATGTCCATACTTGCCGGGGTTTTGATGACGCCGTAGGTTACGGCCGTAAATTCCCCCTCCTCCACATCTACAATCCCATAGCCAGTGGTGGCTGTACCCGGATCCAATCCCAAAATACGCATGAAAAATAATGAATTGTGAATTGTGAATCGCAAATTGTGAAGGGAGTCATTAATCATTCACAATTAAATATTCACAATTCACAATTACTTACGCTGTCTCCATGGCGGCAATGGCTTCATCGCTGATTTCCAGCGTGGAGTATACGTTTTGCACGTCATCCAGATCTTCAATGATCTCAATCACCCGCATCACCTGAAGCGCTTCTGCCTCGGTCAGCTCAATGGCATTGTTAGGTTCAAACACCATGCTGGCTTCTTCCACCTCCATACCGGCCTTCTTTATCGCCTCGCGTACCGCCTGGAAGTTTTCTAGCTCAGTATAAACCTCAGCCACTTCACCAAAGTGAATGTCGTCAGCCCCTGCATCGGCAGCAACCAGAAACAGTTCATCCTGATCAACCTTGCCACCAACCGCAATATACCCCTTGCGCGTAAACTGCCAGGCCACTGCGCCACCCTCGGCCATATTACCACCATTCTTGTTCAGCGCATGGCGCAAATCAGCCACGGCCCGATTTTTATTGTCGGTCACCACTTCCACCAGGAGGCCAATCCCGTTGGGAGCATAAGCTTCGTACATAAGCTCAAAAAGTTCAGCGCCTTCCAGCTCACCCGTGCCGCGCTTGATTGCGCGCTCAATGTTGTCTTTAGGCATGTTGGCTGCCTTGGCCTTGTCAATGGCCAGCGTCAAACGGGTATTAAACCCTGGATCGCCGCCACCCTCACGAGCAGCAATGGTCAACTCCTTCGTTAGCTGAGTAAAAATCTTGCCCCGCTTTTTATCGGTAGCCGCCTTTTTATGTTTGATTGTGGACCACTTAGAATGTCCAGACATAGTTATTCTCCAACTTTATACAAAAATTTATCCATTGATTGGGACTTTGAGGGCGTATTATAACACAGTCAACAGGGGGGAGGATAGCGGTAAAAAGGACGGCTAATGCGCGGCTAAAACACGGCAAACGGCCGTAACCAACAGCCCATGTTCCACCTGGTGCATGCGCGCTTCCAGGTCTGTCAGGCTGTCTATGGGCAATATGGGCACCTCTGCCTGGGCAATCACGGGTCCAGCATCTACCTCTGGGATTGTGTAATGAACCATGCAGCCTGTATGTGCAATTTCGCCTCGTTGATAAGCTTCATAGGCGCGTTGAATGGCATGGGTACCGGCAAACTGCCCCGGCAAGGCGGGATGCAGGTTGATCACCTTATTGGGAAAATGATCTAAAAAAGCGGCGCTAAGAATATGCATCCAGCCAGCCAAAACGATGAGATCAGGTTGATATGGCCGTATCAACGCCGCTAAATCCGCATCATACTGTGCCCGCGACTTGCCCGCATCCCGGTATGGCTTAAAGGGAAAGTATGCTGTGGGCACGCCCGCCTGTTCTGCCCGAACCAGTCCGTAAGCGTCTTTACGATTGGAGACCACCAGGCTGGGCACGGCCGTAATCTCCCCTTCCTCAATCGCATCCAAAATCGCCTGCAAGTTACTGCCAGACCCAGAAATTAAGATAACCAAACGCGGAAGTGCCAACGTGACTGCTCCTACAAAATTTATCCGCAGATTTTGCAGATGAACGCAGATTTCTTATCTTAATCTGCGGAAATCTGTGCAATCTGTGGATTTCTATTCTTGAAAATCAACTCCATCAACACCGGCGATCATCTCGCCAACGATGCGTGCCCGGGGAACGGCCGCCAGCGCCAAATCCACCTGCGCCTGCGGCACAATCACCAGCATCCCCAGCCCCATGTTAAACACGTGAGCCATCTCCGCATCGCTGATCTGCCCCTGCTGCTGGATGAGCGTAAAGATGGGCGGCACCGGCCACTTGCTGGGCCAGAGCCGTGCCCCCAGGCCAGCCGGAAAGATGCGCGGTGGATTATCAATCAAGCCACCGCCAGTGATGTGCGCCAGCCCACGAATATCAATGCCTGCCGCCTGCAGCGCCTGCACATCTGCCAGGTAGCTGCGATGTGGCGTTAAAAGCGCGTTACCAACAGTGTCATCAAGTGCAGGATGAACGGCCGTCCAGTCTAAATCTGCCAGCGCCCGGCGCGCCAGCGTAAAGCCGTTGGTGTGCAGCCCGCTGCTGGGCAGGCCCAAAATGACGTCTCCAGCAGCTATACGCGAGCCATCAATTATCTGAGCACGATCCACCAGGCCTACGACCGTGCCCACCAAATCCAGCTCCCCATTCTGGTAAACACCGGGCATTTCGGCCGTTTCGCCGCCCAGCAAGGCTACGCCAGCTTCGCGACAGGCAGCGGCAATGCCACCCACTACCGTGGCAACCTGCTCCGGGTTCAGTTTGGAG
>JBHIWP010000108.1:0-15461 GCA_041987425.1 Promineifilaceae bacterium (SeqCode) | reverse complement strand
GACGTCATCCCCCGAAACGAGACTGCCTGAACAGCCGTAACAAATGACGTCATAGCGTAACCATTGGGCTGCCCGATGAGTCGCACGCCGAAGTCGGTCCACTCCTCAGCAGAGCCGCCCATCACGCCAATGACGGGGTAAAAGTCATAATTGATACGGCGGGGCAAAACCTGATGCGTTAGCGTGTTAAACCGGTCGGTGAGGCTTTGCAGCAGAACGGCCGTTTCTTTTTCAGCTTCACTCTCCGCCGGGTCGCCCCACATAATGATGTGCACCGGCTCCGGCAGGTTCTCAAACAAAGCGGGCAGCTGCGCCCAGGTTTCTTCATCGAAAGGGTGGGAAGTGTCGTTCATGAAGGGTATTTTACTGGGAAACGGCCGTTTTACACAGAGGGCATGAATATAAATTAAGCTAGCCATTTATGCTATAATTCAGCCATGCCAAAAATTAAAATGGAACGCAAAGGACAATTAAAAGATTTGGACCGCACGTTTGATATTGAATACTGGCAGCAGCAAACACCTCGTGCCAAGTTTGATGCTACCTGGGAACTCATTGTCCATGCGTACAGAGTAAAGGGCCACGATGTTCGTCAACTCCGACTTCAGCGATCTATTGAATCTTTTCAAAGCCTATGACGTTAAATACATGGTTATTGGTGGCTATGCCGTTGTACAGTACACGGAGCCACGTTTTACAAAAGATTTAGATCTCTGGATTAGCACCCACCCAGACAATGCTGAGGCAGTATTCAACGCCCTGAGGGAATTTGGTGCACCGCTTGAGGGCATGACTCCCAAAGACTTTTCAGAAGAAGGCTATTTCTATCAGATGGGGGTGCCCCCTGTGCGGGTAGATATTTTGATGGGCATACCCGGCGTGCAATTTGACAAAGCATGGGAACGACGGGTGGTAGTTCAGTTCGACGATGTGCCTGTTACAATCATCTCTAAACAAGACCTGATCGCAGCCAAACGTGCTGCCGGACGGCCCCAAGATCTATTGGACGCAGATTCGTTGGAACGCGCCTCTGACTAGAACAATCTTGCTTGAGTTTTGGGTGCGTTGCCCTGGATGGCTCCACCAGGATTTACAAGCGCTTACTCCACAAATATCTCCACGCGCTCCCCTGACTCTTCATCGGTCACGTCAATCACTTTGCCTTGCTGCCCGCTACGAATGGAGGCGATCATTTCTTGCAGCTTGCCTTCTTCCATGTCCGGCACAAAGCGGGCGCCCATTTTTAGTCCCACGTTCACCAGGCCAAAAGGAATGTTCACATTAACCTTGTTACGGCCGCTAAACGTGTCGGTGACGCGCACGCGGAACCAGCGCGGATTGCTGGCGCCGCCTTTTAGCGGCATTGTAGGGCCACTGCTTTTTTCTTTGCCCAACGCGCGGAGCAGTTCAGCGCCCTCGCTGGCGCTGATTTTGCCTTCTTCGATCATTTTTAAGATTTGCATACGTTCGTCTGCGGATGCCATGATTTTCCTCTATGAATTTCTGTTTGCGGATTTGCAAGTGAAATTTGCCACTTGCCTGCTTGCTACTTGCAACTTATTGCTCATCTAGATCCAACCGCATGTGCGTTAAAGTGCGTCGCGGCTGAAAGTTCGCTTCTTGCAGCAGAGAATTTACCAGTTCGTCATCATCTGGATGATCGATCTGCACATTGCGGCGCGGTAAATATTGCAGCCGCCGGATGAGCTTGGCCAGCAACGGCCGTTCCAGCCGACCCTGCCACGATGGGTGAATCCGAAGTGCAGCCTCATGAGAACGTCCCCATTCAGATGAGATGGCAGCCAGGCCCGTTAGCTGGTTTCCGTCAGCCGTAGCAACCCAGGTTTCTGCCTGACGGCCGTTTAGCAGGTTAACCAGACTGTGCCACAAGTCATTCTTATACACATCCGGTTGCAGCTGCTCCGGCCAGTGTAGGTCCGCGTGCAGCGCCAGCCGATCTAGCTGATAAGCCGCTTTCCACTCCTGCCGCCTCAACTCACGAATGGGTGGATTGGCCGTGTTCAGGTTGAGCTCCAGACGCCGCAGCCGTGCAACCGATGCAACCCAGTGCGTCATGCTGCCCACTGTGCTGTATTGAAGCGAATTGTAAAGTTCAATGGCGGCGTTATTTTGCTTCACCACCTGTAGTAAAATCTGGGAGCCTTTTCGCTGCTGTACCAAATTCTCTACCTGTTTCATCAACAGCCGGGCAATCCCCCGCCGCCGATAGTCAGGATGAACGGCCACGTTCACTACCAGATACCGTCCGGGCGTTGCAGTGGTGAGGACCGTTACGTTGCCCACGATACGGCCGTTTTCTTCCCACACAAACCCCAACGACAGCTTCGTTGCCGCCGGATTCAAACGCCACAAAATGGCGGGTGAGTCCAGCGCGCTGGCATTGCCAGCAAACATCTTTCGCCCCTCTGCGTCCAGAGAAGCACCAAACACCAATTCCAGCAGCTTCAAAACCCCCGGAATATCCGTGTTTAGATTAATCGGTCGTGGCCCGTTTTTCGATTGATGCTGCAGAGGCGCGGTAACAATCATAAAGGTGTGCGAGTGTGCAAGTTTGCAGGTGTGAAACTTGTGAGCGGCACACCTGAAATCTTGCCACTTGCTTAGTCGCACACCCTAATATTCCGACAAACTCCCTCTGCGCCGGGCTCTGTTTTCTTCATGACGGTACAGCCAGAACCCCAGCAGAGGCATGGCAACGCCAAAGAGCGTTACAATGCCTAATTCTACACCAATCGGAGCCAGTTCGGGGAATCCATTTGGATACCCCATCAAGGTAGAGCGAAAAGCATCTACCCCATAAGAAAGCGGAATTGCCTTGGCAATCCACAGCAGCGGTTCTGGCAGGGCTGAGAAAGGAAAGAACGGCGCGCAAAATATCATGAAGCCGAACTGGATCAGGTTAACGGCCGTTTGTGCCGCCTCCTTAATTCGCAGCGTCCAGGCGGCAAACGCAAAGCCCGTGCCAAAGGTGCCAGACAGCGTCATGAGCAGGATGTAAACGGCCAGCGGGCCATTGTGAATGGGCAGCTCTCCCAACAGCGAACTCATGAGAACGGCCGCAGCAATAGAAAGCAATCCCGTCCACAGCAGCGTCAGCGTTACCCGGGCGGCCAGAGCGGCAAATTTGGAAGCCGGGCTCAAATAAAGCTGCTCCAGCGTGCCTTGTTTTTGCTCCCGACGCACGTTAAAACCAATGCTCCACAACGTATCGGAGAGGTAAAGAAAGACCACAAAGCCGTAGACCACCACGCCAGTGACCTCGCTGCTTGATTCGCTCTGAATGCCGTCAGGGGCAAACATCAGCCCCGCCAGCGTCAGCACCAGCACAATGAGGAAAATCTGGGCAAAGCTGGCCACAAATTCCACAGGGTAGCGCAGCTGGATGATGAACTCTTTCTTCACCATCGCCGCAAAAGTGCTGAGCGTAGCCATCGGCTCAGGCATGCGCTCGTATGGTTCTTTTTGGGGTGAAACGGCCGTCATATTCTAATCCAGTCCAATAATTACCAGTTCGTCATCATCCTGAACACGGATGAACTCCACTGCCATAAGTGAATCCAGGTAGGTTTCCAGCGTTTTGGCCGGATCGTCACTTTGTGCCATCATGTTGCGCAGGCGCAGGGCCTGGTTCACGGGAGGCTGGTGCGGCAGCAGCAGCCCAACCAGCGGAATAGGAATGGGAATGCGCAGGTTGACCCGTTCGCCGTCGCTTGGATTGTGCACAAAGATGCGCAGCCAGGAAAAAAGGGCGCGACGGCCGATTTTTGCCGGAGCTGTCTTGGCTAGAGTCTGTACCGTTTCTACCTGCTTCATTAATTCGCTGCCGCTGGCGTCTGACTGCCATATATCTTTATCCTGCTGCAAAATCAATGCCTGCTTCTCTGATGCCTTGTACGCGTCGCTCATAACCACCTCAGTTGTTAGGAGATTGGTTCAATTTCCGAAATTGAACCAATCTGCTTAAAATTGACCAATTCCTTGATTGCTCCGCAAGTTACCCTCAGTGCGGTTAAACACCCAGATGCCAAATAGCGGGGCAAATAATAAGAAAGCCCATAAAACCGCCATGTCTAGATACCAGGTTTCTAAAAAGTAGCCCACGCCCAGCAGCGCAGAGCGCACCCCATTAATGATCCAGGTGGGGGGGAATAGCTGGGCGATCAGCCGTAAAAAGGGCGGCAGCACCGCAACGGGGAAAAAGATGCCCATTAAGAAGCTGACAAGCCACTGCATTAAATTAAGCACTGACTGAGACTCTTTGATCTTTAACACCAACGCGCCAAAGACAAAGGCGACCCCATAGAGCGGAATTAGCCCGACAAATAGAAACAGCAGCGCCAGTAAAATGTCCCCCTGGAAAGGATTAACGCGGAAAATGAGGCAGCCCAGAATAAAGGCCACTACGGCCGTTCCCGTGCTGCGAATGGCGCTGTACAGTGAGACCCCCGCAATTAATACCGCGCTGGAGGTTGGCGTAATGAACACCGCTTCCAGCGTGCCTGTTTCCTGCTCAAAGCGCACCCAGTAGGCAATATGCCAAAAGGCGCCGGAAACGATGGTGAAAATGTTGGCCCCGATGAGCAAATAAGCCACGTAGTTGGCCGTTCCGGTGTTGGCAGCAAAGTTAGCCGCCGCGTCGTCTCCGGCGGTGGCCTGCCCCAGCAGCATGGGCATGGCGGCAAAGATAATGGGGATGATGAACTCCATGAAGAGCTGCCCGGGATAGCGGGTAATGTTGATCAGCCGCAGCCGCGTCTCGGCCAGCGCTGCCGAGAGCTTGTTGCGAAGGGTGGGGGGTGTGTAAGGGATTGTGGTCATTGTTGGTAATCGGTTATCGGTAATCAGTGGTCGGTTATCGGTAATCAGTTTTCACCAACGTATTACCGTTCACCGACCACGGCTTACTGCGCCGTGTCCTCTGCCAGCGTGCGCCCGGTGTGGGCAACGAATACGTCTTCCAGCGTCACCTCTTCTGGCGTGATCTTTTGCAAAATAGCCCCATGTCCGCTGAGGGTTTGGATGAGCTGGGGCAGAACGGCCGTTTGGTTGGGCGTCACCACAGTCAGCTGATTGTGACCATTTACTGACGTGATGGCCGAGCGCGTAATGCCGGTAAGATTGGCAACGGCTTTACTTGCCTGCGTGGGGATAATCCCCTCTAGCCGGATCACCGTTTCCTGGCCGATAGATTCTTTTAATTCCGGCACCGTGCCCAGAGCAATCACCTCTCCCCGGTCAATAATGGCCACGCGGTCACACAATGTTTCTGCTTCGGCCATGATGTGGGTGGTGTAAATCACCGTTTTCCCCTGTTGATTCAGGTCCCGCACAATGGCCCGCAGCTCTCGCGCCGAGGGCAAATCCAGCGTGTTGGTTGGCTCATCCAGAATGAGCAGCGGCGCGTCGTTGATAAGCGCCTTGGCAAAAGCCAGCTTCATTTTTTGGCCGGAGGAATATGTTTCCACGGCCCGGTCAGCAATGTCGCCCAAATCGAGCCGCTCGATCACTTTTGCGGCCCGGCGGGTGCGTTCGCTGGGGGGCAGATGATAAAGCGCACCGAAGAAGATCAGATTTTCGCGGCCGGTGAGCTTCCAGTAAAGGCCACGTTCACCCATCAACATGCAGCCGACGGTGGCCCGAATAGCGTCATCCTGTTTGGTCAGCTCGAAGCCGTTGATCCAGGCACGGCCGTTTGTGGGCAGCAGCAGCGTTGTCAGGCACTTGATCAGCGTCGTTTTGCCCGCACCGTTTGGCCCCAGCAGGCCAAAAATTTCGCCCTGCCCAATCTCCAGCGAGATGCCCTTAAGCGCCTCGACCTCACGCACGGTAGATTTAAACAAGCCCTGGCGCTTCTTGGTCCTGTAAACTTTTTGCAAATTATCAATCTTGACGGGTGAACTCATGAGACTGCCTGTTTGGCAGTGAAAAGTGAAAGAGTGAAAAGTAAAGAGTAGCCCTTCACTTATCACTTTTTACTTTTCACTAACCTCTATTTTCTAAGGCTTCCAGCAGCGTCGCCGCTTCACCGGGTGAAATAATGCCTTGTTCCACCATTTTCAGAATTTTGAGCTGCTCTTCGCTGCTGGCTTTTTGTTTGGGCTCTGGTGGTGGGGCGGGCCGGTGTGGCCGGTGGCGCTGGCGTTGGCCGTGGCGCTCAGCTCGCTGGCGAGCGCGCTCGGCGGCCCTTTCAGCGCGTTCGGTGGCCTGCTCCACTTTGCGGGTGAGCCTTTCAGCCATCCTGTGCGTAAAATCTGGCCCCAGCTTGGATTCCAATTGCTGGCTTATTTGGCTGACGTGCTCATTAATCTGCTCACTAATCTGGCTGCCCAAATTGGCGAAGTCAAAGTCGAAATCTGCTGCAAATACCGCGTCATCGCCCCATTTTTCATCCACAATATCGCCTTCCTTCAGGATAATACGGCCGTTTGCCGTAAAGCTGGCGTTGGTTTCGCCATCGCCCAGCCGGCCAATGAGCGTGTTGTCCATCTCCGTTTCTTTTTCCAGCGGCAGCCGATTTTTGATTGATGGTGCAGTGGCCGTCAGGTTTAGAGGAGAGGTAACGGGCCAGCGTACGATGATGTCTCGCTCGGCCGTGAAGCTGTGATCGCCCTGGCTCAAGCCGCCAGTCAGGCGGATGTCGCCCTGAACGCCCTGTACGGTTGTCAGTCCGCCCAAATTGCGCAGATTGATGTCTCGCAGGCAGCTTTCTACCGTCACATCGCCGTTCACGGTGCGCAGGCTTACGTCGCCATGTGCCTCTTGCAGCAGCACGTTGCCGTTCACGTTACGGGCAGAGAGATCGCCGTAAATGTTTTGCACCGTCAGGCTGCCAATGTTGCGCAGTGAAGCATCGCCGTGAATCGTGTCGAGGGTAAGCTCGCCGTCCAGGTTTTTGGCAGATAGATCGGCATTCAGCGTATGGATGTGGACGTTGTTGAGGCTGCTTAAAACGGCATCGCCATTTAATTCTACCAGTTCCACATCTCCTTCCACAAGCTTAATGGCAATATCGCCGTTTACGTAGTTTACCCACAGGCTGCTGTGTAGCGGGATGGTAAGGTTGAGCGATTCGGTGCTGTCGATGGTGAGCTTTTCTTCGGCTTCGTTGATTTCAAAATTGGCTCCCTTGAGGGAAACGGCCGTTTCTGCCCAGGTGCGCACCACCAGGTCTCCATTGCAGCTATTGATATTTATCTGGGGCGCATTGCCTGTAAAAATCTTTTCTTGGTTCATAAGAATACCTTCTTGTTTTGGCTAAGATGAGCTTTTTGCAGCCTGTCATTCTGAACCGCATTTGGGCGAAGAATGACAGTTCAGTCTAGATAAACCTGAACGTGTTCGTTGCTGTCTTCATCCTGAACGTCCACCAACATGCCAGACTTCATATCCTTCATCATACCCGTTAGTTCATTCCAGTCCAGGTTTTCGATTTCTGGACTGAAGCGGCTGCCGATTTTCAGACCAAACTTCATCATGCGGATGGGGATATTGACCGTGACGCGATTTTTGCCCGTTTCCAGGTTTGCCACGCGGACGCGGAACCAGCTTGGCTCGCTGCCTTCGGCGCTAGCAGCTGGACTTGGGGAAGGTGCTTTTTCTGCCGGTGGCGGTGGTGCTTTTTCCGGCGCGGCTGGTTCACCGACGTCGCTGCCGACATCGCTTAGCAGGTTAGCAGCCTCTGCGGCCGTAATTTTGCCGTTGCTTAACAGTTCCAATATTTCCATACGTGTTGGTTTGCTCATGATATGCTCCTGTAGCGTGACTAAATTATTGAATCAGTGAAATGTAATGATGTAATTGGGTAACTTTTTGCTCAATTACCCAGTTACTCAATTACTCAGTTATCCAGCGGGCTGGGCGCTGGCGGCCGTGAAGCCCATTTGCTCCAGCGTCGACAGCAGCGGCTGTGGGTCGGCCATGCGTACGGCACCGTACCACCATTCGCCCTTGTCACCGCGGAAGACCAGCCCGCCATCGGCATGTCGTCCTTCAATAGGAATGAGCAGCTGGGTGGGTTTGCCGGTGCGAGCGGCCGTATTGAATACGACAGGGCTATCAAAATGCAGTTCCAGCACCAGGGAATCGTTGGCGTAGTCACTGAGGGTTTGCTCAGAAAGCCCAACATCGACAATGCCGGAATTGTTTAGCGCGCTGAGGGACTGCGCGGTGGCTTCCACAAGTGCATCAAAGTTAGGATGCCCTGGATTGAGAATCGTGCGGTTGCCGTGATCGACGACGATGATGCGAGACGGCCGTACGTTCACCGTATTGCCGCGGAACCACATCCAGTTACCCGTATTGAGGGCATTGATGAGGTAAATAACGGCTACAGCAAATATGGCCATGCCAATAAACGGCTCTAAAACGCGAACTTTAGTTGGATTTTCCATTTTCCTTACTCCTTACATTTACGATAATCGGTAATCCGTGTTCGCTAATCGATCAACATTGCCCAGGGCTTTTGCTGATAACTGACTCACTGATTACGGATCACCGCTCAGCCTTCACCACGTAATATGGCTAAACCTTCTTCGGCAGATAATTTGCCGCTGCTAATGTCATCCAAAATCGCCTGCCGATCTTCTTCCGAAAGCTCTGGTTCGGGTGGACCAACTTCGTAGCCCATTGCTTCAATTACTTCGGTGAGGCGGCTGCGCACAGCAGGATAAGACATGCCCATTTCTTGCTCTACCCGGTTAATCTTGCCTTCACATTTGATGAACGTCTCAATAAAGCTAAGCTGCTCTGGCGTGAGCTGATAAAGACGCCCCAGCGAGAAGTGTCCCTCGATGCTGGTATCACAGTTGCGGCAGTGCAGCCGGGTCACGTGTAAGGTGTCGTTACAGATGGGGCATTGGCCGATTACAGAATTCATGAATTTTTTCTCCTTAAAATGTCAAGAGGTTTTGCCGGTGATGATACTTGACATTTTAAGTATTCGTCCAACAGTTTAAGCTGGTTTTGGCTCTGCCTCATGAACGGCCGGCTCTTTTTGCTGCGTGGGCAACGGCCGTATCAGCAGACTGCCCGTGCTTATTTTTGCTTTAATGTGGCCTGCACCTGTTCCCAGAACGCCCTTGAGCTTGCCACCTACAAAATGCCTTTCTTCCTGCACACTGGTTAGAGGCAGTTGGCACTTCAGGCTGCCGGTGACTGTTTGGGCTGTGAGTGTGGCGTTTGTCGTTTCTGGCAGTGAAAGCACAATTTCGCCCGTGACGGTTTCAAAGCGATGGTTTGCTTCGGCCAGTTCACCCGTGTAGCTAAGCTGACCGGTGACCGTTTTAGCGTAGATGGGACCATCAATTTCCTTGAGGGACAGCTTTCCGGTGACGACTCGGCCAGTAACGGGTGCCTGTACGCCCTGGACGCTCAGCGTCCCGGTTACAGTTTTGGCGTGAACCTGGCAATGGGCAGGGAGGTGGATGGTAAGATCTGCTTTTGGCTGGTCGTTGTGGAAGAAACGGCCGAGCTTTTCTAGAAACGTTTCTTCGGATTCAGCGCGCACAATAACCGTATCGCCCTGTCGCTCCGTCCAAACGTCCATATGGCGGTAGGTGGCGTCTACGGTGATAACTTTTTCTGTAGACGGCCGTATGGTAACCGAGCCTACTTCCACCATTACATCTAGCTTTGTCTGTTCATCCGCTTCTTCTACAAACTGAACTGTTTTCATTTTCTGTCACCGTCTCATAAAAATTAACGCTTATATAAATAAAATTAACAACTGCGTGAATAATAGTGCATTTCTTAGGCGATGTCAAGCATATGTTTAAGAAATACAAGAAAAATATTAAAATAATCAATGTAGAATTAAAAAATATTGAGTTCTGATCGAAAATTTATTTTGGGAGGGCAAAGACGTAACGGGAGTGGGTCGGTGGACGCCTCGTTCCGCGTAATGTCTCGTTTATTGGGCTTCTTTCTTGCGGGAAGATTTATGCAAAAGTGTGGGAGTGCAGCTAAGGAAGGGGTGAAACGGCCGTTTCATGCCGTTCTTGTTTAAGATGCCAGCGCCATTCGCGCGTGTTTAGGACCACCATGTAGCTATAGGCCAAAGCACAAAGTCCCAGAAAGAAAACCGATCCGTAATTTTGTTGCTGAATAGCCAACCACGCCCCCGCCCAGCCATAAATTGCCAGGCCCAGCTCGACAAGCATAATCCAGTCAAAGTTTAGCTCCAGTAGAGGCCAATGGCTGCGGTTGCCCTGCTTTGGCGTCCGCACAAATGTATGGTCGCCCCGGGCAGAGAGCGCCTGCAGGATGGCCCGGGCATTATTAGGCGCCAGGCCAATGGCAATAAGCACCATTGTGGGAAAGTGCCGCAGCCGCCGCAGCCAATCTGCATGAAGCACGTGCTGGCTCATTATGAACAGCAGCGGCTGGCCAATTCCCGCCACAGAAAAGAGCAGCATCCAGGAGGAAAAGCGAAAGTTGAGCAAAAGCAGGGGAATTTGCAGCAGCAGTAAGAGCAGCAAAAAAAGATTGGTATTGTAGGCTGACATTGACATAAGGGCATAAAATCGGGCCAAAATAGTGTGTTCGTGGGCCGTAGCGATGGCACGGCCGTATTTCAGCAGGCACTGTGAAGACCCTTTAGACCAGCGGGCCTGCTGACTTTTGTAGGCGGAAATGGTGGTAGGCAATTCCGCCGGAGAGTGGACGTCATTTAAAAAGAGACAGGCCCACTTTTGCAAAACGGCTCGCGTGCTCAAGCACAGATCTTCGCAAACCGTATCGCTTTGCCAGCCACCGGCTTCCTCCAGGCAGGTGCGCCGCCACACGCCCCCCGCGCCGTTAAACTTGGGGAACAGGTTGGCCCGATGGCGTACGGTTTGTTCCATAGCGAAATGCTTGTCCAGGGCAATGGCCTGCGCGCTGGTGAGGGGGGAGTGGCCATCGTTTAAATGGCCCCAGCGGGTTTGCACCATTCCCAGGGTTGGATCTTGCGCAAAGTATGGAATAGTCTGTTGTAAAAAGTCGGGCTGCGGCTGGAAATCGGCGTCAAAAATGGCGATGAATTCGCCGCTGGCCTGGCTCAATGCGTGGGACAACGCCCCTGCTTTGTAGCCGCTGCGGTTAGTGCGGTGCACCAGAGAAATATCTACGCCCTTTTCCTTATAATAAGAGACCAGGCGAGCGGCTCGTTCTGTCGTGCTGTCGGTGGAGTCGTCGATGACCTGAATTTGCAGCTTGTAGGGTGGATACTGTAGGGAAACGGCTGTATGGATTAACCGCTCCACCACAAATGGCTCATTAAAGACAGGCAGCTGTACGGTGACAGGGGGCGGGTCGTCTGGCAGCGGCGGCGTTGGGAACAGGTCGCTTCGGTGCCTAAAGTAAAGCGCCAGCGTAAGCAGCCCAAACAGGCCGTAAAGTGCCAACCCACCCAGGGCCGTGAAGTACAAAATGAGGACTAAACTACTCATTCGCTGGCTGCATCTGTCTTATTTGCCTCGTCAGATGCAGATTTGACGATGGATTTGAATCGCTTATTAAAAATCCCTCGGGGCAGCATTACCTTACGGCCGCAGGTCTGGCAGACCAGGCCCACATCAGTGCCCACGCGCACGACCTCCCATTCATAACTACCGCAGGGGTGTGGCTTGCGCAGGCGCACGATGTCACCGAGATGAATTTCTACGTACATAGGGAGCGATTATAGGCAAGGGAACGATGGTCGCCAATACGATTTACGGCCGTTTGCCCCATATAACCTGAACAAGTTGTGAAGCCTCACTCAATTTTCCAGCTATCATTCGCCCCCACTTTGGCGGCAAGGTATACTTGATCCAAAAATACGAAAGCGTAACCTCCCATAGATTTCATAGATGATAAGCACCTTTTTAGGAACTGCGGGAGGTTTGCCTGGCAGGAAATAATCTATGTTTCAAGCACTACCCAGTACTCGTTTCGATCTGAATTTTTCTATCTTTGGTTTTGATGTGCGTGTTCATCCACTTTTCTGGCTGATTGGCCTGTTGTTTGGCTACACGGCTGGCAGCGTGGCCCGCATTGCCATTTGGCTTGTTGTGCTGTTTGTTTCCATCCTTATTCACGAATTAGGCCATACCTTTATGATGCGGCGCTTTGGCGTAGATTCGTATATTGTTCTTTACCACATGGGTGGGCTGGCGATACCGCGGTCGGCCAGAAGAACTCAGCTAACCTGGGTGGAGAACATCTTGATTTCTCTGGCTGGGCCTTTTGCCGGATTTTTATTTGCTGGCGTAACGCTTGCTGTTGTGTATGCTGTGGGTGGACAAGTTTTTGTTAGCTGGCTGCTAGGGTTTATACCTATCCCCACAGCTTTTATCCCGGTAGGAGGCAGCCTTGCCAATTTTGCTGTCCAGATTATTTTGTGGATCAATACGTTCTGGGGGCTTATTAATTTGCTGCCCGTCTTTCCCCTGGATGGCGGGCGCGTTTCGCAGCAGCTTTTTGTCCGGTTTGACCCCTGGAACGGTTACCGCAATGCGCTGTGGCTTTCTGTGGTAACTGGCGCCATCATAGCAATTGCGGGCTATTTTGTTTTTAACAGTCTTTACATGGCGCTTTTGTTTGGTATTTTAGCCGCGCAAAGTTACCAGATGATTCAGGGGGGCGTTGGCCCACGCTTTTGATGTTGCGCTACCGTTTGTGGCAATTTTGGCAGATTGTAACGGCCGTTCCCCTGGACCCGGCTGCTCGCGAAGAAGTTGCCGCTGTTTTGTCTCCCAGCGAGATGTCCTTGTTTGCCCGCTTTGCCCTGAACGATCAGTGGCACAGCTACCGCGTCATGAAAATGCTGCGTGAGGCCGGGCACGAGCATCGGGCTCTGCTCGTCGCCGCTCTTTTACACGATATAGGCAAAACAAAGCTGCCGCTCTCAATTTGGGAACGGTCACTGATCGTGCTGGGCTCTTTGTTGCTACCTGGGCGGTCAGTTGCGTGGGGGCAGGGCGAGGCAGCGGGGTGGAAACGGCCGTTTGCGGTCAAAGTGCAGCATCCGGCGTGGAGCGCCAGCATGGTCACCGCTACAGGCACAGATCTGCTGGCAATCGAACTCATTCGGCGCCACCAGGACTCCGTCGCGCCAGACGACAATAGCGAAGTGGCCAGGCTGCTGCGTTTGTTGCAGTGGGCAGATGATCAAAACTAGCTTTTTTGAAGCGGAAAGTGGACGCAGCTTAAATTTTAAAAGCCTTATTTCTCTCTGGTGGTAAACGCGCAAATTGCTAAGAAGACTTTTGAAATCTTCTCCAGAGGGAGTGCGTAACATTAGTTGTTAAATTAAAGAAAGTTGTAGCTTATGAAGACACAAACCATCACCATTATTGGACTGGATAGAACGGGCGCCTCCATTGGTCTGGCACTGAAACAGTCGCCTCTAAAAGTAACCATTATTGGGCACGATGCAGACGCGACAAAAGGGAAAACGGCTAAAGAAACAGTGCAGGCCGTTGATCAGGCCGAGTGGAATCTGGTGAACGCCGTGCGCAAAGCAGATATTTTGGTGATCACAACGCCTGCTGCCGAGCTGGAGAGCATCTTGCAGGTCATCGGCAGCGAGCTTCAGCCGCATACGCTGGTACTCGATTTTTCTAGCTTAAAGCGGCAGGGCCTGGCGTGGGCCGAACAATATTTGCGCCAGGGGCATTATGTGGGTGTAATGGCTGTTTTGGCGGCACCGTACTTAACAGACGGCCGTTCTGCCGCCAGCATCGCTACCCCGGATCTGTTCAAAAACAGCGCTTTCTGCCTGATGCCCTCACCAACTGCTGATCCCCAGGCGGTGGAGACGGCCGTGAACTTTGGCCTGCTATTAGGCGCGCTTCCTTACTTTATAGACCCCGATGAATATGACAGCCTGGCCCAAGGCAGTGAAACGCTGCCCGGTCTTATTTCTTTAGCATTGTTTAATACCATCCACAAAGCCAAAAGCTGGCGCGACATGCTGCGCTTTGCTGGCCTGCCATTTGCTCTTATGACACGGCCGTTGCAAAATAATGAAGATATTGCCTTACACGCCTTGCAAAACAGGCAGGCCACGCTGCGCTGGCTGGATGCCTTATTGGACGAGCTGAAAACGCTCCGCCATCTGATTTATGAAGAAAATGATGAGGTATTAATTGCCTTGATAGAGCAACTGGCTGCTGAACAAGAGAAATGGATGAACGCTCGCGAGAAAAATGATTGGGATGAGCGCAAATCGCCCCCAATTCGGCCGCGCACGATGAGCGAGCATCTATTTGGTGGCCTGGCTCGCCGGGGAGACGAGGACGATGAGTAGCAGCCGCACAGCGTTGGGTGAAGCGGAGATGGCCGCAAAAAGAGAGGTCCGTGCTAAAGCTTTGGCGGCAGAACGGCCGCTGCGCATTCTTATGATTGCGCCCACGTCATTTTTTAGTGATTATGGCGGGCACATCCGCATTTTAGAAGAAACGTACACGCTGCAGAAAATGGGGCACGAGGTAGCCATCGTTACCTATTATAAAGGAAGCGACATGCCGGGGCTGGACATTCGCCGCACGGCCCCGCTGCCCTGGCGGGCTGAATATGAAGTTGGCTCCTCACGCCATAAAGTTGCCTTTGATGTTTACCTGGCCTGGCAATCCCTGGTAGAAGCAGTTCGCTTTAAGCCGGATATCATTCATGGGCATATGCACGAAGGTGCGCTGATTGGTGGTGTTCTGGCAAGGCTGCTGCGCCGCCCACTGGTGTTTGACTTTCAGGGCAGCATGACGGCCGAAATGACCGACCATAACTTCTTGCGCAAAGACGGCCGTCTCTACCGCCTGGCCTTTCGACTGGAAAATTTCATCAACAGGATGCCTCAGGCCATCCTTACTAGCTCGGTAAAAGCCACCCGCCTGCTGGAAGACGAATTTAAGCTACCCTCTGAAAAGCTGGTGCCATTGCCAGACTGCGCCAACCCCCGGCGCTTCGACCCAGACCAGTTTACGCCTGAAATGAAGCAGCAGCTGCGCCAGCAGCTTGGCCTCCCTGCCGATTGCCCCATCGTGGCCTATTTGGGGTTGTTAACCGACTACCAGGGCATTCCCCACCTGATTGAGTCTGCTGTGCGTTTGAAACAGGCTGGCGAAAACGTGCACTTTCTGGTCATGGGCTATCCAAATGTGGTGCACTACAAAGCAATTGCCCGGCAAAAGGACGTTAGCGACGTAATGACGTTTACCGGGAAGGTGCAATATCAACACGCGCCAGCCTATCTTTCCTTAGGGGATATTGCCGTCGCGCCAAAAATGTCTACCAGCGAAGGCAGCGGCAAATTGCTGAACTATATGGCGCTGGGGCAGCCAGTGGTGGCGTATGATTCGGCCGTTCATCGCGAATATTTGGGTGAGTTCGGCGTGTACGCTCCCAGCGGTGACGTAGCTGCCTTCACAGAGGCAATTGCCACTTTACTGCACCAGCCTGAGCGCCGCCAGGCGTTGGGCCAA
>JBHIWP010000107.1:0-15640 GCA_041987425.1 Promineifilaceae bacterium (SeqCode) | reverse complement strand
TGCTGAGTGATTGATAACAATGTACACTCCATATCAAGCAATCTATCAAGATAAGTTTGGGAAAGAAAAAACAAAGATTATCCTTGATGATAAAGGTCATCAGATGAAAATCTTTGTTCGAGGTGTTGAATTTTCTGGGGCCAGTTTTAACAGGTTATCGCCTAACGACATTAATGCTAATCTTGAACGCTTCCTTATTGATAATGATGGGCATCTGCATTCTTTTAGTTGCAATGTTGAAATTCCGGTTTCTTTTATTGACCGCGAACAAACAGTCGAGGGCTTGTTAAGGATAAATTGTAAAATTGATTCTCCAGAGAACAATTGGGAAGACGACCATCTCCAACTTGGATTGTCATTCAATGAAATGTCTGTTCAATCAAATGGCGGCGACTCTGGAGTAGAAGATGAAATGTTTGGACTGGCAAACAAGTTACCAAAAGGAATTTATGTAAAAACATGCTTTAATTGTCGATACTCTGATTACAACCCTTACTTCAATTCAGGGTTGATGGGTGAATTGGTTTGTTTTGTAAATCGGGAGGACAAAGATAATACTAAACGAGACAAAGGTTATCCCGGTTGGCGTAATGCTGAACCTGACTTTGTTCAAGAGTTCTTTTTATGTCCAGAGTTTCAACCCAAACAATTTTTGGCTGGTCGTAGTTAATCGCGGTTGATGCAGAACATTATGGGTTTACGCCTATAATACGAGTCGTAACTTTCCATATGTAATTAGTTTTAGCCCAAAGTACCGCCCAACAAGTCGTTGCACTTGACCGCCTATCCTGCATTTAATCAACCATTACTTACCCGCGTAAGCGGCTTCTAATCAACCAAACTTTGCTGGCCCGGCGGCAAGTGAACTCAAGCGTTTGGCGTTAGGCTGATGAAATGCTCCATACGAGGTGAGCACCATGAAAACCCAGTACTTCACGGCGACGAGTCTTGATGGATTCATTGCCACAGAGGATGACTCGTTGGAGTGGCTTTTCCCTCTGGGCAACCTCGATGATTCCAGCTACCCGGCATTCATTGCTGAGGTGGGTGCGCTGGCGATGGGATCCGCAACTTACGAGTGGATCGCGCGCAATGCAGAGATGGTAGCAGCTGAAACGGGCTCGCCCTGGCCATACACGCAGCCTGCCTGGGTCTTTTCCACTCGCAGACTTTCTGCCATCGAGGGTGCCGATCTGCGTTTCGTCAGAGGGGACGTGCGCCAGGTTCATGACCAAATGCGCGCGACTGTGGGCTCCAAGAATATTTGGATCGTCGGAGGGGGCGATCTGGCAGGCCAATTCTATGACGCCAACTTATTGGATGAGCTGATTCTCCAGGTCGGTTCGGCTACGCTGGGCCAGGGTAAGCCTCTGTTTCCCCGCAGAGTACTAAGTCCACAGTTGCGATTGGTATCTGTTCGCCAGATGGGCACCGGCATGGCTGAGCTGCGCTATGTAGTCCACAAAAGGTGAGTATTTATTAACATGGGGAGTCCTGAGGCAAAAGATGGGCCACAAGCTTGAAGCCTTTATCATCAATCATCAGGCTGCGGAAGGGCTGCCGGACAATTTACAACAACTGCATCCTGTCCGGCTGAGCGACCAATTAACGCTGGTACCCGTTACCCGCCAGCTTTTGCAAGAAGTGGTGGCGACTTTCGGGGCCTACGATCCCAAGGACGATCCTTATGAGGATTCGCTCTTAAACAGGCTTCTGCCGCCGTTGATTCCGATAGCCCTTAATCTTTCGGCCGTTTCGGCGGTGCTCTACTTTGAAGTAGACGTCTGGAGCGGAATCGGCGATCGATCGGCGATTGTCTGGCATCAGGGTGAAGCCGTGTATGGCCCGACCTGGGGCACCTCTCAAGTTGCTGAGGCGTTTAGACTTTTCGGCCAGATCGAAGGTTTGCCCTCAGATTGGGCCTTGGCATTACGTATTGACCGGCACCGCTTCACCGAAGATTGGGTGCAGGATATCGTGGGCGATACCGATTAAGGGTTCCGTACTTGTTCAGTTATGGCAAGTTTGATACACTGCCAGCCATCATGATGAAGCGGTGGCGTTGGATCTTTTTCTTGTTTGTTGGTGGGTGGCTTGTCTGGCTATTTAGCGCTGGAGGCAGCACGGCCGTTTACAGCCAAATCGTCTCCGGAGAAGGGGAAGCCCACATCTACGGCAACGTGCAGCTGGATTTGCTGCTTTCTGCTCCTGCCGGGCAGCCTGGCGACACCATTAATCTCACCCTGACGCTGACCAACCACACGCAGGCTACCGTTTCCCCCACCATTGATTTACAGCTGCCCCCCGGCGTGCGCCCCGCCACCATGCTTTTCCCCGCCGGACTATCCCTAAATTTGCAGGCCGGTACGCTTGATTGGTTGCCAGTCGCCCTGGCCAATGGCGGCACCAATACCTTTACCCTGCCGCTGCGCCTTGAGACGGCCGATATTGCCAACCCAACTCAGCAAATTACGGCCGTTCTGCGGCACAACGATCTGGAAGAAACGGCCGCTGCCTCGCTGTGGATTGGCGTGCCGCCGCAGGTGAACAGCATCATCAGCCCGCCACAGGTAGCCGTGGGGCAGCCGTTCCAGCTGCGGGCCGTTGGGGCTGGCTCTGGCCCGTTTACGCAGGTATGGCACCTGGGCGACGGCCGTCGCGTACAAACAAACGATCCGGTAGTGCTTTTCTCTGCCGCGGGCATGTATGACGTTCAGATAGAGCTGAGCAACAGGCTGGGAACGGCTACTGCACGCCATTCCATTTCTGTGGTGCCCCATCCTGCCGCCCAGTTTAGCGTGAGCGACGCCACGGCTGGCGTGGGGCAAACCATTACCTTCATTAACCAAAGCGGCGGGGCCGGGCCGCTGACCTATCGCTGGGACTTTGGCGATGGGGTTACGGCCGTTGAAGCCACCCCCAACCACACCTACACCAGCCCGGGTACCTACCTGGTACATCTGACCGTGCAAAATCAGTTTGGGCAGTCAGAAGCCTACTGGCCCGTAACCGTGGGCCTGCCTCCGACCGTGGACATGATTCTGCCAGAACGCATACCGGCTGGACAGACGTTTCAGGCGCAGGGCATGGGCGACGCCACGGTGACGCGCTATGAATGGAGCATGGGCGACGGCCGTTCACTGGAGGGGCGGGTGGTGGAACACAGCTACAGCCGTTTGGGTGAACTGTACGTGACCCTGGTGGCCAGCAACGAATTTGGCAGCACTCAAGTTGGCCGCTGGCTAACCGTAGACCCCGGCGTGCTGCATCTTTATTTACCGCTTGTGCTAAATTTGCTGGGTGATGGCGCCGCCGCCACTGAAAATTCAGTGGGGATTGATCTGCCTGATGTGGCCCTGGACGAACTGTTCATCCTGCGGCCGATGGCCGTGCCGCCCGGCAGCACGCCCGCAGAGCAGTTGCTGCTCTACATCAATGAGGCCCGACGCCAGTTTGAGCTGGCTCCGCTGAACCTTGTGCCGCAGCTCAGCAGCGCCGCGCAGGAGCACGCCAATGACATGGCTCGCTTTGGCTACACGGGCCATACCGGGGCCGACGGCTCCCGGCCCGCTGAGCGGCTGTTGCAGTTTGGCTATGGCGCTGGCTACGCTGGCGAGGCAACAGCCTGGGGCTTTGAATATCCGCATCAGGCCGTAGAGTTCTGGGTGAACAGTCCTGCCCATCGCCGCATTATTTTGAACGCCGCTGCCACTGATGTTGGCGTTGGCTTTAGCAGCGACTTTAACGCGCCCAGCGTTTGGTATTGGACGGCCGAATTTGGCAATCAATTTGCCGCCGCAGATGCGCCGCTTTTGCGCGTGCAGGAACCGGCTGCCGAGCTGGAGGCAATGGTGACCAGCCTTGTGACATTTAGCTGGAACTGGCCCGTGCCGCTGGCCGAGGGCGAGCAGTTTGTGCTGTATTTGCAAACAAATCGAGGTGATTTCCCGGTGGCAACGGTGACGCAGCCGACGTTAGGCACGCGCTACGCCGTGCAGCTGGCGGCCAACAGCCTTACCAGTGGCAACGCGCGTTTGCAGGTGAATCCAGGCAATTACAGCTGGCAGCTTCGCCTGGAAAACGGCGGCACGATTGTGCAAAGCGAGGCGCGGCCCATAACCTTCACAATTGATCCAGATGCACCCACGCCCACACCATCGCCAACGGCCGTATCACCCACAGCCACCGCCACACCAACGGCCACGCCAACGGCCGTGCCGCCCCAGGTAACCCCGCTGCCGCCCACGCCCACTACATTGCCGCCGCTGATCACGGCCACGCCGAACGGGTAGCGGTGAAAAGTAAAAAGTAATAAGTCTTTTCCACTTTTCACTTTTTACTTTTCACCTGAGAAAAGGAGCCACCATGTACAGTACATTAATCGAGGCAGAAATCGTCGCCAAAAATTTAGAGCAGCCTCACTGGGTAATTGTCGATTGCCGTTTTAACCTGGCAGATACGGCCGTTGGCTACCAAAAGTATCAGGCGGCTCACATTCCTGGGGCAGTGTATGCCCATTTGGACGACGATCTCAGTGGACCTCCGGCGACTGACCACGGACGCCACCCGCTTCCCACGCCGCAGCGCCTGGCCCAGCTGTTTAGCCGCCTGGGCATCGACGAAATGAGCCAGGTGGTAGCCTACGATGACGCTGGGGGGATGGTGGCTGCCCGGCTGTGGTGGATGCTGCGCTACATGGGGCACAACGCTGTTGCGGTTCTGAACGGTGGTTGGCAGGCGTGGCAAGAAGCCGAGCTGCCTACCCGATCTGGAATTGAAAAGAATGAAGCGGCGCAGTTTAGCGGACGGCCGCAGCCCAAATGGCTGGTGACGCTAAACGAGGTTGCCAGCCAGCCGCTGCTCATCGATGCGCGCGCGCCTGAGAGATTTCGGGGTGAGATTGAACCATTGGACCCACAGCCAGGGCACATCCCCGGGGCAAAAAACCTGCCCTACCAGCAGCACCTGGATGAAAACCTGCCCTACCAGCAGCACCTGGATGAAAACGGCCGTTTTCGCCCGGCTGATGAAATGAGAGCAGCGCTAACGGCCGTACTTGGCAACCAGTCGGGTGAAGCCGCTACTTTTTACTGTGGGTCGGGGGTAAGCGCCTGCGTCAATTTGCTGGCAATGACTCACGCAGGTCTGGGAAACGGCCGTCTCTACGTGGGTTCCTGGAGCGAGTGGAGCAGCGATCCGGAGCGTCCGATTGCTGCTGGAGAGGAGTGAAAAGTAAGAAGTGAAAAGTTGAAGGTACTTACTGTTCACTTATTACTGACTCTTTATCTTCTTCTCCTTCATGACTGGCTAGCTCCATGGTGCCGATGGTGCGGGCCACATTTTCTATAGCCACGCGCTGCTTTCGGTAAAGGTCAGATTCACTCATAGCCAGCCGTCGGGCCACGTCGCGCACGCGCTGCCCCTGAACAAACTTCAGCTCTAAAATGTTGTACAAAATCCATTCGGCCGTTGTCATATTGCGCTCGCCCTCTGGTTTTTGCAGCTCAATGGCATTGTTCAGAATGGCCCGCAGCGCTTTTGTGGGATTGTTTTCATGCTCGGCCATCGCCTTTTGCACAATTTGCAGCCGCATGAGCGGGCTGGTCGTAAGTTTGGGTCCGCCCCAATAGTGGGTGAGGGCATCCCGCACCATCGTGTTGAATTCTGGATCATGCACCACTCCGGCCGTTCTTGTGCCCTGGGCCAATACCGGCAGTCCGCCAAACGTTGCTTCACTCCGCCGCTGCTGGATAGCGGTAATTTGCGGCAGCAAGCCTTCGACCGTTGCAAATACTTCCTGCTGCAAAATGCGATCTTCTAAAGCCTGAGCTGCCTGATCCAGCAGCCGCTCAAACACTTCCTCTTCGTCGGTATTTAAGTCTGGCTGCTCGGCGCGGGCCTGAATGCCCAGGATGCCCAACACAACATCTTGCTGGCGACTGTGCAACGGCCGTATCCAATAGTTGCGCCACACAAAAAAGTCACCAATCGCTTCAAGCGAATCTTTGTCATTGCCCTTGTCACCGTTTTCGTTGGGGCGGGCCAGTTCATGCCAGTTGGCGTCCTGCAATATTTCGTCCGATTCGGCCAACGGCCCCACGACGGCTTCGAGCTGCGGTCCATCCAGGGTGAGGGCGGCCACAAATGAAGTTGGCGTGCGCAGTGCTTCACAGGTTGCAGCCAGAACGCTCTCCAGGAATTGCTGCAGGTCTCGGGTGGTGAGCAGTCGTTCGCTCAGCCGCTGGATGGTGCGTACATCGGGATCGTTGTTTAGCTGGAAGAGGCGTTCTAACGGCCGTTTATAGGCGTGAATGGCCCACTCTACCAGCATCACGGTTGCCACCAGAGCAAAGCCCAGTGCCGTCTCAGCCGGTAGCCCCAAAATTGGACTGTTGCGGCTGACCAGCACATACACCAGCAATACGATACTGCCTGCCAGCGGCACTCGGGCCATAAATTTAAACAGGCGAACCCGCACCACGCGGTCTGGCGAAGCGGCGCCAAAGTAGGCCAGGTGCGCCGTGAGAATACCAAACATGAGTCCCACAACAAGGTTGCCCAAAATTATGATAGGCCACAGCCAGAGCGGAATAACTTCTTGTCCTTCGCTGCTGATGATCAGCAGATAGGGGAAGACGCCCAATGGGGCAGCCAGATAAGTGAGCAAGGTGGATGTCATTCGCTGGCGCGTGGTGCGCGTAATGCAGCGCTGACGGGCGCGCCACACGTTGTAAATGCTCAATGCCGTTACCAACCAAAAGTAAAGGGCAAAAACCGGAAAAACCGGTCCGGCATCCAGGTGAGGAATGCGCGAAAGGGGGTTGGGGATGGGGTTTGTTACCAAAAGATCGCTAAAGAGCGCCAGGAGCAGAAAAGCCAGACCGGTTAGATACCCTACCGGCACCAAAAGGCGCCGCCGATTGGGCAGCGCTCCCGTAGTGGAGAGCAAGGCATCGGACAAATGGAATTGGGCAGCCGGAACAAGGGCAATCCCCAGCCACTGGAAACGTAAAAATCCTTCTATAGAAGCCGAAACGATGGTGCGGCTCACCATAAGCTCGGCTAAATAGGCTATTACCACAAAGGTAATGAGCGCACAAAAGGCACGCATTACCCGATCTCTAAGGCTGCGCCCCAGGTTGTAGAGCACAACGGCCGAGCCAAAAATGACAATGACTGCTTCTAAAATGTCATTAAGCAGAGCTAAAAAATCAGGGAACTGTTCAAACATATGGATGAAATATCTTCCGAAAAAAGTTTTGCGACATGGCCCCAGCCCGGATATTTACGCAGGCGTTGGTGAGGGGGGTAAGTCGAGTGATGGCGGTTTTTTCCAGTCTGATTTGGTTTCGCTTTCCACAGACGTTTTGGGAGCCGCCGGTGGTGTTGTCTGTGATGAAGACGACGGCAAGTCTTCCCCTTCAATAAGGGCGACAAACTCCTCTGCATCCAATGTTTCCCGGTCCAGTAATTCGCGGGCAATGATATCCAGCTTCTCCCGATGCGTTGTCAAAATGTCGGTCGCCTGACCATATTGTTCGTCAATAATTTGTCTTACTTCGGTATCTATCTTTTCGGCAATAGCGTCAGAATAATCACGCTGTTCGGAGATCTCCCGGCCCAGGAAAACCATTTCCTGTTTTTGGCCATACACGCGCGGGCCCAGATCATCGCTCATGCCGAGCTGGGTGACCATTGAGCGCGCCAGCTGCGTTACGCGCTGCAAATCATTGCTGGCGCCAGAGGTGATTTCGCCAAATACAATTTCTTCGGCAACACGCCCGCCCAATAGGCTGGCAATCTGGGCCAGCAGATGCGTTTTGTTGGGCAGCAGAGCGTCGTCTTCTAGATACCAGGTGAGCCCCAGCCCCATGCCACGCGGCACAATGGTGACTTTGCGCAGCGGCAGGGCTGCGGGCAGAAAATGGCTCACCAGGGCGTGCCCGGCCTCATGGTAGGCAATGATTTCTCGCTCTTCCGGGGTGATGATGCGGCTTTTGCGTTCTGGCCCCAGCTGCACGCGCTCAACTGCTTCATGGAATTCAGACATGCCAATGCTTTTTTTGTTGCGCCGGGCGGCCAGCAAGGCGGCCTCGTTGACGGTATTTTCTATGTCTGCGCCTACGAAGCCGGGGGTGGCGCGGGCCAGGACCGAGACATTGACGTCGGAGGCAATTGGCTTGCCGCGAATATGCACTTTAAAGATGGCCTCCCGTCCTTTGTAGTCCGGCCGGTCTATGACCACGCGGCGATCAAAGCGGCCAGGGCGCATGAGGGCGGGGTCCAGAATGTCTGGCCGGTTGGTGGCTGCCAGGATTATGACGTGCGTATCCGTGCCAAAACCGTCCATCTCTACCAAAATCTGGTTCAGGGTCTGTTCGCGTTCATCGTGGGAGCCGCCCAGGCCAGCGCCGCGCTGCCGCCCGACGGCGTCAATTTCATCTATGAAGATGATGCAGGGGCTGTGCCGTTTGGCCTGCTCGAACAGATCGCGCACGCGGCTGGCGCCTACGCCGACAAACATTTCTACAAACTCAGAGCCAGCAATGGAGAAGAAAGGAACGCCTGCTTCGCCGGAAACGGCTTTTGCCAACAATGTTTTGCCGGTGCCGGGGCTGCCAATCATCAGCACGCCTTTGGGAATTCGCGCGCCAAAGCTAACGAATTTTTCCGGCTCTTTTAGGAAGTCGACGACTTCTTCAAGCTCTTCTTTGGCTTCTTCGGCTCCGGCCACGTCGGCGAAGGTGATGGTGGGGTGGTCGCCAGTGAACATGCGGGCGCGGCTCTTGCCAAAGGAGAGCGCCTGGTTGTTGTTGCCCTGCGCCTGGCGGAAGACGAGGAAGATGAAAGCGATGATGAGCACAGCAGGCAGGAAAATGCCAATTACGTTTAGCCAGCTTCCCAGGCTGCTGGGCCGATCGTAAACAATATTGGGACGGCCGTCCTGATAATCTTCCTGATCAATTCCGTAAGAGGCCAGAACTTCTTCTAACGAGCTAACCCCACTGATTTGAGAGTTGGCGGGCTGAATGTTGTTGTTGAGATAGGTGACGGTGATTGAACGGCCGTCGCCGTCTACTATGATTTCCTTGACCTCATCATTTTCAATTTGCTGGGCCAGTTGACTGATGGAAATTTGGCTAGAAGGTGCTGTGCTAGAGCTGTAGCTCCAAACAATTGCCAGAATGGCGACACCTATAAGTAATGATACAAACCACCGGGTCATTCTGGTCGAATTCATAGGTAAGCCTCCAATGGGAGCAAGTTGCTTTGGCTAGCAGTGACTCTGGCGGTGCTTTTCCCACAACAACCTGTTTAGAAAATCGGGCGCGCCACTTAGGGTCACAATCATTAGAAATATCAGTATAACAGAAAGAAAAAAGCATGGCGAGAGGTGCAACGGCCGTTCTCTAGAGCGGATTCCAGTGCAAAGCAGTACCGATCTCATCTTCATTTGCCATCATTTTGGGTTTACTATTGAGCTTGTGTATTTCTGCGGGAAACTGCAAGGCGCAGTTTTAGAGAACCAAAAGCTATTTTTAAGTTGATAGAGCTGGAAGCCCTTTGTAAAAAATATGAATAGCATATGAGTTTTTGTTACTTTAGGGTTTGAACTTTCACTTCCATTTCATCTGAGTGAGTAAGATGTAAAGGTGCCCGCAAAACGGCCGTTACAAACATGAAAAAAACCATCATCATTCTCTCTATCGTAGTTCCCACGAGCTTGTTGGCCTTTTTTGCCCTGGTACCCTCCGCTGATCTTGTTATTGAAGCCCGTGTTTTTCATTTTTACATCGTTACCTTTTTCACTCTTGCCTCGGTTGTTGCTGCATATTTGGTCGGGTTGGTACTGGGGCAGAACAGTCCGCCGCGCCATCGCCTGCTTTCTACCGCTTTTGTGGTGATGGGAGCCCTCTTTTTCATCCACGGCATTTTGACACCTAACGTAATCACTACTCAAATGAATCCTGGCCTGCGCTGGTCTGCCTGGCTAACTTTTGCTATTGGCGGGCTCATTATGCTTATCGCGGCGCAAGATCGCCCGGAGCGGCCGTTGCCCTCGCAGCGAGTGCACTTGACCCATCTGGCTGCGGGTTTATTTACGGCCGTTTTCGCCCTCGTTGTGTTTTTACGTTCAGGCTGGCTGCAAGCTATCGACAATCTCGCCGCGCCCTGGCATGAGCCGATTGCCTTTTTTGTTACATTTGCCATTTGGGCCGGAGTTGCATTTGCATTTTTGCGGCTGTGGCGGCAAACAGACAACACCGTTGATGGCATCATTGCCTTGATCGCCTTTTGGCTGGCTTTGGGCACTATTAGCATGCACGGCTTTGATTTGTGGCATTTAAGCTGGTGGCTGTACCATCTTTTCCTCTTGATGGGCACAAGTACGGCCGTTGGCGTGCTGGTGCAGTCCTATGAGCAACTGCGCCGCTTTCGGCTTACCTATTACTATCTGGCCCTGGGCCTCATTGTGACGGCTGGCCTTATGCTGTGGGCTTCTCATCTGGTGGCAGAATTTGTGCAGCAAAGCGTCAGCGCAGAGCTGGAAGCATTTTTAATGCAAACAGGATTCATGCCTACGGAGATGCCAGACATGGTTCAAATGGTAATTAGCGCCCGGATAACCGGCCTATGGGTGGCTGGTCTGGTGATGGGCACGCTGTTTGCCGTCTTGCTCATTGTGGTTTACCGGGCAGATGGCCTGATCGAGCGCCGCACAGCGGAGCTGGCCCAGGCTAATGCCGAGCTGAAGGCGGCAGAAGCGCTGCGTGACGATCTCACCGACATGATCCTTCATGATCTTCGCACACCGCTTACAACTATTAATCTGAGCCTGGATTTGCTGCAACGTACTCTGAAAGATGAAACAAAGGCTGAGCAGCGGGATAAGTTTATGCGGTCGGCCAACCGCTCGGCGGGAGATTTGCTACAGTTGGTGGATCAGCTTTTGGCGGTGGCCCAGCTGGAGGCGGGCGAACTGCGCCTGAATCGGGCTCGCCATTCGATGACGAAACTGTTGGAGGAGAAGGCGGCCGTTTTCCAACCGCAAATTGTTGCCGGAAATAAGCACCTCACAGTGGCGCTGCCGAACTCCTTACCCCTGGCACAATTTGATGCAGAATTAATAGATCGCGTGCTGGACAATTTGTTGAGCAATGCCCTGAAGTATACGAGCGAAGGCGGTCAGATTACGCTGCGCGCGCACTGTGCTGCAGACCGCAGGCTGGTTGTGGCCGTAGTCGATGATGGTCAGGGGATCGAAATGTCAGCAGCAAGGCAGATATTTGATAAGTTTTACCAGGTGCGAGACGCTCAGGGTAATCCTTTGCGGCGCGGAACCGGGCTGGGCTTATCGTTTTGTAAGATGGTGGTGGAGGCGCATAACGGCCGTATTTGGGTGGAAAGCGAGCCAGGAAAAGGCAGCACCTTTTATTTTTCTCTCCCAATATCAGCGGAACAAACAGTAGCTCAAAATGGTGCCGATAACATAGCCAGCTTCACAAATCTGAAAAATAGGGTTGAGTGCGCTAATTAATAATTGGTGCTATATTCGGCTGCTGAGAACATGTTTGACCTTATAGTCCATGTTTGGGGCTTTGTTATGAATAGCGATCCAGTTGTAAAGAGTAATGGGAAACAGTCTGGCCTTTTGTGGATTAAAGCTGGTGGCGTGCCTGTTTTATACCTGCTCATTATGCTCGTCGTTATTGTCCTGATGGGCTTCGTTCCAGCCTCAGTAGTCATAGGCGAAAGCGGTGGGGGGTGGCCTCTGCATGATGCGATTCATCCTTTTGTAGGCTTGCTTCTTGGCCCGTTGATAGGCTCGGTCGTTTCCTCGCTTGGCTTTCTATTGAGCAACGTTATTACACCCTACACTTCTTTAGGGGATTACAGTTTTTTGATTGGCGCAATGTCGGCTTTTACGGTCGGCATGGTAGCCCAACGGGGCAAGTGGTATTGGTTTGTGCCCTGGGTGATTATTGCAGGGGCGCATATTCTTTACTTTTTTGAAACGAGAGGCTTCGGCATTAGCCCCTGGCTGTGGTTCTCAAACACGTTTACCGTGACGATTGGCCTGCTATTAACGGCCGTTCCGGCCATTCGGCAGTGGGCATGGAGCGCTATTTCTTCGGCCGATTCTCGTCTGAGATTGGGCCTGGGACTGTACATTTTTTATTTTCTGGGCTCCGTTGGTGGCGTCCAGCTGTATTGGGCTGTTGTTTGGCCGCGAAATCCGTGGGGTGCCGAATTCTGGCCTGAACTGGTGCTCGTTATTTTCTTGGAGCGTACAATTTTTCCGCTTATCGGTGTTTTCATCACTATCTTCATCATACCAATATTCCAGAAATTGAACTTGCCAAAGCCACGATGGGCAGGTTACTGATCCAGGCAGATTGGCAACTCCTGGCTTCTGCCTAAATTAATATTGATGATGAATGAGCCATCCCCATCACCTGAGTTGAAGTCAATTTCCCTGGCTACGCAGATTCGCGTCAGTCTCGTATTGATGACCATTTTAAGCGTTGTCGTAACGGCCCGAATCCTGATTTTTTTGAGCCTGCAAACGCATGTCGCCCAGTTAAACAGCATTTTAACTGAACATAATGAAAAGATAGCTGTTGAGGTCAGTAGCAAAATCAATGAGATAGAGAACCAGCTCAGCTACCTGGCTAATTTAGATGATTTTGCAAACCTGGATTCAGAAATTCAAATGGACTTGCTTAGCACCTTGCTGCGGCAGCAGGTAAATTTGGAATCTGTGGCCCTGGTCGATGCCTCTGGGAACGAAATCGCATCGGCGGCCTCTTCAAACCAATCTCTCAACACCGTTTTTCTCGGTGCTTCAGAACTAGTAGGGACATTATCTTCTCAAGAATTGCATATTAGCCTCGTCGCTGTCGATCAGGTGACCGATCAGGTATCTTTAATCTTGGCGGTTCCAGTCTATGACGAGTCGCAAGAGCTTGAAGCTGTCATCGTTGCGAACACCAGGCTGGACTTTTTATGCCCGATAATTTGCCAGAGTGACGTAGGCCAAAACGGCCGTGTTTATGTGATTGATGACCACTACTACTTTACAACTGATCTTGACAATCCCGGTCACATTGCTGTTAGCCTGCTGGCCGATAACCCATACATCAAAAGCCTGCCCAATAGCTTAGGGCAACTGGTAGAAGGGGAGCCGGCTGTAGCGCTGTTTCCGGTTCACTATGGACTGAATGGCGACAAAGTCTTACGTATCAAGACGGCCGTTCCAGAACTTGGATGGCAAATCGTTGCAGAACTGCCGAGCCACGCGCTCTATTCGCCGCTGAGCAAAACGCTGTGGGCTATGGGTGGTTTTCTGGGGCTGGCTTTGTGCGTTGCGGTCATCATGGGGCTGTTGCTGTCTCGGCGCATTACTTCCCCGCTGCAACATTTAACGCAGGCAACCGCCCAGATTAGCAGCGGCAACCTGGATGTTGAGCTAGACATTGAGCGAGATGATGAGGTGGGGCAACTCGCTGCGGCTTTTGGCAAAATGGCTGTTCAGCTTCGCCAGGTAATCCGAAATTTCCAGCAGGAGCTGGCGGAGCGGCGGCGCGTGGAAGAGAAGCTGCGCTTGCTGTCTGACAATATGGCTGAGGCGCAGCGGATCGCTCATTTTGGTAGTTGGGAAATTGGGTTAACCCCAGACCTGGAATTTATTGATCCCCAATTTTGGACGGATGAATGTTATCGAATTTTTGGTTTGGATCCCGGCTCTGTGGAAATCACGAAAGAGTTTTTTTACGGCCGTATTCATCCAGAAGATCGAGAAGCCGTATTTCAATCCTTAATGGAATCAATTCGAGAAGGCAAAGAGGCTTCTTATGTTTATCGTCTGATTTGGAATGATGGTTCTATCCGTTACGTTTCTGACAATGTTAAAACGGTGCTTGATGCGAAGACCGGGCAGCCGATAAAAGTCGTTGGCACGGTCCACGACGTGACGGCCCAAAAACAGCTGGAGGCTGAAAACCGACAGCTGACGGCACAATTTGAACAGGCTCAACGACTAGAATCTCTGGGCCGTCTGGCTGGCGGTATTGCCCATGATTTCAACAACCTCCTGGTGCCTATACTGGGCTATGTGGATTTGGGCATCTTGACCACAAGCCCGGAGAGCAAAGCAGCCAGCTATTTTGAGCGGATAAAAGAAGCAGCAGAAAGGGCGTCCTCCCTTACACAGCAAATTTTGGCCTTTGGTCGCAAGCAGGTATTGGAGGTGAAAGTTGCCAATCTCAACGAAATCATCGCAGGATTTAACGAAATGCTGTGGCGGTTGGTTACAGAAAACGTTCAGATGACGGCGAAGCTGGACCCGAATTTGGCCAATGTGAGAATTGATAAAGGGCAAATTGAGCAGGTCCTTATGAATTTGGTGGTAAATGCTTGCGACGCCATGCCTTCCGGCGGCACGCTCACCATTGAAACCACCAACGTAAATCTGGACGAGGCTTATGTGCGGAAGTACGCCGTTGCTCTACCGCCCGGTCGCTATGTTATGCTGGCGGTGAGTGATACCGGGCACGGCATGGAGACGGAAACGCTTGAGAAGATATTTGAACCATTTTTTACAACAAAGGAACTTGGTCGAGGGACCGGTTTAGGGCTGGCAACTGTATTTGGCATTGTCAAGCAGCATGGGGGCAACATTTGGGTATACAGCGAGCCAGGATGCGGCACCACGTTCAAAATATATTTGCCCCAGGAAAAGGACAGTGTCCCTGATATCCAGTCACCTGAATTGAATTCACAATCATACTCAGGAGCGGAGACAATACTGGTGGTAGAAGACGAGGAAATGGTTAGCAGCTTAGTAAGCGAGACGCTGGAAGCGCATGGATATAGAGTTTTACAGGCGTCTGACCCCGCTGAGGGTATTGAAATTGCCAGCGTATTTGAGGACAGAATCGACTTACTGTTGACCGATGTGATTATGCCTGGCATGAACGGCCGTAAACTTTATGATCATATTGCGGCCATTTATCCCGAAATTTGCGTGTTGTTTATGTCTGGCTACACAGATAGCGTGATTGTAGACCAGGGGGTTCTTGTCCGGGGCCTGAATTTCATCCAAAAGCCCTTTTCTGTACACCGACTCACCCACAAAGTAAGAGAGGTTTTGGAGCGGGCCAGCCCAAGCGGTTAGCTTTGAACTACTTTTTAGTTCAGCTATGGATGTTTAACCGCTTTCTGCAATTTCGCTAAGCTCCAACCAGCGGAATTCAGCTTGTTCCAATGCCGTTTTGGTCTGTTCCAGATCTTCTACCAACGGCAGTAGCCGCTCATAGTCTGAGCCAATATCATTAATTTTGGCCGAAAGCGTATCTACTTTCAGCGTTAACGTTTCGATATTTGCTTCCACTTCCTTCAGCTCGTGCTGCTCTTTCCAGGTAAGTTTTCGAGGGCGGCTATTTGCTTTGCTGTTTGCTTTCTCAGGAGTCGGAGCCGGTTTGTTGGCGGGGGCTTCGGCTGCCGTTTCCTGCTGGCGCAGCCTCTGATACGTTTCATAAGGAGCCGGGTAGCGCGTGCCCAGCACGCCCTCTTCAAAACTCAGCAAAAAGTCAACATTGCGATCTAAGAAGTAGCGATCGTGGCTTACCACTACCAG
>JBHIWP010000106.1:0-15697 GCA_041987425.1 Promineifilaceae bacterium (SeqCode) | reverse complement strand
TGAGCAGCAATACGGCCAGGGCAAAGATGAAGAAGCGATTGGGGTTAAAGACGAAGGTGTATAGCTCCGGGTTAAGCAAATACTCTACCGCGCTGGCCAGCGTTACCAGCAGCAGCCAAAGGCCAAACCCCTGGGCAATGCGGCGCCAGTTTATTTCCTTAGCCGGAGTAATGATGGAGCGAAACGGCCGTCCGTGCACGAATCTCACGGCGAGAAAAACGCCCAGTATCAAGAGGCCAAAGGTCAAATTAAGCACAATGTAGTTGAAAATAGGATCGACACCTGTGAAAAAGCCGGTTTCCATGTTTACGGCCGTTTCTGGATTAGCGTCAATCATTACCCAAACAATAGGCACCAGCAAAAATAGCGACCCCAAAACCAGCCAAAAAAACAGCACCAACACCAGGCCAAAAAAGTAACGATACCACTCGGTCTGCCCTAAATTAACCTGGTCAAGAAATGAATCCATTTTCACTTTTTCCATTGATACTTCTCGCGCAATCCTATGTGTTTCTCGCCTTTATAACCAAATTATGCGTGTGAAATATACCTTACCCTGCACGAAAAGTGACATTTATGAGTTCAAACTAAATAACAAGATATATTTTGGGTATAAAAATGGCTCATCCGTGCTAAAAATCGCTATTCTCTGGGCAGACGATGACATGGATAGCACGGCAAAGGTAGATTCTGCCTAATCAGTCCAGTGAATATCCGTTTCATCCGTGTTCTATTTTCATATTTCATAGCTTCTACGGCTACCTGGCTAATCTTTAAAGAAAAAAGGTGATACATAAGTCTAGTTGCCTTGTATTCACCTTGTCAGACAGTAAAACGTATTGTAAGTGGAGAAAAAGATGAAAACACAAAATCGTAAGCCCCTTTGGGTGCTCTTTTTAGCTTTTGGCCTGATTATTTTTGGCTTTGTTTTTGCTCAAACGCATATTGCGGCCGTTCAGGCTGAGCCGCCTGTTGCTCAGCGAACCGGGTCGGGTAGTGAAGTCCTCTATTTGCCGCTTGTTTCCAAGCCTATAGACTGTTCAGTGCCTGGAGCCAACTACAGCTCGCTTCCTATTGCCTCCGCGCCCACAGGCATTCCCGCGGCGGAGCATCCAGACATCAATCTGGCAATTCGTGGCTACGAGAAGGTTTCCGTCTCGCTCAACCTGGTGGATTATGGTGGCGGTACAGACGCTAACGCACCGCAGCTAGACACGCTATTTGCCATGCCGCACGTGCCAGACTTTACCAACGCCTATCAGATTTACCGTTGGGATTGGAACTGCGATTGCCAGAACGGATTAATAACCAGTTGGCCCACCACCCTGCTGGGCATGGGCACAACGCCAGGCCAGACGATCCACGTGCCCGATTCTGGCTATGACATTGGCGGGGGCAATGACGTGATGGTTCTTTATGCCACAGAGAACCGCATCACGCTGAAATACACGCGCGAAGACAACATTGTCTACGGCTACGCGGTGCACATTGAGGACGTTTGCGTCGATCCGGCACTGGTGGGACTTTATAATTCACTAAATGCGGCCGGGCGTGGCTCGCTGCCCGTTTTGAAAGGTGGTGAGGCGTTCGGACGGGCGTTGGGCAACGAAATCAAAGTTTCGATTCGCGATACGGGCAATTTTCTCGATCCACGCTCACGCAAGGATTGGTGGCAGGACTATTAAGTAGATGCCAGCTTTTGCTGGAGGCGGCTGAGCCGGTGGTGCAATTCGGCGCGGACGGGATGGTGCTGGCCGCGCCTGCCCCAGCTGGCCATCAAACTTAATGCCTGTTCAGTCCAGAAGCAAGCCTGCTTCAGGTCCTGAGCCTGCCACTCGAAATATTTGGCTATTTCTACGTGGGCGGATACGTCGTCCAGGCTGGTCGCGGCAATCTGCTGCCAGATGGGGAGGGCTTCGGCGTAACGGCCGTTTCGCTTCAGCAGCAGCCCCAACCGGTGTAAATTGGCATGATACAGCTCCAGGGGCAAGTCACCTTGCGCCGCCAGCCGCAAATTTTGTTCGGCCGCCTCGCTCAAGCCTAAATCGGCCTGCCATTTCCCCAGGCTAAACAAATCAACAGCATGATCGGCCGGGTCCGGCTGGCTGAGCAGTCGGACCACCCGAGCGGCCAGCGTCACCATAGACACCATATCGATCTGGTTATGGTAAAAGACGCGCACTAGTTCGCGGGCATCACCGCTGCGCAAGTAGTGGTTATACAGGCTGGGAATGAGCCAGCCGGGCACGTCTTCCTGGCTGCGGCGCAGGCCCAGCAGGCTGCCTTCCAGCGAGCCAAGCGCACAGGAGCCCAGCCGGTGCCGCCACAGCCGTCGTGCCGGATGCAGCAAATCCAGGTGCGGCCGTTCGCGCAGGTCAGTGGGCATGCGGTTCATAATGAAGCGGCCTTCTAGCAAGGGGATATCGAAGGAACGGCCGTTAAACGTCACCAGCCCCGCCTTTTCTGCCAGCAGTTCATCCAGCAGCAGCAGCAACGCAGGCTCATCGCCATGATCGCGCAAAAAGTACTGGCGCACCACAAAGCGCTCATCACCCTGAGCTTCTGGCTCAAAAAAGCCCACGCCCACCATGAAAGCCAGCGTACCTGCCCCGGCCAATCCTGTGGTCTCCGTGTCCAAAAAGAGAAAATCGCGGAAGTCGTGGTGAGCCAACCGTTCATCCTGCATAAAGGGGGCTGTGACAGAAGGTGTAAAGTTAAGCAGGTCGGCCAGCCGGTCTTCGCCGTGCTGGTGCTCCAGCGCGTAGACGTGGTCCAGCACAAAGCATTCGCCATCTGGCGTAGAAACGATTTCCCCACCGGGAAGCAATGTCTGCAGGGGCTGGATATCATCGTCATCGGAGAGCGTGGAAGGCGTTGGGGGTGTAAACGGCCGTGTCAGCTCTTCATCAACCGGCGGCGCAGGCTTAAGCTTGCGCGGCGGCTTGAGCTGCTCTGCGCCACGCACCACGCCCAGGCGGCGCAGCTTCCTTTGAAGTTCTTCATTTTGGTCGGCCATATGTTCTAATTGTAAGCGGCCCGGTGGGGAATAGCAACCGAACCAGAAAATCTTTATAGAATACCAGATGTAGCAAAGGCGACGGTTGCCCGGCAAGCAAATCTACTTGCCTGTGATTACAATACAGACCAGTAAGTAAGCGCGCGATGAAACGGATGAGGTTCTAGATGAAAATTGCTCCCCTGGCCCTTCCTGATGTTCCCAACTGGGCACCCCTTTTGGCCGCTGCCTTTAATCGCCCAACAGAACAAATGGTGCAGCTGCTGTACTTCTTGCAGCCAGAAGTGAATTTGGTGGCCTGGGGCGCCTGGGACGGTCCGGTTTTAGCCGCACAATATAGCTGCTTGTTACGGCCGCTTTTTCTACCAGCACCCCGGCAAGTTGTCACGGTGGGCTTAAGCGTCAACATGGCGGTCCACCCCAGCTACCGGGGGCGCGGGCTGATAAAGCAGGTAGCCGCTCCCGTGTATGACTCATTGGCAGCGCGTGGCGTGGTTGCCGGGGCAGGTTTTTCGAACGCTGCGGGGGTGCAGGTGGACAAGCGAAGCTCAGGCTATGGCTATTCGGTTGTGGGAAAGTTACGGCCGTATCTCCTCTGGCTCCATTCCCCACAACAATATCCAGACTTTTACCTGATCGATGAATGGCCGGATACACCCTTTTTGCCGGTTGAAATGGATACGGCCGTCCAGTTTGCCTGGCAGCCCGCAACTTTAAAGCATCGTTTTGCCTGCCATCCGTTTCGCCGCTACCGCTTTGGCGTGTGGCAGCAGGAGCAGCACGTAGCTGGTATCGTGGTCTATCGCCCTATTCGGCTGGCCGGGCTGCCCGCTGTGGCGCTGCTGGCAGCTTATGGTGCCAATCTGCCCAGTTTGCTGCAGCGCTGGGTGGGAAGCATGAGAGCCAGCGGCTGCCGTTTGGTGCATTTGGTGGGGACGCCTGCTTCTACGATAATAAAATATTTGCGACAAACGGCCGTTTGTCTGCCTCAGCCCATTAGCCGTAATCCCTATTATCTTACGCTCAAACCGCTTTCACCAGAGTTGCCAAAAGCTCTATTCCGCTTTGAAAACTGGTCCTGCCTGGGGGGAGACATCTTGTAGGCGATTTTGGTTCTCAGACAGCAAGCAAGTTCCTTTTTCTCATTAAAACCAAGTTCTGATTTTCTCGTATAATGGACTTATGTCTGTCTCCCTGCTGCAAACAAAGCTTTTTCCACCCCAAAAACGGCCGAATCTCGTCTCTCGGCCACACCTGATTGATCGTCTGAATGACGGGCTGCGGGCCGGGCGCAAACTGGCGCTTATCTCCGCTCCAGCCGGATTTGGTAAAACCACTCTGGTCAGTGAGTGGATTGGAGCATTAGACGAATTTCCTCAGTCCGTGGCTGTGGCCTGGCTGTCGCTAGACCAGGGGGATAACGACCCCACGCGCTTTCTGGCCTATCTTGTGGCCGCTTTGCAGACCGTTGCTCCGACATTTGGCGACGGTGTGCTGGCTGGGCTGCAATCTCCCCAGCCGCCGCCGCTTGAAACAATCCTAACAAACTTGATAAACGAGATCGCCGCCATTCCAGACAGCGTGATGCTGGTTTTGGATGATTATCATCTGATTGAAGCCAGTTCCATTGACAAAGCCCTGGCTTTCTTGCTAGAGTACCTGCCGCCGCAGAAGCAGCTTGTCATCACCACCCGCGAGGACCCAAACTTGCCCCTGGCCCGGCTCCGCGCCCGTGGGCAGCTTACGGAGTTGCGCGCCGCAGATTTGCGCTTTACCGTGGCAGAAACGGCCGTCTTCCTCAACCAGCTCATGGGCCTGAACCTCACCAGCCAAGATATCGACGCTTTGGAAAGCCGCACCGAAGGCTGGATTGCCGGTTTGCAGTTAGCGGCTCTGGCGATGCAGGGGAGCGCTACGTCGCCAGAACCGGAAGACAGCGCCAGCTTCATCAAATCGTTCACCGGCAGCCACCGTTTTGTGCTGGACTATCTGGTAGAAGAAGTTCTGAACCAACAACCCCAGGACATACAGACGTTTCTCCTGCGCACCGCCATTCTGGAGCGCATGTGCGGCCCGCTTTGCGACGCCGTGGTGGGCGAAGAGCGCGTGGTAGAGCAAGGCTCAAAGAGAGATAGCCAGACCAACATTCTCCAAAGCCAGGAAATCCTAAGATATCTGGAACAGTCCAACCTGTTCATTGTTCCCCTGGACAACGAACGGCGCTGGTACCGCTACCACCACCTTTTTGCCGATCTGCTGCGGCAGCGGCAGCAGCAAAGCGGCGACGTGCGTGAATTACATATACGCGCCAGCCAGTGGTATGAAGACAACGATCTGGAGCTGGAAGCATTTCACCACGCGACGGCCGCGCAGGATATAAAGCGGGCCGAACGGCTCATTGAGGGTAAAGGGATGCCGCTTCATTTTCGTGGGGCGGTGATGCCAGTCCTCAACTGGCTCTCTACGCAGCCTACGGCCGTCTTAAACGCCTGGCCTTCTCTATGGACGTCTTATGCTTCCGTGCTGCTGGTGACGGGGCAAGGGGCCAGGGTGGAAGAGAAGCTGCAGGCCGCCGAGGCGGCGCTGCAAGACGCTGAACCAGGTGACAAGACCAGAGACCTGATCGGCCGTGTGGCCGCCATTCGGGCCACAGTTGCGGCCAATCAGAATGATGTTGAAACCATCATCACCCAGTCGCACCGCGCTCTGGCGCACCTGCATCCAGACAATGTGGCGTTTCGCACCTCCACGGCATGGAAGCTGGGCTTGGCCTACCAGCTTCAAGGCGACCGCGCTGCTGCCAAGAAAGCGTACACAGAGGTCATCTCCACCGGTCAGGCTTCGGGCAACATCGTTTTTACCCTGTTGGCTATGGTTGGGCTGGGCATATTGCAGGAAGGTGACCTTCAGCTTCAACTGGCGGCGGAGAGCTACCGTCGTGTATTGCAGCTGCTGGGGGACAAGCCGCTGCTGTTTGCCTGTGAAGCGCATCTTGGCCTGGCCCGCGTAAAGTATGAATGGAACGATCTGGCTGCTGCCCAGCAACACGCCCAACGAAGTATCGAACTAGCCTTGCAGGTAGATAGCAGTGACAGATTTATCGCCAGCGAGCTCTTTCTGGCGCGAATAAAGCTGGCGCAGGGCGATATGGCTGAGGCCGTAAGCCTCCTGACCAAAGCGGAACAGTCTGCCCGCCAGCATAACTTTGTAAAACAGCTACCGGAGATTACGGCCGTACAAATTCTTGCCCGCCTGCACCAGGGCAATGTGGCCGCCGCTGCCGAATTGGCGCAGGGCCACAATCTGCCTTTTAGCCAGGCCCGCGTCCATCTGGCTGAGCAGGAACCAGCTAAAGCCATAGCGGTGCTGGAACCGCTACGGCAGCAGGCCCAGGCCCGGGCGTGGCAAGACGAGCTGCTCAAGGTGATGATTCTGCAAGCTGTGGCTCATCAGGCGCAAAATGAAACAAAGAAGGCTGTTCAGGTGCTGGGCGAGGCTCTGACGCTAGCCCAGCCGGGTGGATTTATTCGGCTGTTTGTGGATGAAGGGCAGCCAATGCACCAACTTTTGTCTGTAGCAGCGTCTCAGGGCATTTTGCCCGCGTACACAGACGGGCTGCTGGCTGCTTTTAAGGGCGAGGTAAAAAGTGAGCTTCCCAACCTGCCTGCCCAATCCCTCATCGAGCCCCTGAGCGAGCGTGAAGTTGAGGTTCTACAGCTCATTGCCGAAGGGCTTTCTAACCGCGAAATTGGCGAGCGGCTTTTCCTTGCTTTGAATACCGTGAAAGGCCACAACCGGCACATTTTTGCCAAGCTTCAGGTGCAGCGGCGCACGGAGGCCGTAGCCCGCGCCCGCGAGCTGGGGCTATTGTAACGGCCGTTTAGGCCACTTTTACCAATCTAGCATCACCTTTCCACCGCGAAGAACCCAGAAAACCAGTTAGTTAAATCCACAACAACACCCCAAACAACACTTTGGTGTCTACACGCCAACACCCTGTTGCCGCTATGCTATTTGTACATTGAACGCGTGGCCCAGACTTTTGGAAACGGCCGTAACAGGACAAAAAGATGGCAAATAAACAAACCCAAAATATGAGGCCCGATGAGCCATTGTGCTACCAAATCAGAATCAAAGGTCACCTGGGCTGTCAATGGACAGAGTGGTTTGACGGGTTGACCATCACACTGGAAGAGAACGGCGATACGCTTTTAACTGGCCCAGTGGCCGATCAGGCTACGCTGCACGGCTTGCTAAAGAAGATCCGTGATTTGGGTCTGCCATTGCTCTCAGTATTTTCTCTTGATTCAGACGGCCGTGACGCCACTGAAAACGCACAAACAAATAAAAATATTTATAAGACAAGGAAGGAAAAATGAAAAATCTACAGAAAGTAGGCAGCATCGCCGCTTTGTTCCATTCGGCAGCGTATCTCATAGGAATCGGCATGTATTTCGCCGTGTTATCACCAATTATCGACGCCACGCCCGAACAGTATGTGGCCCAACTGGCGGATTACCAAAACACGCTAACCATTTGGATATTTATTGCCTATTGGGTTTCAGGCTTCTGTATGGTGATTGTGGCTCTGGCACTTTACGAACGCCTAAAACTCGGTGAGCCAATCTTGATGCAAATATCAACCGTGTTGGGGCTCATCTGGGCCAGCCTGATCATTGGCAGCGGCAACCTGATGATGCACGGCTTTAGCCAGATTGCTCAGTTATACGCTGCGAATCCCGACCACGCTCAGATAGCTTCGCGGGCAGTTGGCATTGTGCAAAACGGAATCATCAGTGGCAATGAGCTGATCGGCGGGCTGTGGGTCTTGCTGCTGAGCTGGTCGGCGCTGCGTACGGGAATGCTGAACAAGGGATTGAGCTATCTGGGTATTGCGATAGGCATTTCTGGCGTCATTTCTATGGTCCCCCCCATTGCTGAAGCAACCATGACCTTTTTCGGATTAGCCATGATTGTGTGGTTTGCCTGGCTGGGCATTTTTCTCTGGCGTAAGCGATTAAGCACTGATGCAGCAACGCAGAACGCATTCGCACCCCGCTCCAGCGCCACAGACTAAGGCTATTTGCTAATCGCGTGTAACGCCAAAAAGGGTTACGGGTGGTTTAAGTTAGGGAGAACAAAATGACAACACTTGTTGTGGGTGCAAGCGGAGCAACTGGCCGACTGCTTGTAGAGAAGCTACTGAATCGGGGTGAGTTGGTCAAGATAATTGTACGGAAAAAGAGCAACTTGCCCGAAACAGTTAAAAAACATAAGAATTTGTCTATAGTCCACGCCAGCCTGCTGGGGCTTAGCGACGCGCAGATGGCGCAGCATGTAAATGGGTGTACGGCCGTTGCCTCCTGCTTGGGGCACAACATGACCTTTAAAGGTGTTTATGGTCACCCGCGCGCCCTCGTTACAGATGCTACGCGGCGTCTATGTCAGGCTATCAGGGCAAATAAGCCACAATGGCCGGTTAAGTTCGTCTTGATGAACACCGCAGGCAACCAGAATCGCGATCTCACTGAACCGGTTTCTTTTGGTCAAAAGAGCGTCATCCGGCTCATCCGAATGCTATTGCCGCCTCACGCGGACAATGAGAAAGCCGCAGATTTTTTGCGCCTTGCAATCGGTCAGAATGACAGTGAAATTGAGTGGGCAGTGGTTCGCCCAGACACTTTAACTAACGAGGAAGCGGTAACTGCCTACGAGGTCTATCCCTCGCCAATTCGCAGCGCCATATTTAATCCAGGCACCACCAGCCGCATTAATGTCGGCCACTTCATGGCCGAACTGATTACAAACAACGACTGCTGGAACGCGTGGAAGGGGCAGATGCCGGTCATTTACAACGTGGACGAAAGGCATGGAGATAAAAAATCCTCAAAAGCCATTTCAAACTTGATGGAGAAACAGATATGAAAGCAATTTTGTTTTATCAATACGGGTCACCTGATGTGCTAAAGCTAGAAGAAGTAGAAAAACCAACGCCTAAAGACAACCAGGTTCTGGTTAAAGTGGTGGCGGCCGCCGTAAATCCGCTGGACTGGCACCGCATGAGAGCAGATCCGTTTCTGGTGCGCCTGGGGGATGGACTGCTTAAGCCAAAGGATCCCAGACTGGGTGCGGACTTTGCTGGCCGGGTTGTGGCCGTGGGCAAAGACGTAACAGAGTTTAAGCCGGGCGATGAGGTTTTTGGCGAAGGAACAGGCGCCTTTGCCGAGTACGTCTGTGCGGCTGAGCGGCTTCTGGTGCGAAAACCGGCCAATGTGTCATTTGAGGACGCAGCGGCCGTTCCCGTGGTCGGCCTTACAGCATTGCAGGGACTACGCCACGCCGGGCAAATTGAGGCCGGACAAAAGGTCCTGGTCAACGGAGCGTCGGGCGGCGTTGGCACGTTTGCCGTACAGCTTGCCAAAGCGTACGGGGCCGAAGTGACTGGCGTGTGCAGCACGCGTAATCTGGAAATGGTGCGCTCAATCGGGGCCGATCATGTGATCGATTACACCAGGGAAGATTTTACAAAAACTGGTCAGCAGTATGACGTGATCTATGATGCCATCGGCAATCGTTCGGTTTCCGCATACCGGCGGGCGCTGAAGCCAGAGGGAAGGTGCGTCGTTGCCGGGTTTACGACCATGCCCCGCTTGTTTGAACACATTCTCGTAGGGGCCGTGGTATCCAGAACCGGGAATAAGAAAATCGGTCTCATGGGAGTAGCCCAGCCAAACAAGAAGGATTTAGCTTATATTGCAGAGCTTCTTGAAGCTGGCAAGGTTGTACCTGTAATCGACCGGCGCTATCCCCTGAGCGAAACGGCCGCAGCCGTCCGCTACTTAGAAACAATGCGCGCTCGCGGCAAAGTCATTATTACGGTGGAACAAAGCGGCTAACGCCAGAAGGCAATAACCAAATGGAAGACATACATATAAAACTTGCTGCCTTGTGGATCATGCTCATGCTGACGTACCTTCTGGGGGACGTGCTGCGCATCTTTAGCGGCGACTTTGTGGCCGGGCAAATAGACGGCCAGCCCGTGACTCAGGGAATGTGGCTGGGCATTGCCATCCTGATGCTTATTCCAATCTTAATGATTTTCCTCACGCTCACGTTGGATCAGCCGGTCAATCGCTGGGTCAATATCATCATTGCGGGGTTCTTTTTCGTCTTTAACCTGGCTGCGTTACCTACCTATCCTTCCGCTTACGACAAATTTTTGATCGTCGTTGGGCTTGCCTTTAATGTGCTGACCATTTGGTATGCCTGGAAGTGGACCTGATAATAAATTTTCTATTTACGGGTAGCCCTGACTAAAAGGAGCATAAATAGTGAATGCGGTTGTTTACACAAAATATGGCTCGCCTGACGTCCTTCAGCTTAAGGAAGTAAAAAAACCGACGCCAAAGAATCATGAAGTGCTGATAAAAATTAAGGCCACCACGGTAACGGCCGCAGACGGACTGATGCGCCGCGGTGAACCTGCGTGGGGCAGGCTTATCCTTGGCCTCACCGGGCCCAGAAGAAGATTCCAAATACCGGGTATAGAACTGGCCGGAGTGGTTGAAGCAGTAGGCAAAGACGTTACCCGCTTTAAACCTGGCGATGAGCTTTTTGGGTTTACCGGTTTTGGCGCAGGCGCTCATGCACAGTTCACCTGCATGCCAGAGACTGGGTCACTGGCCCTAAAACCGGCCAATCTCGGTTTTGAGGAGGCTGCTGCGGCCGTTGACGGGGCCACAACCGCGCTGTTCTTCCTGCGAGACAAGGCGAACGTTCAGAGTGGGCAAAAAGTCCTCATCATTGGGGCTTCTGGCAGCATCGGCACCTATGCCGTACAGCTTGCCAGGCATTTTGGCGCAGAAGTGACCGGCGTTTGCAGCGGCAAGAATGTAGAGTTGGTCAAATCTTTGGGAGCCGACAAGGTGATTGATTACACGAAAGAGGACTTTACCCAAAGCAGGGAAACGTACGACATTATTTTTGACACGGTTACCAAGAGTTCGTTTGCTCGCTGTAAGAACGTTTTGGCGCAAAACGGCCGTTATCTACCCACGACCGGTTTGGTCAACGCATTTTTGGTGCGATGGACTGCCCTAACGGGTGGCAAGCGCGTCATTAGCGGCATGTCTATCGAAAAAAATGATGCGCTGGCCTTTCTTAAGGGCTTGATCGAGTCAGAGAAATTAAGAATTGTGATAGACAAACGCTATCCTCTGGCCCAAATTTCTGAAGCGCACCGCTATGTCGATAAAGGCCATAAGCGGGGAAATGTAGTCATCTCCGTAACGCACGGTGCTTTGCTCTGACCAAAATGGAAGCAACGAAAATGAAAGCCTTTGCGTATCAAAAATATGACGTGGTGGCAAAATATACGGCCGAACAGCTAATTTTTCTGAAAGCGTTAATTGAAGCTGGACGGATGAAATCGGTCGTTGATAGAACTTACGCATTCGAACAGATTCCCGAAGCGCATCGCTATGTTGACACAGGGCAAAAAGTAGGGCATGTCGCTATAACCGTTAGCCATTAGCTTACTTTTTTCCGTTTTTACCTCCATTGGCATATACTTAGTCCATGAAGATTTACCTCGCCCGGCATGGACAATCACGCTGGCAAGTGGAAAGAGACGACGGGGATTGGAACAGCCCACTAACAGATTTAGGACAACGGCAGGCACAACTTTTGGGTACCTGGCTAGCCACGCACGCCAAATTAGATTACCAATCACGCGTAGAAGTTGGCTGCGTACGTGTTAGCCCACTCCAACGCGCTCAGCAAACGGCCGTTCCTATTGCCAAAGCCCTAAACTGCACCCTGAAAACCGATGCTTACCTGCGCGAAGCAGAGTTTTACGTCTCTGAACATCTACCCTCCTCCGAATCCCCGTACCAGGCCATGCCCATCTACAAACCATCCAATACTTACACCGGCTTCAAGCAGCAGGCCCAGGCCGCGCTTTATGCCCTGGTTGCCGATGCTGAAGCCAGCGGCCAGCCAGCGCTGGGCATTGCCCACGGCGGCCTGATTTCCACCATGCTGCGGCTGGCAACAGGCAGTGACTCCATCTCATTTTGGCTTTATAATACCAGCCTGCACGTGCTAGAGTGGAAGCGTGGCCGCTGGCATCTGATTCATCTGAACCTGTGGGATCATCTGCCGCCTGCCTGGCGCACTTATTGACTTGACAAGCTATGGGAATTTTTGAGATTTCGCTGGTTGTCGGCCTGATTGTGTTAGCCAATATTGTGCGAGCCCAAGAGGCTGAGACCTTTCACAAGCTGTTCGATCTGCTGCTCATTGGGCTAAACGTCCCTCTCTTTTTTGTGGGGGTGCTCTTTGTGTTTCAAACCAATGAGCTGCGCTCGATGGTGGATCTCAACCTGGATAGCCCCGTGGCTTTTGGCATCTTTTTGCAGGCAACGGCCGTTTGGGGCATCATCGTCAGCTTTAGATCCACCCGGCACAGCCTGGAGCGTATTCTGCCCATCGACCCCCATTCACCGCTGCATACGCTGGCGCTGATGCTCAGCGGCTACCTCGCTGGCAGCGTAATTTTGCAAGTAGCGGGCGGCCTGGAGACTCTGGCCGAGAATTTAAGTCAGGTTTCTATCTGGTTATTCCTGGCCCAGCAGCTCGCCTTTGTGCTGCTTGCTTTTTTAGGTGTAGGGGCCATGATGCGGCGGGATTGGACGGCCGTTTTCCAACGTCTTGGGCTGGAACGCATCACTGCCCGGCAAGCGGTAGAATCCATTGGCTGGATTTTCCTGCTCGTCGTGCTGCAATCAGTGGGCGGCCTTGTCTGGGAAGCCATCGATCCCGAACAAATCGCCCTGGTAGAAGAACTGAATGAGCTACTTTACCGGGACTTTGGCTTCTGGCACTGGCTGGCGCTGGCTATTGGCGCGGGTGTAGGCGAGGAGATTTTGTTTCGCGGGGCGCTACAGCCGGTCTTGGGCATCTGGTTCACTTCGATTTTATTCGCTATTGTGCACGTGCAGTATGGCTTCTTAACTCCGGCCACCGTCGTGCTACTGCTTCTGTCGCTCATCTTAGGCTACATTCGCCAACGGCACAGCACGTCCGTCGCCATACTGGTGCATTTTGGCTACGATTTGGTTTTAGCCATGGCGACTCTTCTCATTGCGGGTGGTTAAGTAATTTTGTAATTGAGTAACCCGGTAATTAGATCAATTACTCAGTTACCCAGTTAACCAATTACTCTCTAAACAACATCCATCTCCCCTACCACACTCTCAGCATGATGACAGGCCACGTGGTGCGGCCGTTCTGCTGTGCCCAGGTTGCGGAAGATGGGATCTTCCGTGCGGCAAATGTCGGTGGCGTAGGGGCAGCGGGGGTGAAAGCGACAGCCCTGGGGTGGATTTGCCGGGTTGGGCACATCACCTTGCAAGATGATGCGCTGCCGTTTGGCCTCTTTGATAGGATCGGGAATAGGAATGGCGGATAGCAAACCCTGGGTGTAGGGGTGGTACGGCCGTTCAAACACCTCATCTCGCTCACCTAGCTCCACAATCCGGCCCAAATACATCACCGCCACCCGGTCACTTAGATAGCGCACCATCGCCAGATCGTGAGCAATGAACAGGTAAGTTAGCCCCAACTCTCGTTTTAAGTCATCCAGCAGATTAATCACCTGGGCCTGGATCGACACGTCCAGCGCCGAAATAGGTTCGTCAGCCACAATAAAGTTGGGGCTTGTAGCCAGGGCGCGGGCAATGCCAATGCGCTGCCGCTGCCCGCCAGAAAATTCATGAGGATACCGCTGCGTGTAATGAGGATTCAACCCCACCCGCTCCAGCAATTCCTGCACGCGCTTGGCCCGCGTGGCTGGCCCCGCCTCCACGCCATGCACTTGCAACGGTTCTTCAATGATTTCACCAATTGTCATGCGCGGGTTGAGCGAGGCATAAGGGTCCTGGAAGATCATCTGCATGTGTCGGCGGCTGGCGCGCAGCTCTTCCGGCGACAGCGCCGTCAGTTCCTGGTTATCTACAAAAACGCGGCCTGCAGACGGCCGTAACAGCTGCAGCAGCAAGCGCCCCGTTGTGGACTTACCGCAGCCACTTTCCCCCACCAGCCCCACCGTTTCACCTCGATAAATCTCAAAATCGAGCCCGTCCACGGCCTGTACAGCACCCACCTGCTGCCGTCGCCAACCCCGCCGGATAGGAAAATGTTTCTTTAGCCCTTCCACCCGTACCAAAACGTCTGACTGACCATTTTTCTGCGCTTCTTGCCTCATGCTGTCACCTCCGCTGCGTCTGCCACCTTGCCTGCCTTTTGCACCTCTTCCCAGCGCCAGCAGGCCACTGAATGCCCTGGAGAAATCGGCTGCAGCGGTGGATTTTCCTGCCAGCAGTGAGCGACAGCAAAGCGGCAGCGTGGCGCAAAAGGACAGTGTGTCGCCTCTTCATACAAATCGGGCGGTGTGCCTTCAATGGGCACTAGCCGCTGTCGCTCTCGGGCATCGACCTTGGGTAGCGATTGCAGCAGGCCCAGCGTGTAGGGATGGCTCGTCTCTGTGTAAAGATCCACCACGTTGGCGATCTCCACAATGTAGCCAGCGTACATCACCGCACCTTTATCCACCAGGCTGGCCACCACGCCCAAATCATGCGTAATCCAGATAACAGACATGCCGAGCTGCTCTTTTAGCTGCTTTACCAGGGTAATGATCTGCGCCTGAATCGTGACATCCAGCGCCGTCGTTGGCTCATCGGCTATGAGCAGCGCCGGATCGCAAGAAAGCGCCATTGCAATCATAATGCGCTGCCGCTGCCCGCCAGAAAACTGGTGTGGATAGTCGTTCAGCCGGTTGGCTGCATCAGGAATACCCACCAGATTCAGTAGCTCAACAGCTCGGCTTTCCGCAGCTTTTGCCTCTAACCCAAGATGCAGCCGAATCCCTTCCTTCAGCTGCTTGCCCACGGTCAATACCGGGTTAAGCGAGGTCATCGGGTCCTGAAACACCATACCAATTTCGCCCCCGCGAACGTAGCGCAGCTCTCGTTCCGACTTTTGCAGCAGATCGGCGCCGTTAAACAACACCTCGCCCTCTTCTACACTGCCGGGTGGCGAAGGGACTAATCCTAGCAAAGAAAGCGCGCTTACCGATTTACCACAGCCGCTTTCCCCAACCAGGGCCATCGATTCGCCTTTTTTTAAGCTGTAGGAGATGCCGTTAACGGCGTGAACGACACCTTCCTGAGTATAGAAACGGGTAACAAGGTTGTTGACTTCGAGTAGTGTAGTCATTGTGATGAACCTTTGCTAAGAGTAACGAGTGACAAATAAAAAGTGAGAAGTGCCACTTTTTACTTATCACTTCTTACTGCTTTTAGACTGGCTTTACCGACTGCTGCTTTGACTATTGCTGCTACTTTGCCGCCGGCCCCTGGTAGCTGGGGGCCGGCTGCCTCCGATTGCTGCTGCTTGAGCGCCGTTCCTGCGTGGGGAGCGGCTTCTGCTTCTTCTAATTCTACCTTCTTCATCTGAATCGTTTGATCTTCGACGAAGTCTTCTTTTGAAGTGTCGATCATTTCTATTGCCGCAGCGTCCCTCTTCTTCGCTTTCATCTTCACTAGCTTACTTTTGGAGATTGCGACGACTGATGCCATAGTTTTACTCTTTACCACTTTGATAGTTTTAGTTTGGCTA
>JBHIWP010000105.1:0-15708 GCA_041987425.1 Promineifilaceae bacterium (SeqCode) | reverse complement strand
CGCATAACGGCCGTATCTGGGCCGAAAGCGCGCCAGGGCAGGGTGCTGCTTTCATCGTCGAATTGCCAATTGCCACTCACCGCTAGCTAGTTTGCGCTTTTTCTCTGCTCTATTCGTTTTGCCCTACACTATCTTTCGGACGTACTCTCAATAGTAAAATTCGCTTGCCAAATTATAGCGAGTCAACATAATATAAAGAGCATGGTATTTGCATACCCTTTGCCAGAGCATAGAATTGGGTATTCGCCTTGCATGAGCACCTGAAGATGGAATTGTTATGGTGATGCCATCAGTCAGGTTTTAGTTAACATAACATTATATGTAAAATACATATAGTGGCAAAAACCCTGGGACTTTAGAGAAGGGGTAGACGATTTATCTACCCCTTTCGAAAGAGTTTAGCAATTTCAGATTGTGTGATGTGAATTAGAGGGGGTGCTGTTTTGGTACTCCCTTTGGGTTCGTATTTATGGCAAGAGAGTAAACGATTTGCTGCCTTTGACTATAAATTGTGTCAATAGAACTACGTTAATGTGTAGGTAGGATGAGGTATATACAAATGAGCGAATCTGCCCAGAAACTCCAGATTACGGAGCAAAAAACGGTACTGTTTTATGATGATGAATTGACGGCCGTTCAAGCGGAAGACGGCAAAGTTTACGCTGGGCTCACCCAAATGTGTAAGGCGCTGGGCATTGATGCACAGGGGCAAAGAAGACGTGCAGAAGGGCATGTTGTTTTGAGTAAGGGCTTAAAAGGGGTAGATAATTTGTCTACCCCTGGTGGAACCCAAAGCGGGTATGTTCTCCGGATTGATTTAGTTCCACTTTGGTTATCCGGTATTCGAGTTTCATCAGTTAAGGAGGCGCTTCGTCCAAAGCTTGAGCGCTTTCAAGAAGAGGCAGCTACAGTGCTGTGGGAAGCGTTTCAGTCAGGAAGACTAACAGCAACGCCTGAGATTGAAGACTTACTCGATTCAAACTCACCCGCAGCTCAGGCCTACAAAATGGCAATGGCGATGGCTGAACTGGCCCGTAACCAGCTTCAGCTAGAGGCACGCCTGGAAAGTCGCCTGGATGAACACGAAACGCGTCTGGAGCAATTGGAAGCGTCGCTGCCCAGCCCCAAAAGCCACATTACTGAAGACCAGGCCATGCAAATCAGCCAGGCAGTGAAGACGGTGGCGCTGGCGCTGGGCAAGCGTACCAAACGCAATGAGTTTGGCGCAGTGTATGGCGAGCTTTACCGTAAGTTTGGCATCACCAGCTACAAAATGCTGCCCGCTAAAAAGTTTGAGGCAGCCATGAATTTCCTCACGGAATGGCACCAAAATTTGGAAGGGGATACGCCGTTTTAGACTGGGTAATTGCGGAACTGGGTAACTGAATTACCAAATTACTCAATTACAAAGTTACTATTCCTGAACGGCCAGATAAAGCGTTTGCTCGGTGGTGACGAAGATGCGCAGCGGGGTTTCGGCAATGGCGAAGTCCGTGATCTGGCTAAACAGCTCGCTGCCGTCGGGGCCGGTGGCGCGATATTGGGCCAGCACCTGGCCGGTGGGGCGGCTAATTTGCACAATACGGCCGCTTCCCGGGTCGGCAATAAAGATTGAAGCGTTTAAGCCTCGCCCGACTATCTCCACAGACGTGGGCGCTACCAACGGGGTTAGCAAACCATTGGTCAGCACGTCAGTTTCATCCCACACCAGGCGGCTGGAGCGCGTATCGTAGTAACGAATACGGCCGTCGCGATACAGCAGCACCAATCCGCCATCCTGGCTAAAAATATCAAAATCAATAACCTGATTCAGCTCTGGATCTTCTGTGAACACGATGGTGCGATCCCCGGCATTGGCCGTAAAATCGTCGCCCTGAGGGAAATATTTCCAGATAGCCTGGGCGCCAATGTCCAAAACATAGAGCCGTTCGTCAAAGGTGGCAATGGCGATAGGTGCCTGCCACTCACTTGCCAGGTCGAGCGGTACGGCGAAGGTGCTGTCCAGGTTGGGCTGGTAGGTTAGCAGCGCCCCGTTGCTGTCTAGCATAGCCAGCCCGTCGCGCGTAACGGCATCCCCAGACGGCCGCCAAAACATATCGATTACGCTGCCCACAACCCCGCTGCCCACGGCCTGCCCGTTAAAAACGCGCGCCTGCGGCTCCAGCGTCAGCGGGTTGCGATAGGTTTCGTCAGTTTCGTATTCGTAAACCAGACCGTTGCCTTTGTCCAAAATGAATATGCCGCCATTGAAGCCATCGCGCAGCGCCACGTGGGTGAGAGCGGTTCCCTCACTAAATTCGTAAAACGGCCGTGCTGCCAGCCGGGTCACGTCATCCAGAACGTCCAGCCGTTCACGGGCAATGGTGCGCAGGCGTGCTACTTCCTCATCCCCCGGGCGCACCTCTGTTTCGGCCTCTACCGCCAGCACCAGGGCCTGGCTGTAATGCTGCCGGGCCAGGGCCGTGTCGCTGCCTGCCTGGTCAGCCAGGCCAATGAGCTGGGCCATCTCCGTGCGAATTTCCGCCATGCGCTGCACCCGGCCCCGCTCCAGGTAGACCCCAGAGACGATGACGGCGATGAAAATCGGGATGAGAAAGGCAATTAAAATAGGCCAGGTCCAGGTGACAGTTTCTTCTTCCTGCTCTGCAACGGCCGTTCGCGGGGGGCGCAATCGAGTGAGCAGCTTCACCAACCAGGCCGTGAAGGTCGAGAGCCCCATTGCCGCCTGCGATCCGGCGCGGCGAGCCGTGGTTTCTACCTGCTGGCGGTCAATCGTGGGCAGCGTGCGGATGCCGTCTCTGGCAGGCGGCGTGCCCTCGCGTATCGGTTGGGGTCGCCGCTCGCCGCCAGCAGCGGGCAGGGGCACGCTTTCTGGATCGCGCCGTGGCTGCGGCACAGGAGTGGCGCTGCGGCCTTCTCGCGGTGTCGGCTGCACAATATCGGGTAGGTCCAACAGGGTATTATCGTTAAACTCCACCAGCAGCAGCCGGGCAGTTTCATCAGCCACAATATCGATGAGGACGTCCAGCCCGCTTTCGATATCAGTATCTACCAGGGCGTCGCTAAAGCTGTCTGTAGGCAGATGAGTGATGCGCGGGTCAGCCAGCAGCAGCAAATCGCCCGACTGCAGACGATGGTGGGCGTAGCGTATGTCTAGCCCGCTGGTGCGGCCCAGCGGGGTGATGTGGTCTAAGGGGCGAGGCGGCAGCCGCTCAATGCCAAAGTTGTGGCCCAGCAGGGCCAGCGTTTCGCCTGCCTGTAGGGTAAACAGCTCACCCTGCCGCAGCACGGCGCACGTCAGTCCACCTTCGCGCGTTACTTCTTTGCTGGTGAGGTTGCGCCGCAGCAGGGCCTGGTTGGCGGCGATTATGCCGCCGCGCAGTGCGGCCGTTAGGCTGCCGCTGGTTGCATAGAATTTTTGGCTAATGAGATCAAGCAGGTCCTGAGCCAATACGGCCGTTTCCGCTGGATTTCCGCTCAGAGTGAGGTGGGCAAACAGAAAGTCGCGGCTGCGGCTGCGGTGGGCTTTGCTGGGCGGGGGCTGCACGAGGATGCCGGGAACGCTCGTTGACTTGCCCGCTGCGGCCGGGTTGACCGTCTGCATCACGCCATCAACAATGTAAAGTTGACCTGACACTGCTTGTAGTTCAGCCATTGGAAGTCGGCATCCTCGTCGATGAAAGTTATAGACATAAGAATAGCACGACTGTTCCAACTAGACCAAACCTTCTCTGTGTAAAAGGGTTCGGGTTGCGCGCAGTGGTAATGCTGAAACTGAGTTGAAATGGGAATCTCTAGCATTCCCGCTCAATCATGTACAGAACCATCTCTAGAATGAATCGCTTGTCATCTGAATCTGGCAGATGACTATAGGCATGCTTAAATTCATACAAGGCAGCACCGGCAAACTGTCTGGCACATTTACGGCCGTAGGCAATGCTACCGTAATGGGTCATTCTTTCATAAATCCACTCTATTTGGTCTGCGCTGCGCGCCTGGCGGGTTAATGCCAGGATTGCTTTCAGGTCTCTCTGTTCTTGAGCGGTGCAGTGGTTCAATAGATGGATCAACATCAGGGTTCGCTTGCCTTCCCACAGATCGCCGTAGATCTCTTTGCCGTAACGGCCGTAGCTCCCCACCAGGTTGAGCAAATCGTCCTGAATTTGAAAGGCAATCCCCAAAAACCAGCCGAAACGATAAAAGCGATCTGGATTGATACCGCCCCCCGTGGCAATGAGGCCGCCGGTGCGGCAGGGGTAAATGCAGGTATACCAGGCTGTCTTCTTTAACGCCATGCGCAAATAGTCGCGATCTGATAAGTCGCAGACGTTGTCTCGAATCCAGCCTAATTCCAGTGCCTGCCCCTCTAAAGTCTGGCGCAGCATCTCGGAACTTTCGCCAAAAAGCTGCCAGGCCAGCCTGCCGCCCAACAGGCGCTGGTTTTTCATGAGCACCTGAAGGCTGAGCAGGTTCAGAGCATTGCCAACATTGATAGCCACGCCAACGCCATGGCGAGTGTGCAGCGTCCCCTCACCACGACGAAACATGCTTTCGTCCTGGATATCATCGTGAACGAGGAAGCCATTGTGAAAGAGCTCAATAGCAACCGCGGAGTTGATAGCGTCCTGAATACGGCCGCCGTACGCGAGACAGGTAGCAAGGCACAAGGCAGCTCGCAGCCCCTTGCCGCTGCGCCTGGGATACTCGGGTAAAAGCTCATAAAAGTAGCGTCTGGGTTCCCGCGCTGGCAGAACATCCAGAAGATTTTCCAGGGCAATTTCCCGGTAGAAGCTTAGCCGGTTTTCAAAGAAATCGAATTGACTCATGACTGCTTTTCGGCTGCCTCAGCTGATTCTTGTTTTGAAGTATTGTTACTTGCCTGGAGAAGGCGATTAAGAATGGTCGGCGCGTTTGTCACTACGTTCAGCAAAACGTCTACCGCTTCGTGGGCGTCTCTTTGAAAGCGATGAGATAGCTCATCAAACTCCTCAGAACGCATCTGGTCTACCTGTTCGCCAATGATATTGACCACGTCGTGAGCATCTTTGCGCAGCCGCACAACAATATCATCGAACGAATCTGAGCGAACTTCGCCGGATTCGCGCATGCTGCGTTCAACTTCCTTCGCTGCCAAAAGACCAGCAGCTACTTCTTCTTCCAGGATAACGGCCGCTTTTTGGATCATGTCTGACGTGCTGGCGCCAAACTCTCTTAAAATTTCTTCGCGTGCCTTCTCGCGATGGGTGGCACTCTCTGCTGAAGTTTTGCTCTTTGATTTGCCCGCTTGCTTACTCATTTTTAGATTCCTCCAATACCTGCCTAAAACGGAAATAAAACGCTGATTTGCACGGCAACAGCCACGCTAAGCAAATAGCTAGCCTATCTGCAAAAGCTTTTTGCCAACTATATAAACGTTGCGTTAGTCCGTTTTCCGGCGAGGGGTAAGGAGAACTGTTTTACACTAGACGAGAGATTGTTTTTGTTTACGGAGCCAGATAAATCAGGACTTCTTCTGTTTGTAGGAGTCAATAAGCTCCTGTTTTAGCTGCCATAGGGCAGGGGTTAAGGAAACGTGGTAGATGTGTGGATAGAGCAAGCGCCGCACGCCTGCATCCAGCCGCGCCAGGTCTTTTTGGCGCTGTGCCCGAATTTGCTCCAGGTCTGGCTGTTCAGATACCAGCTTACCTTCTTCCCACACGGGCTGAAGCAGCGGTTCAATCTCTGACACCTCATCCGCGCTAAGCTGGCGTCTGGTGCCCGGCACCAACGGATGCTGTAGCTGTAATGGGTTCATCTGGCGGGGGTTTTCGTCGCTGCGGCAGAGCAAATCGGCCGTGGCCTGACCGCGGGTGTCGTAAACGCGCCACGCCTGTTTGTGGCCGGGATTCGGTGTTTTGGCCGGATTCTCGGAAATTTTAATGGCTGGCTGCCATTGGCTATTTTTTTGTACGGCCACCAACTTGTATACGCCGTCCAGCGCCCCATCCCCGGCGGAGGTGATCAGGCTGGTGCCAACACCATAAACAAGACGGCCGATCACTTCACTTGCCTCGATGCCCTGGTAGGCACACTCGTCGCGAATTTGAGACACAATTTGCAAAATGGTCATCTCGTCTAGCTGATTAGACAGCACGATGCGCGTGTCGGGGAATCCAGCCTTGTTCAGCATTTTGGCTGAGCGCACGGCCAGATGAGCCAGGTCGCCCGAGTCCAGGCGAACGCCTACCGGCTCATGTCCTTTGCGACGCAGTTCCTCAAAAACCTTGATGGCGTTGGGCAAGCCGCTTTCCAGCGTGTTGATGGTATCTACCAGCAGCAGACAGTCATCGGGGTATAAATCGGCATAGGCACGAAAAGCGCCCAGTTCACCTTCGCCCAGGGCCATGAAGAGCTGCACCATGCTGTGGGCGTGGGTTCCCTGGGGCGGCAGGCCCAGCGTGTGCGAGAGTCCGGTGTTGGAGGTGAAATCAGCTCCGCCAATAAGTGCAGCTCGCGCCCCGGCGTTGACGCCTCGTTCCGGGCCGCGCCTCATGCCAAATTCCAGCACCATCTGGCCTCGACCGGCCTGGTTGATGCGGGCGGCTTTGGTAGCGATGAGAGTCGGGTAGTTCAGATGGTTGAGCAGGGGCGTTTCCAGGATTTGGGCCATTGCCAGGGGGCCTTGCACGATGGTAAGAGGCACGTCGGGGTGCACCACGCGGCCTTCTGGGATGGCGTTTAGGGTGAGGCTGTTGAAGGTGCCATCTTTTTGCAACCAGTTTAGGAAATCATCGTGGAAGAGGGAACGGCCGTTTCGCCCCTTTTGCCTGCGCAGGTAATCAATGTCCTCTTGCCGAAAATGCGCCGTTTGCATCCAGTCTAGCAAAGAAGCCAGACCTGCATTAATGCAGTAGCCTGCCTGATGCGACCCATAGTCTGGATAGCTGCGAAAGAAATGGTCAAACTGCACCGTTCGTTCGTGGAGGCCCATATGATAATACAGCTGGGCCATCGTTAGCTGGTATTGATCGGTAAAGAGGATGCCTTCGGCCGTCTGGCGATCGATTGATGTTTTGATTCCCATTGTCTGTAATCCTTGCGTAATTGGTAAACGGTTTTCAGAGGTTCAAATAGCGTTGGCGGTCAACGCCAAACGGCCTAATCATCTTTATCATCATCTGGTTCCAAAAATTTTACCCCACGCAGGATTAAGAGGACAATGATTGCTGCCCCAATGGAAAGGAAAAACTGGCCTACCGCGATGCCAATGCCCAGAGCGCTTGTTAGCAACAGGGAAGCGGCCGTTGTTAAGCCCTCTACCTGATCTTCTGATTGACGATTGCGAATGATGGTGCCCGCGCCTAAAAATGAAACGCCAGTGACAACAGCTTCAATAATGCGAATAGGATCAGCCCGAAGGATGGTTTGATCAATCCCCATTTCTGGTACTATCACGCTGCCCAGCCCGGTGAGAAAAGCGGCCGAGCCAGCCACAAGCATGTGGGTGCGCAATCCAGCCGGCTTATTGGCCTTCTCACGCTCAAAGCCAATAAGGCCACCCAAAACCATCGCTAATATCATTTCTGCAAGCAGTTGTAGCTGTAGAGTCATACGAAGATTCCTTTTTGGCGATATCATAGCACGTAATTTGCTGTTTACTCTGGCTATATATCGAAAACATGCCCTTACGCTATATCTGGGTATATGCTGGCTTTTCTATTCCCTCTTAACCTGTTAAATAACAATCAATATCGTCTGGATTGGACCAATCATTCCTCTTCAAAATTAACCGATAACGAAATTGGTGCAATCGAGAAGCGTCAGGAGCAGGGTTATGCAAAGAGCAGAGTTTGTCATCATTGGCAGCGGGCAGGGGGGTGTGCCTTTGGCAGCAGCGCTGGCCGAAAAAGGACATCGCGTGGTGATTTTTGAACGTGCCGCCTGGGGTGGCACCTGCGTCAACACGGGTTGCATTCCTTCAAAGACCTTGTTGGCCTCGGCCCATGCTGCGGCCGCAGCCCGAAATGCGGGGGCGTTAGGCGTCCATGCTGAGGTCAAGGTCTCCTTTGAGGAGGTTATGAACCGGGTCCGCGATTCGATTCATCCTGAAGGGATTGTTGAACGGTTAAACAGCGCCGGAGCTGAGCTTATTGAAGCAGAAGCCGAGTTTGTTGGCGCCCGCACTGTAAGAGTGGGAAAGACAACTGTAGAAGCCGACACTGTTATTATCAACACTGGTAAATCTCCCTTCATCCCCGACATTCCGGGGCTTTCCGACACGCCTTACCTGACGTACAAAAACTTCTGGGAGCTAAAGACGCTGCCAGAAAAAATGGTGGTAATTGGCGGCGGCTACACTGGGCTGGAGCTGGCGCAGGCAATGCAGCGTTTGGGCAGCCAGGTTGACGTGGTAGAAGTGGCGGAGCGGCTGGTTGCGGAAGAGGAGGAAGCGGTGAGCCAGGCATTGCAGCAGGGTTTGGAAGCGGATGGGGTTCGTTTTCATTTGGGGGCCAATGTGGAAAAAGTAGCTTACAAGGAGAATCTATTTGAGGTAGTGGTGGATACGGCCGTATCACCCCTCACCAGCAACGCCCCAACGTAGAGGCCCTCAATCCAGAGCAGGGCGGAATCGACCTGGATGAAGATGGGCATATTCAAGTGGATGACCAGTTCCGCACTTCCGCCGACGGCGTGTACGCCATAGGTGACGTCACCGGCCAGCCTGCCTTTACGCACGTTTCTTGGGAGGATCATCGCCGCCTGTTGGCTATCCTGGATGGCAAGAATCGCCAGCGCGGCGATCGCGTGCTAGGTTACGCCTTTTTTACGGACCCGCAGGTGGGCCGCGTCGGCCAGACGCTTGCCCAGGCCAACGAGGCAGGCATTGCAGCTAGGGAAGCGACGCTGCCGCTGGAAAATGTGTCGCGGGCTGCGGCCACGGGTCACAGTAACGGTTATTTCCGGCTGGTGATCAATGAAAAAACAAACGAAATATTGGGTGCCACCCTGGTAGGGCCGCAAGCCGCTGAACTGATCCACGTAATTTTGGCCCATATGGAAGCCGGATCTACGTGGCAGCTGCTGGAACAGTCACAGCACATTCATCCGGCCTACGCCGAAGATCTACCTTCGCTGGCCAGAAAGTTTACTGAATAGTAAGCCGCAGAGAGCGCAGAGAGCGCAAAGGGTCTTTGTTCTTTCGGTGGAGAAGATGTTCGCCGTTGTTTTTTGGTTAGTCGGCTGTTTGCTTCGCGGCAATAGCCTCGCGCACAGCCTGGGCAATATCTTCCGGCATGAGGTGATATTTTTGCAGCAGCTCTTCCGGCTGGCCGGATTCGGCATATTGGTTGCGAATGCCCACGAAGCGCATCGGCACGGGATGGTGCTGAGCTACGGCCGTTGCCACCGCAGCGCCTAAACCGCCGTGCAGCAAATGTTCTTCGGCGGTGACAATGGCGCCGGTTTGCTGGGCGGCGAGTTTTACGGCCGTTTCATCCAGTGGCTTAATCGTGTGCATATCCAGTACGCGCACCTCCACCCCTTCCTCGCTGAGCGTGTGGGCCGCTTCCAGTGCGGCGGCCACCATTAGCCCGCAGGCAATAATGGTGGCCTCACGGCCGTCTCGCAGCTGGTTTGCCTTGCCGATCTCAAATTCGACATTATCGCTGTACACAACGGGCACTTTTGGCCGTCCCGTGCGCAGGTAGGCAGGACCATCAAAGGAAAATAGCGCCCGGGTTGCCGCTTCGGTAGAAGGCGCATCGGCCGGAACAAGCACCGTAAAGTGCGGCAAAGAGGTTGCCAGGGCAATATCTTCAATGCCCATCTGGCTGGGACCGTCTTCGCCAATGCTGATGCCGCTGTGTGAGCCAACCAGCTTCACGTTTGCCTGCGGGTAGGCGATGCCCATGCGAATCTGGTCGTAGGCGTTGCCCAGCAAAAAGGCCGCAAAGCTGGCGGTAAGCACATCCTTGCCGCTGGCAGCCAGACCGCTGGCAACCCCAACCATGTTGCTCTCGGCAATACCCATATTAAAAAAGCGGTCGGGAAACTCCTTCTCGAAGTATTCGGTGCGGGTTGAATTGCCGACGTCGCCATCGACAACCACAATGTTTTTATTTTCTTTCCCCAGAGCGGCCAGCGCTTCGCCGAATGCGTTGCGGGTTGGCGGACCGTACTCCAGGCCAATTGCTTTGCCAATATTCATGCTCTAAATCTCCCCGTGTACATCTTCGGCCGTAAGTGCCGGTTCTTGAATCTTGTCGGCAACGGCCGTTGCATACTGTTCATCCAGATCGGCCAGCGCCGTTTCTAGTTCAGTTTCGTCCAGCGGCTCGCCGTGCATCCGGTTCACGTCATCTTCTTCGAATGGCGACAGGCCGCGTCCTTTCAGCGTGTGGGCAATAATAATTTGCGGCTGTTGGTTCACTCGCCGCACCTCGCGCAAGGCTGTCAGCGTCTGCTCCATGTTGTGGCCGTTAATCTGGCGCACGTCCCAGCCAAACGCTTCCCATTTGTCAACCACGGGCTGCAATGAGGGCATAACCTCGGTGACAGAACCAGTCTGTTGATACTTGTTGTAGTCTAGAATGCAGGTGAGATTGCTAACCTCGTATTTTGCCGCTCCCATTGCCGCTTCCCAAATCTGACCTTCGTCCGATTCCCCGTCGCCAATCAGCACATAAACGCGAAAGTCGAGCTTGTCTACGCGGGCGGCTAAAGCATGACCCAGGCCAATCGATAGCCCCTGACCCAATGAGCCAGTAGAGGCTTCTACACCCGGCAATGCTCGCATGTTTGGGTGCCCTTCCAGCGGGCTTTCCATTTCGCGTAGGCTCATCAGCTTGGCGGCGTCAAAATATCCCGCTTCAGCCAGCACGGCATAAAGCGCCGGGGCAGCGTGCCCTTTGCTCAGAATAAAGCGATCTCGTTCAGGCCAGGACGGCCGTTTCGAATCGTAGCGTAAAACGCCGCCAAAATAGAGCGCTGTCATTATGTCAATAGCTGATAAAGAGCTGGAAGGATGCCCTGAACCAGCTTCTGTAGTCATTCGCAAGATTTGGCGGCTCAGGCGCCAGGCCGTTTTTTGTAGTTCGGGCAGTGGATGACTGTCGCTTAGTCGCCTTTTTTCTTCAGTCTTCATGATATCGTTGCTCCTCATCCCTAGAATTGACTCAAAAAGCGCTTGACATCGTAGTTCCACTCTTGAGACTGCACATCAATGTCAGTACCCGATTTGGTCGGTTCAACTTCTATGCGCACAAAGCCGCCTCCACCGCTGAACTCCAGCACATTCTCTCCCCGAGGAATAATTCTTAAGCCAACACCGTGAGGACCAAAAAAGGCGCTTGCTTTGGCCAATACTTCTTTTGGACTTTCTTTTGTTCTAGTTCCCATTCTTAGCTGAGACATAATTTTTCTTCCTTAGCCCTTGCCATTTGGCTTCACGCCAAAGTGGGGCAACACTAACTCTGTCTGCAAAATTCTCTGTTGGCTGCAAACATCTTCACCATAGCGGAATTGGAGGGCTATTTTCAATCTATCTGAGGCACAAATGTCCCGGACAGCTTTAAAGGAACATGAAAGAGGAAGAACCTCTACCGTTTTTATATCCTATTTGTATGACTGAGTATATGGGGAAATTTCCCTTTTATCGGTAGGCTAGTATATGTGGCCGGGTCTCGATGTCTACGGCCGAATCTCTAAAAAATATTTTGTGGAGTAACAAAATCTATGAGTACCAATAATCAAGTGACCAAAAGCATCATTGTGAACGGTGATGTGTCTCACCTCTATAATACTTGGGTAGACTTCCGAAACCACCCGCAATTCTTAGAAAACGTTACGGCCGTTACCCAAACGGATGAAGAAACTTTCCACTGGGTAATGGAGGGACCACTTAACAAAAAATTTGAGTGGACGACCAAAATAACCACGCGGGAGCCAAATAAGCGGGTCGCCTGGAAGACAGTTGAGGGCGATTTGAAAAAGAGCGGCCAGGTAACGTTTACCAGCTTACCCAAAGGACAGGTGGAAGTTACCATTACGTCGCAGACAATTCCGCCCGATAACCTGGTTGATAAGGCTGCCTTGTTTTTCACGGATGAAGAAGCCCAGCTAGAAAAGGACCTGCGCAATTTCAAGGCGCATATTGAAGCGCGGGAAAGGACTGTTTAATGGAGATAAATCAGCTAGATAACAAAACCAAACTCACAAAAGCATTGGCTGCCGGTGCCGTAATCATGTCACGTCCTAACATCCTCAAGGGCATTGGCCCAGAGGAACAGATTAAGCCTGCCTATTTGAAGTTGAAGGCGTTGTTGGAGAAAGAGTATGGGCAGGTCAACGAGGACTTGCTGGACATCGCGCCTGGTTCCGCAGAAAGGCAGGATACTTTAGCCAATCAGTTGGCGCAGGCTGGTGCCACCGAAGACGAGGCAGTGATGGGGCAGGCCCAGACGCTGCTAGAGATAATTTATGAAGTAGACCCGACCTCCATTTGGGCCTCGGCCGAGGCTGAGCCCCCCTCGCATCTTAAATGAAGCTGCTTCGCCCTATTTTTTTAGGAGGAATGTGAATGGACAAGAAACGGAATAACCCAAAACCGGATGAAAATGAAAAATTGAAAAAATCAGAACTTTCGCCGCGCAATGACGCGCCAAGACCGGTCGAAATTATTTCCCTCGATTTGGACAAAGAAGGTGAAGCGCCGCTGGAACTGGATGCAGAAACAACGTTGGCGCTGCTGCAGGATGCCCAGGAAGAAAACTATGGTGAGGAAATTGCCCGGTATACAGATGATGCGTCGATTCAGGAATCTTTAGAAGCGCGGCAGGCCTTAAATGCCGGAAGTGATGAGCTTCAGGAGCGGTTAACCCAGCATCATGCCAAATCGCCAACGCTTTCCGGAGGTGATATTGACGCAGCCTGGGACGATGCCAACGTAGGCGAAGAAACGGCCGGTGGCATGGCCCCTACGCCCGACCAGGACGATGTAGAAGAGATTGGCGAGGCGTACGGCATTGAGTACGAAGACGATGAGCCTCTGCGAACAGGCGAAAAGCTGGCCGAGCGCGACGAAAAACGTTGGGAATTAAATCCAGAGTCAGCCGATGACAGCACCTGATGTCTTAGTTGTCCAACAAAAGTAAGAAAGGGCCTTTCGGCCGTTCTTCCTATCTACTCTACATACTCATCCATGGGGCGGCAGCAGCCAAAGGAGTGAAAGATAAAGATGAAGAAGATCATTCATATCATGCAAATTGATACAAATCCAAAAGATGTCTTTCTTGCGCTTACGCTGCCCGATAAATTGGCCTCCTGGTGGACAACCGAGGTAGAGACAGATATGGAGGAAGCGGTTTTGGATTTCCGTTTTCATAATGACTTTAATCCAGACATGAAGGTTCTTCGACAGGAGCCAAACCGAGAAGTGCACTGGCAGTGCGTTGGCGGCCACGATGAGTGGCATGAAAGCACCATCACGTTTGGTTTAGAAGGCGAGAACGGTATGACTCAGTTGACCTTTGTCCAGAACTATCCAGAAGAGGTTAGCGAGGAGGCATACGGCCGTTACAACTTTAGCTGGGGATATTACCTGGACAGCCTGCGCCAGTACTGCGAAACTGGGCGCGGCAAACCGTTTCAACTGGCCTGACGGCCGTTTTCTTGACCTTTCCCCCCCCTTTGGTATGCTAGTTGGCCTATGTTTAACATAATGCTGTCTATCGACTCGGTAGACGGCATTTAAGCATTCTTTGCAGGGGAAATTGGAGGTCATACGCATGCCAGCTGCCGATTTGGGAAACATTTCACTTTATTATGAAGAACAGGGAGCAGGTGAGCCACTCCTGTTTTTGCATGGCCTAGGCACAGACGGCCGTTCCTGGGAATATCAGCGTGAGGTGTTTGCCGAGCAGTTTCGTGTGATTGTGGCCGATGTGCGCGGGCACGGCCGTTCTGGTAAACCGGCTGGCCCCTACAGCGTCGCCCAGTTTGCCAACGATACCTTTGCCTTGCTCGATCATCTGGAAATCGAGGCCACGCACCTGGTTGGGCTTTCTATGGGCGGCATGATTGGCTTCCAAATGGCCGTCGATCAGCCAGAGCGTATCAAGAGCCTGACCATCGTTAACAGCGGCCCAGAACTGGTGCCCCGCAGTTTGAAAGAAAAGTGGCAGATTATGCAGCGGCGGCTGGTGCTTAACTTCCTATCTATGGAAAAAATTGGCGAATTTATTGGCGGTAGGCTTTTCCCAGAGCCAGAGCAGGCCGAGTACAAGTCGCTTTTTGTGCAGCAGATGCGGGAAAACGAGCCAAAAGCCTACAAGGCAGCCACCAACGCGCTAATTGGCTGGAGCGTGCGTCCGCATCTTAACCGCGTTCAGTGCCCCGTGCTGGTAATCAGCGGGGACATGGACTACACGCCGGTAGCGACCAAAGAGGCATATGTTCGCGAGATGTCCACAGCACGACTTGAGGTGATCAGCAACTCGCGTCATGGCACGCCCATTGACCAACCGGAGGCTTTTAATACGGCCGTTCGCCAATTCCTCCACACCCTCTCCCAAAAACGAGTATAATTTGCCCACTTTTTACTAATTTAGGCCGGGTCACTCTGCCAGATTGAGCCGGCCTTTACCGCGAAAAAGGTTTTACATGAAAGTTGTAATTGCCGGGGAGTCCCCCTTTCTTGAGCAGATGGGCCAGCTCTGTATCCAGGCAGGCCATGATACCGTTCTCTACCTGGTAGAAGATTTTACTTCTGCTTTGCACAGCGGCTATGCGATGCCAGATGCCGCCGGGGTCGATGTGGCCATTGAACTGCACAACGAGTCGGCCGCGGCCAAAGAGGAACTGCTGGCGGCGCTCGGTGCTTTTATTCCGCCAGACGCCCTGCTGCTTACCTCTGCCCTGGCTACCAGCACCACCCAGGCGGCCGCCTGGGTGCCCAACCCCAGCCGGGTGGTAGGCTTTGGTATTGTGCCCCCGCTTCGTAAAGAGGGGGGCATGATTGAGCTGGCGGCTGGCCTGCAAACGGCAGAAGCACATTTAGAAAAAGCGCAGAACTTCGTAGAGCAGCTGGGATATGAAACGGCCGTCGTTGCCGATGGCCCTGGTTTGGTGCGGGCCCGCACCGTATGTTGCCTTATCAACGAGGCTGTGAGCGCCTTGCTGGAAGGCGTCGCCTCCCCAACTGACATTGACCAGGCCATGAAGCTGGGCACAAACTATCCCTATGGCCCCCTTGAATGGGCCGACTATCTAGGGCTGGACACCGTGTTGGGCGTGATGACCGGTTTGTTTAATGAGTGGGGCGAGGATAGATACAGGCCGTCTCCGTTGCTCAAACGAATGGTGCTGGCGGGGAAATACGGCCGTAAATCAGGAGAAGGCTTTTTTAACTATGAATCGTGAATTGTGAAGGTTTAATTGTGAACAAAGTCTGTGTTCACAACTCACAACTCGCTATTCGCCACCGACCGTAGGTCGCCCACAATTTCACATGGCCGTAAAATTTTGCCACATTTGTAACAAAGAAGATCGCTTAGGAAGGGGCCAAACAAGCAGCCGTGCCCTGGCCAATGGCATTGTCTGCCCGGTCTGCTACCAGCCCACATGCGGAAACCACCTGGCTACCGTTCGCTGGCGCTGGCGCAGCAGCGGCGAAGTAGATTCGGCGCAAGTCTGCAAAGAGTGCGTCCGCAGCTACAAGCATCGCGATTGGGA
>JBHIWP010000104.1:0-15755 GCA_041987425.1 Promineifilaceae bacterium (SeqCode) | reverse complement strand
TTTTGCCAGGTATGCTTTGTAAGCAATTCATAAGCAATGTGTGCCTTTAGTTGAAGGTCGCTTAATGCTCCGTTGACGATGTTGAGACCCTTTTCGCTAATTCGCTCCAATAATATCCGGTCAATGCCCTGCAATTTTTGCCTGGCCTGGCGACTAATTTGCTGCCACTGTTCAACTGCTGCCACCAAATAGGTGATTTTGTCCTCCACCGCCTCGACTCGTTCGTAGGCAACCAGGCTGTCTAGTACACGAGACAACGTGAGCAATTCATCGATTAAGGCTCGCGTGGGTGTGGTGTTGGAAACGGCCGTCCAGTCGTCCAATGAAAGCGCGGTCATTTGTTCAACATTGTTGGCTGAAAGTAGGCGATGACAGAGCTCAAAAGTATTACGTAATGATTCTCTTTCCTCCCAATCGAGGCAAAATTCGTTTTTTAAGGCGGTTAGAATTTGACGAAAACCAACCGAAAGAAGCTCTGGACTCTCCTGACTGGTGAGCAAGAAATTAAAGCCTTCAGCCAACCGAAATATCAAGCTGCCTACCGAATCTGTAGCAGAGCTATCGTTAGGCTCTTCCCCAACAATTCGGTTACTTATGGCGCGTGGCAAATTAGCCAAGAGATTTGTTGAATCTGGATCTCCATCAACCGCCTGCGCTAGCCTATAAAGAGAAACGAGGGATTGTCCAGGCTGCTTAAGCAGGGCTTCCGCCAAAGCGTCTGCACGCCCCAGAGGGGAATTGCGGTAAGCAGCCAACTGTCTTTGCGCTGCTTCGCGCTGTTTGGCTTCTTCTAATTTATCTTCAACAAGCTGCTCAAAAGAGAGGGCATTTTGCAGAGCAATTGCTAGCTGGTTGGCAATGGACTGCACTAAATCCACATCGCTGGTATCAATCTCATTGGCGCCTGGCTTGTACACAGCCAAGACGCCCAGTACCTGGTTTGCCCGAGCAATGGGAACGGCCAGTAATGAGCGAAATCGCATAGCTCGAGAATGCGACTGAAACGATTCAGTGGAATTGTGGGTATCCAGTATATAAACAGGGGTGCTCGTTTTAGCCGCTTTTAGGATAGTGTTTAAAGGGGGTGAAGCATCTTGAAGTAAGGATATTGTTGCCTCTTGCTCATCACTTGAAGCAACCAATTCTAAGTCGTCAAAATTGCCATTAGCCTGGTAAATTTCTGCCAGTCCATATTTCATTTCGCGGTTAAGCCGCTGAACAACTTCTGTCAGAAGCATATCCTTTTCCAATATGGTGGATAAATAACGACTGACCTCGGCGCTGCTGCGCAAAGCTTGTGTTCGATCAGCAACCAGGTTTTCCAAATTTACCAGCATTTCGCGTAGCTGTGCAGTCATGCTGTTAAATGCACGTGCCAGCTCATCAAGTTCTACGAGGCCGCTTTCCCTGGCTCGTGGTTCTAAATCCCCGTCTTGAACCTTTCGCGCCACGCTCGCCATCTGCTGGATTGGATTTACCATATGATTGGTTGCCAGAAGGCCCAATGCAACAGCTACAACGAGCGATACCCCCAAAATGACCAGTACGATATAGACGGTAGTAAACGCCAGACCTAAGGCGGCAGAAAACTCCTTTTCTGCCAGCACAATGAGTCTTTGATCGCCCAGCTGAATCGAGCGTTCCTGAACGATGACCCGATTGCCGTCCAGGTCAAATGACCAATTTTGATTCGGTATTTCAACCCTCTGTCCTCGCAAAACAACAGAAGTGTTGCGATGGGCAACAATTGTGCCCCTGTCGTCAACGATATAAACATTTTCTCCCTCACGGACCTCAATATTTTCGACAAGATCCCAAATGTTGTTGAATAAGACCTCGGCAACCAGGACAAACTCTATATCACCGGTTCGAAGATTTTCGAGCGGTACGGCAATGATCATTTTGGGAATTTGGGCATCTGTTAGTACCGGGCCAAAGTAGGTGTCTTTTTCTTGTACCGGCTTTAGAAATTCCAGAGACCCGGCACGACTAGACAGAGTCGACTCTGGTTTGATCGCCAGAAATGAGGAATGAACCACTTCATTTCCCTGATTATCCAAAAGATAGAGTTCTCGGATGGCTGGTTGTTGCGCCCGTAACTCATTGAATATTTCTAATTGCTCCTCAGCCGATCTTTGCTCCAAATCAGTTGTGGCAATCACTACCTTTATCTGTTCTTCTATATTTAAAATATAGGCGCCAACTTCTACTGCAACTCTCCGCGCCAACTCATCCTGGAGTATTCTTGCTTGATCATTAAGCGCACTGTAGCTGATCCACAGGATGATGACCCCAGCAAATAAAAGTGGCAGCAATGCCAGTAAAATAAAAGTAATGCGGAGGCGAGAGCTTATACGATTAAACATATCAAAGAGTAATGGTTTATCTACAGAATAGTTTGTTAGCACCAGGTTCAGTGGTAACGATTTCTATTCACGATAAATAATTCGTGCCTGTTCCAATACGTGCTCGGGAATGTCCAGGCCAATCAGGTTGGCTGTGACCAGATTGATGTCCAAGAAGAAATCAGTTGGTTCTACAGGCAGTTCGCTTACTGTACTATTGCCCCTAAGGAGCTGATCTGCCATGCCAGCTGCCTGTCGCCCGACTTCTTCAAAATCTATTCCAAACGAGAATAACGCCCCTTGTTCTACAGAGGCTGTTTCCACGCCAACGATAGGAATTCCCTGAGACACAGTAGCCTCATAAAAAATTGGTACTTCAGCGACGGTTACAATGTCTGGTAACATGAAAACAGCATCGACTTCTTCCGGTATGTTAGAGATAGCCTCAATAATATCCGCCTGGTTATCTACCTGCTGCTCAATAATTTCTAGACCCAATTCCTCAGCAGTTTCCTGAACTTCAGCCAGGGCACTTAAGGCACTGCTGTTAGGATTATATGGAATGTAGACAACCTGAACCTCGGGAACAATATTGATCATCCACTCCAATCGTTTACGGTCGCTGCCTCCATTTGTTACTCCCGTCATATTACTGCCAGGCCCAACCAATCCACTTCCTTTTGGATCAGTGACGGGCGCAAATATGACCGGAATGTCCGTGCCTTCGGTGGCCGTTTTGGTCGCCAGGGCGGAAACGGTGCTGAACGCCAGGATAAGGTCCACATTTGCATCTACCAGCGCTTCAGCAATCAATGGTAAATCATCCGTACTCGCTGCGGGTCCGTCGTAAATGTAAATGATTTCAGTATCTTCATCGTAGCCGAAATCTTTCATGCCTTCCTGAAAGCCATCCAACACCTTGTCCATAGCCGGAAGAAAGTTAACCACGCCAATTTGTATGGGCTCCTCTTCTGGCTGACAGGCTACAAATAGGATTATGGATGCAGTAAAAAACAAGATTGTAAGGATAAATAACGTATATTTTCTGATTCGGACGGCCTGTTTCATTCGGCTTCCTCTCTTTTGCCTATCGGCGTATTGTTTTGTGCCGCTGAGGAAAATGATACGGTAAAGTTCATTGAACAATGGATTAAACTTGTACTCCTGTAATTTGACTGTAACCCAGTAGGATTTCTTGGTTACTTAAAATTTTTGTGCGATATGCTTTCTGGGATTCTTTATCTGGGATTTTTTCCATAATATTTCCTAGCAGAGAATAAGCGTGCTCTAACAATGGCACAGCCTGCTGATCGTTAAGCTTATTGAGGACTTTGTAGCAAACTGCATAAATGTAAAAGGGATCTTCAGCGCCATTGGGCAGGTGATGCTCAAGCTCAACTAAAATGGGCTGGATGAGGTTTTGTGCAGCATCGAAATCTTGAGACTCGTAAACAAGCTCAAGCTCAACAGCCTGGGTAAAAAGATTGCACGGGGATAGTGCAAGAGCTAACCAGCAATCTTTTGCAGCTTCAATACTCAATCGCGCACTATCCAATTGATTAAGTTTGATGCACGTTTTGGCCAAAAGTGTATGTAGCCAGTTTTTGTGCCAAAGCAAATCGAATGAATCCAGGAGCTGGATAGCGATTTCAGCATAACCTTGGGCAGCAAGCAACTGCTTGCGTTGGTAATTTGCTGCGCACAGGTAACCAAGCACTATTGCTTCCTCCACCTTATCGTTCAACATACGGAAATTTTGACGAGCTTTCTGCAAATATTGGGTGCCGTACGGAAGTTTGCCTAAAGATGTATGAACCGCACCAATCTGTTGCAATGCCTCGGCTTCTCCTTTGCGAAACCCGATTCTTTGAAATATAGACAGAGCTTGCTCAGCGAATTCAAGCGACCTGGAATAATGAGCGTTTTGATGCTCAACAATACTTAAGCTTAGTAATGTTTTTGCTTCACCGAGCGTTGAATTCGCCTGACTATGCAACGTATGTGCTTTATTCAGATAGGAGCGGGCAATTGTTAGTTCACCTTGTAAAGATGAAACCAGCCCAAAGTTACGGAAAATTGTAGCTTCAACGCCCCTCGTTGTTAGCTCCTCCGCACAGTCTAAGGCGCTTTTTAGCACATTCCTGGCATCGTTTACTTTTCCTTGCATGAGAAGAATGCGTCCGAGCAACTGATAGGCCATTAATTTTAGCTCTAGAGTGAGGCCGCTATTTTGGAGAACGTGATTGGCCTGTTCTTCTGCTTTTACAAAATCATTTACGTTAAATAAATAGTTTGCTTCTCTAAGCAAATAAACGCACTCTAATTGGCTTTGCTGTGACTGCTCTACAATTTCTTTTAGCTCTATCAAATCCCTGGCTTGCCCTTCTCGATCCCCCAACAAATCATTGAGCTGTTCTCTCGCCAGGAGTAAATTAGCTCTAGTTAACTGCTCGTTTTGGGGTAGCAGATTTAGAGTCTTGGTAAAATATAAAATTGCATCTTCATTGGCATGCTGGGCTACGGCCGTTTCTGCCGCAGCTTGATAGTAATGAACTGCTTTTGAGCGGAGACCTGCCTTTTCATAATGATAGCCAAGAAAAGCATCTATCGTTTTGCCCGCACCGGCATAAACAGTTTCTAAGGCATCGGCAATTTCCCCATGCAATAGCCTGGCTTCGGCCGGATGGATTCGCTGGTACAGATATTGTCGAAAAAGCGTCTGTGAAAAGCTGAATTGAAGCAAAAGCGAATCTTTCAGTTGAACGGCTTCAACTGAATGAATAATTCGTGGCGAAAGTGTGGAGGCTGGTTCAAGGATTTTTAGTAAAGTACGATTTTCATAACCCATCACGTGAGCGGTTGCTTGCACCGTAAACGTCTCTCCCTCGACCGAGGCAACAGCCAGTATTTGCTGTACCTCTTCTGGCAGTTTGTTAATCCTGTTGCCAATCACGGCTTCGACACGCGTAGGCAACTGGTGCCAGATAATCTCTTGTCTGTCGTTCCAACGGCCGTTTCTATCTTCGTAGAGCATTCCTTCCTTTTTTAAGGCGTCAAGCAGTTCCGCGGCAAACAAAGGATGACCGTTTGTCTGGCGTAAAAATGCAGTACGAAATTGCTCAGAGTATTCGTTTAAATCTCTATCAAGGAAGGTGCTGATAAAATCCTTGTTTTCATCCTCCACAAGGGCACCCAGATCAATAGGCCGGTTGCCGCTTCTCCGCTGAATTTCCAGTATTGCTTGATTGTGAACTGTTTTGGCACCGGTAACTTCTTCCTCACGATACGCCCCGACCAGAAAAACCTTGCATCCCTCCAGCTGCTGGCATAAATGAAACAGAAGGCTGACAGATGATTCATCAGCCCAATGAAGATCGTCAATACAAAGCAGCAAAGGATGATGCCTGGATAATTCTGTGAGCGTCACCGCCAACTGCTGGAAAAGAATGGCCTGAGATTGGCCCAGTTCGAACACGTTTTCCGATTGCTCTTGGTGTGAAAACCAATTTTTTAACAGAGCTGGACCAAATGTCTTTATGGTGGCAAACGTTTGAGGGTAGGCTTCCCAAAGGCGGCGTGCCATAGAAAGCGGCAGACGCTTGGTTTTAACGGCCGTTTGCACATCAGCCAGAAGCAGCGCAAAAATATCTATAAAAGGTTGGTAAGGAACACCTGCTTGATTGAGCGATGTACCCCGCCCATAGGCAATTAGAAGCTCAGGGTAAGTGCTCGTTGCTTTTTGGATAAGCGCTTGTATAAGGGCTGTCTTACCACTGCCTGCACTGCCTTTAATTAAAAAGACCTGTCCCTTGCCAGCTACCGTTTGCTCAAGAAGCAGGTTTAACTGTTGCAGCTGCGACTTTCTGGCAACAAACGTGTCGTTATGTACTTCTTCTCTTTCTGGTTGCAGGTAGGTTGGCGGGTTGCGCTGCCCTTGGGAAAGCGCGAGAGATTGCTTTGGCGCAGTTTTTGCGACTAATTGTTCTGCAAAACGCCGTATTTCTTGTCCTGGCTCCAGATTGAGCTCACGCTTTAACGCGCTTTGATAAATATCATACAAATTTAAAGCCTGTTCCTCGTTCCCGACTTTGTCATAGGCCTGCATAAGCAGCATCAGCCACTCTTCGCGCAGGTTGTCCAGTTCAAGCAGGCGATGGGCAACCTCTATTACTGCCTCCCAGTTGCTTGCTTGCAGGTGAGCATCTAGCTGTTTGACCAGAAAATATTCATACTGTTGTCGATAAGCTTCCCGGCGGAATAAAAGCCAGTTCATAAAATCAGCGGCATTATTAAGGTGGAGGCCTGATAATAATTCGCCATTGTACGCCTCAATGACGCCGCTTTCTAAGGCGGCAACATCAAGTTCATAAGGCGTCTCGAAGTCAAAAGTAACGGCATGGCGGTCTATGATGAGATATTTCGAACTGATTGCTTGTTTGAGCCTGTTGAGGGTCCAGCGGAATTGTGCCTGGGGATTTTGGGTATCTTCATGGAAGAATTGTGCCAATTTTAGCCGCGGATGGGTTTGCCGGACCAACAGAAGATAGGCAAGCAAAGCCAATGGGCGGCCAGTTAAGGAAACCTCATTTCCATCAAGCGAGATGTTGGTGGCTCCCAACAGTTTCACTTGTAGCATTTGAATACCTATCTTATTGCCCGACGCTGATAACTGGTACGACAAATTTATTGTAAAGGATTCGGGACAAACTCTCAACAATAAACGTCAAGTCCTGTTGAATCTTTAAACTGGTTTTCCGATCAAACGATCTAGCAAACGTTTCGCTATATTCTAAATACTGTTGTCGCAGTTGAATAGTGGCAAACTAACAAAGTTTAACGTATTTGGCATAGTTCAGAGGCGACACAATACAGTTTCTCTCGTGCCAGTTGGGGAAAAGTAAAGAGCTAATTCAGTTTTTTGAATTAGCTCTTACTGGTTTTCTAAATAGAGGGTGCTTGATAGCAGCTATAACGCTTGACAATATCGTATGATAAAGGCGACAGAGCCCAGGTTATGCACAAGAGAGCTTCTGCCTGAATGTCGCAAGGCGCTGAGTAACTGCTATAATCCTACTATGACAACACCTACTTCTCTCGATCCGGCTCCTTTACGTATTCAATTCCCCGCCCTCCAGCTAGAAGTTAATGGGAAGACGGCCGTCTACCTCGATGGCCCTGGCGGCACCCAGGTGCCACAAAGCGTTATCAACGCTATGAGCGGTTACCTGCGCCACGGCGGCAGCAACTCTGGCGGTCCCTTCCTTACCAGCCGCTACACCGACGACGTTACCAACGCTGCCCGAACGGCCATGATGGACTTCTACAACGCACGTCGCCCGGACGAGATTGTCTTTGGCCAAAATATGACCAGCCTAAACTTTAGCCTGAGCCGCGCGCTGGCGCGGACCTGGCAACCCGGTGACGAGATTATCGTTACCCGGCTGGACCACGACGCCAACATTTCCCCCTGGCTGCTGGCTGCCGAGGACAGCGGCGTGGTTGTGCGCTGGCTCGACTTTGATTCTACCGACTGTACCCTGCGCCTGGATGCCTTGCCCGGTTTGTTGAATGAGAAGACGCGGCTGGTGGCCCTGACCTATGCGTCTAATGCGGTGGGCAGCATTAGCGATGTAAAACGAGCGACCGAACTGGCCCACGCTGTGGGTGCGCTTGTGGCTGTAGACGCTGTTCACTTTGCCCCCCACGGTCTCATCGACGTGCAGACCATCAACTGCGACTTTCTTATTTCCTCTTCTTATAAATATTTTGGACCCCATACCGGCATTTTATACGGCAAGTACGAGCTGCTAGACAGTCTAATGGCTTACAAGGTGCGGCCCGCGCCAGCCAAACCGGCGGGCAAGTGGGAAACAGGGACCCAAAGCTTTGAGAGCCTGGCGGGTGTAACGGCCGCAGTCGATTATCTTGCGACCATTGGTGGCGAAACGCCAGGCTCGCGCCGCGAGCGCCTGGTGCAGGCCATGCAGCGCATTAAAGTGTATGAAATGGCTTTGAGCCAGCGTTTTTTGTTGGGGGCCACACAGGTAGCTGGCCTGCGCGTTTATGGGATTACGGATGTAGAGCGATTGGCAGAACGGACGCCAACCTTTGCCGTTAGCCTGGAGGGGATGACCCCTCAGGCGGTCGCTACGCAGCTAGGTGAACAGGGAATTTTTGTCTGGCACGGTGATTACTATGCCGTGGCCGTGATGGAGCGACTAGGGCTGCAAGAAAAAGGTGGCCTGGTGCGGATTGGCTTTGTTCATTACAACACAAGAGAGGAAGTGGATCGGCTTCTAAATGCGCTGTCGGAATTAAGCCAGCAATGAATTTTAGGTGGTGAACAAAAAGCATTTAGAAATTGATTGCGGGAACGCTGCTAATGTGTCACATTGTTGCGGGGGCAAATGTCATTCAGGCGAGAGGGGCCAGACATAGCCCGGAGGCGTTTCGCAAGCTGGCGTGCAGAGAGCGAACGGGGAGGAGCAGGAAATAAGCGAGCGATGGCGATCAGGAGGGCTTGGCGTTTGTGACCGTATCCAGTTGATGCAGCGCATTTTCCAGCTGCCGCTTGCGCGTTTCGGCCTCGTCAAACAGCAGGGCGTTGCTGACGGCAATGGCAATGGCTGCGGCAATAGCGCGGGCGCGCTCCAAGTCCATCTCGCCAAAGTCACCGTCTTTTTTGTTGAGCAGCTGCATGGCGCCCACTACTTTTTCATGAAAAATGAGCGGCACGCACAGCAGGGAACGCGTTTCGAAACCGGTCTTCTCGTCCGCTTCGCGGTAATGATGTTCATGACCGGCTACGTCGTTTGTGTAGATGGGCTTGCCGCTGCTCACCACTTTCCCCACAATCCCTTGTCCCAGCTGCAGCTCTATTTTTTCCAGCTCTTCAACGGCCGTTCCCACGTTGGTCAGCACACGGAGCGTTTGTGAGCTTTCGTTTAGCAGCCAGAGCGAAGAGGCTTCGATTCGCCAGCTGTCGTGCACCTGCTGAATGGTGAGATGAATGACTTCTTGCAGGTCCAAAGAGGCGGTGATGGTTTGGGTTATGTGAATGAGGGTATTGAGCTCTTCTAGCCGGGCGGCTAAAGCCTGGTCGGCTGCCTGAAAAACGCGGGCATTTTCCAGAGAGATTGCCGCGTAGTCAGCTAAAAACGTAAGCAAGAATTCATCCTGTTTGCTAAAGGCGCGGTAGGCCGAGCAGTTTCTTACCCCTAATACCCCCAGGTTGATGCCACGCAGCTGCAAGGGCACATACAAAATGGCGTGGGCAAAGCAGCCCGCCTTTATTTTGATTCCCTCACCGGACATGGTAGATTGGCGCAACGGCCGTCCAGACTCCATGACCTCTTCTGCGTAGGAATCGGCTTGGGGTAAAGGCTGACGTTTACTTTCGTTTAGCGCAGGCGTTTGGCGGTCATACGGCCGTAGCGTATTTTCATCCTCATCCGGCAGCCAGATGATGCTTTCCTCAGCGTTTGTCAGGTAAGTGGCTGCTTCCAAGACACGCTGCAAAACTTCATCGACGCTTAGCAAAGAAGTAATGGCTTTGCCAATGTTGAAAAGCGTGCGCATTTCGTTATTTTGGCGGCTCATCTCTACCTTCAGGCGGCGAATTTGCTCCGCCAGCTCGGCTTTGTCGTGAAGCAGCCGGGTTTCTACCAGGGCACGATCAATCGTTTCTACAATTTCATCAACGGTAAAGGGCTTGATAATGTAATCTTTGGCTCCCAAACGAAACGCTTCAATCGCGCTCAGTTCAGAGCCGTACCCTGTCATCAAGACGACAGGCGTTCTTAAAGATTCTTGAGCCATTTGTTGCAGCACATCTAGCCCGGTCATCTGCGGCAGGTTATAGTCTAGCATCACTAAATCTGGCTCGTTCTCACGAATGCTCTCTAAGCCAGTCTGACCATCGTAAGCATGCATAGTACGATAGCCAAAAGATGGCAACACTGTTTCCGTTAGATGTTTCACAATTTCTCGACTGTCGTCGATTATAAGAATGAACTCACCGCTCATAGACTTTGCTTCTTGAAATATTTAATACGGCCGCTTCTCCCCATTCCCAACGACTTGACCAAATATACGCAAGGTGGATGATGCTGCATGTGATTATCACCGTAAGGTAAAAATCTTACGCGCGTTATTAAGTGCAGTTTGCTCTATACGGGCGGTAATCGTTCCACATCGGTCTAAAGTAGCCAAGGGGTTTGTTTGCAAACGATGCGGCGATTATAGCATACCCATTTGCCCTCGCCATAGCTCCCGAAAAAAAAGCAATAACTTTACGTAAAGCAAGGAACGTGCTATAGTAAGTCAATTATTGGTTATGTTAATGTAAAGGGGTGGTTTTCAGGCAGAGCCTCCAAAACCAGCCCGCTCACTTGTACACAAGGCGCTAACGGTATAATGTGAGTTAATTGTCAGTTTTTTGGAGGTATGAAATGGTTTCCCAGCGGCGATTATTTAATTTGTTAATCATGTTGATTTTGCTCAGTTTGTTGGCCGTGGCCTGCGAACGGCCGCTTGGCGGCTCTGATGAGGGCACGACGGACGATCAGACTGGCCAGACTGACGATCCCAACGCAGGGGGTGGTACAGATGGTGCCCCCACCGGTGACACGGGTGATACAACGACGGATAATATCGTTACCACACCGGCTGTTACAACTACTGATGACGCCACTACTGGCGACACCACCAGTGGTGATACAACAACGGATACGAGCGGCGACACAACAACTGATACCGGCAGCGGCGATACGGCCACAGATTCTGGTGATACTACCCAGGATGACAGCGGCGAGGCAGGCGGCGGTGTTGGGGATACCACCACTGAACAGCCTTCAGACACGGGCACAACGACGGACGATACGGCCGTAGACACAACCACCGACACGGCCACTTCCGGCGATACCAGCACCACAGACACCACAACCAACAACACGACCACAACAGCAATTCCGGCAACTCATACAGTTGCCGCTGGCGAAAACCTCTATCGCATTGGCCTTAAGTACGGCATTTCTTGGGTGGCCATTGCAAATGCCAATAGCCTGGTGAACCCCAACGTGCTAAGAGTGGGGCAGGTCTTAACGCTGCCCGGCGGCAACAACCCGAACCCAGGCCCCACCCCATCTCCGGGAACAGAAACGACCTACGTGGTGCAGCCTGGAGACAACCTTTACCGGATTGGGCTTAAATTTGGCATTAGCTGGGTGCAAATTGCTGAGGCCAATGGCCTGGTAAATCCGAATGTAATAACCGTAGGTGATGAGCTAAAAATTCCGGTGGACACGCCCGGGCCTGCGCCAGCATTCTCCCATACCGTTAAGGCAGGCGAAACGCTCTTCTTAATTTCGTTGCAGTATGGGGTTCCGTGGCCTTCCATTGCCGAAGCCAATAACCTGACCTCTCCCTACGTTATTTACGTAGGCCAAACCTTGGAAATTCCCGGAAACCAGTAACGCAACAGCTACAGGTAAGGGAAAAACAGGAGCGCACTCAGAATTGGGTGCGCTTTTTGTTTGGGGCGTTAGCTTTTTTGCTTGGCAGAAAGAGGTCTCACAGTGGCCAAAGCGCTCATCAATTCTTCAACCCGTACAGGCTTACTGATGTAGTTATCCATGCCTGCCCTTAGATATTTTTCACGGTCCCCGATAAGAGCGTTTGCCGTCATGGCAATAACATCGGGCTGTTCTTCTGGGGGCCAGATGTCGCGGATTTGCTCTGTAGCCTCCACGCCATCCATGTAGGGCATCTGCACATCCATCAGAACCACATCGTATGGCTGGCGCTGTAAGGATTCCAGCACTTCAAGCCCGTCACCGGCAATATCGGCCCGGTAGCCCATGCGTTCAAGGATGCGCAGGGCGACTTTTTGGTTGACGAGATTGTCTTCTGCCAGCAAGATGCGCAGGGGATGATTCTTGCCTAGATTGGGGTCTAGTTCCGGCTTTTGAGGGTGGGATGGGCTAACAACGGCCGTATCCGACAAAACGGCCATCAGCGTTTCAAACAAATATTGCTGCTTCACGGGCTTGGTCAAAAACACAGAAAAATGGGGGGCATCCTTGAACTCTTCGCGTGCGCCAATAGAGCTAAGCATGATCAGAGGTAGCGATTGCTCGCTGCGCAGTTTGCGTATCTCTTCTGCCAGCATTACGCCATCCATTTCTGGCATCTGCATGTCGAGGATGGCAATATCGAAAGGTTCGTCCCTCTGTAGGAGCAATAGAGCTTCTGCCCCAGAGAAAACAGTTGTGGGCACCATGCCCCACAAAATGCTCTGTTTGCTCAATATCTTGCAGTTTGTCTGGTTATCGTCAACAATCAACACCCGCTTGCCTTTAAGCAGAGAGAGAGATTTTGGTGGGAAGACACGCCGTTTGGAAACGACCGAGTTGGTGACAATGGTAAAGTGGAACGTTGAGCCTTTTTCATATTCGCTTTCCACCCAAATTTGCCCGCCCATCATTTCTGCCAGCTGCCTGCTAATGGCCAGCCCCAGGCCAGTGCCTCCATACTTCCGCGTGGTGGAGGCATCTACCTGGCTAAACGATTTAAACAGCTTGTTCAATCTTTCTGGCAGAATGCCAATGCCGGTATCTTTTACAGAAAAACGGAGAACGCTCTCTTCTGTTGAGCTGTTTGAGCACTGATCTTCGTGGCAAGAAACAGACAAAACTACCTCGCCCACCTCAGTAAACTTAATGGCATTGTTTAGCAAATTGACCAAAATTTGCCGTACGCGGGTCACATCGCCAAGGATGTTGTTGGGAACTTTATTGTCGATAATGTAGGCCAGCTCCAAATCTTTTCCGGCTGCTTTGGTAACCACGACATCTAACGCCTCTTCTACACAGTCGCGTACGCTAAACGGCCGTTCCTCCAGATCTAGTTTGCCCGCCTCAATTTTGGAAAAGTCCAGAATGTCGTTGATCAGCGCAAGCAGCACTTCGCTGCTGCTGCGAATGGTTTGGGCATACTCTTGCTGTTCTGACGTTAGCGGTGAATCCAGCATCAGGCTGGTCATGCCCACAACTGCATTTAGAGGCGTGCGAATTTCGTGGCTCATGTTGGCCAAAAATTCAGACTTAAGGCGCGTTGCTTCTATCGCCTGGTCGCGCGCTTCAGCCAGGGCGTTTTCAAACTTTTTCTGGGCCGAAAGATCGGTTACCACGCAAATGGCTCCGTCTTCTAAAATATTCTCGTTGCGGGGAACGGCCGTAACCAGCACGTGAATCTCACTCCCATCGGCATGCACCAGGACAAACTCACGTACGCTTTTGTGTGCTTCCTGTTCCTCGGTCGTTGGCTCCGCAACGGCCGTTTCCCCCTTAAACCGGATCAATTCCCCAATAAAGCGTCCACTCAGTTCCTTTGCGCTATACCCAACCATATTGGCAAAGGCAGGATTACAAAAATCTATGGTGCGCTGGGCGCTCAGCACCAGCAGACCTTGCCCCATGTTGTTCATAACCTGGTGGGCAAAGTCGCGCTCACGCTGCAGCGCTTCTCTGGCCTGCTGGCGCTGCACCGCATGGCTAATGTATGCCGCAACCTTTTTGCTGATAGCTATATCTTCTCGACTAAAATTTCGCTTGACATAGCTATCAAAACCAACCGTGCCCTTTACCTGCTCCTCAACCATGACTGGAACGATAAGCATTGATACAATGCCAAATTCTTTCATCAAGCCATGAATTGGGGCCATCAGTGGATCGTTTTGGGCATCCTCAATAGCCACTGGCTCTTTCTGCTCAATCACGTATTGTAAGGACAGGTTGCCAGCAATCGGAATTATCGCCCCCATGGAACTCTGATAGCCAGGTTCACAATATTCGGTTATGACCTCAGATTCTGTATGTTCAGCATTTATCAAAGCAAAAGCGGATTTGGGAACTTTGAAAAAACAGGCTAGCTCGCGGCAAACTTCAGTTAAAATGTCTGTCAAATTGCTGTTTGACTCGGTGAGGTCCATCACCTTCCGCAACAGCTCTTCTTCTCTTAGCTGTCGTCGCAGCTTCTTTTCAATCTGTTTGCGCTCCGAAACATCTTTTTTAACAGCCACAAATCGAACAATTTGGCAGTCGTCATCCTTTACCGGAGTTATTGTCATCTCCTCAGAGTAAAAAGCACCGTCTTTGCGCTGGCTGATTAGCTCATCGGCGTGCCAAACATTGCCGGCTGAAATTGTTTGCCACATCTCCTGGTAAATCAGGTCACTCATCGTTCCAGATTTCAATATTCTGAAGTTCTTTCCTAAAACTTCTTCAGATGAGTAGCCGGTAAGCCTGGAAAATGCGGGATTGACCCAGAGAATTTTGCCGTTCTGATCGCTCACAACAATAGCCGTGGCCACAGATTCCACGGCCGTTCCTGTTCCGTCTTCCTTATCTTCCAGTTGTATGTTTTGCGTGCTTTCCCGTGGAGCACTCAGAATTTGTTTTTGCGCCATAATGATTTGTGCAGATGACCCTCTACAGGCAGTTGAAAATTGGTATTACCAAGATCATTTTACCAGCAGGGTGAAACAAATCTCGACTCTACATATGTACTACTGAGCGGAAAATGAATGCGACTTTCTACCTAGTGGCGGGGGAAATTTGGTAAAAAAAGCGTTAAATCTTGCCGGGCGGCATTGGGAAGTGAGTTATTTTACGAAATAGGCTGGGTAGATGATGCAAGCAGCGTGATGCGTGAAAGTATTCCATTTCACGCATCACGCATACTGTTAATTTTGGCTAAAGTGCTTTTGGCTGTCTGCGGCCTCTTGCGCCGCCCACTGCATCGTGTACAGGTTGTAATAGCGGCCTTTTTGCGCTAGCAGCTCTTCATGGGTGCCTTGCTCGACAATACGGCCGTTATCCAACACCACAATCTGGTCTGCCCCCACAATCGTGCTCAGCCGGTGGGCAATAACAAAGCTGGTGCGTCCCTCCATCAGCCGGTCCAGCGCCTGCTGGATCACTTTTTCGGTGGTTGTGTCCACGCTGCTGGTTGCCTCATCCAAAATAAGAATGCGCGGATCGGCTAGCAGAGCGCGAGCAAAGGAGATAATTTGCCGCTGCCCCACGCTCAGGTTCACGCCGTTTTCGCCCACCTCGGTCTGGTACCCTTCCGGCATCTTGCTGATAAAGTCGTGGGCACCCACGGCCGTAGCCGCCGCCCGCACTTCTTCAGCCGTAGCATCGAGACGGCCGTAGCGAATGTTGTCCGCAATGGTACCCGTGAACAAGAACGTATCCTGCAGCACAATGCCTAGCTGCGAACGCAGGCTCGCCTGCGTTACCTGGCTCACCTCGTGCCCGTCAATCTGCAGCGAGCCATCTGTAATGTCAAAAAAGCGCGAAATGAGCCGAATAATGGTGCTTTTGCCCGCGCCCGTCTCCCCAACCCGGG
>JBHIWP010000103.1:0-15846 GCA_041987425.1 Promineifilaceae bacterium (SeqCode) | reverse complement strand
GAAGGGGGTTTTGCCATAGAAGAAGTGAAGGCGGCTCAGGCAGCGGGGATGAAGGCAATTACCCTCGGCAAACGCATCCTCCGGGCAGAAACGGCCGCATTGGTTGCCTCGGCCCTCATTTTACATGAAGTTGAAGCAGTATAGGCAGATAATACGCCAGGAAAGGCTCGTTAGTGAGTAACGGCCGTACTGGCAAGTGTAAACACGCGCATGACCATGTATCGGAACCCAAAGTGCATCATCGTTACGGGCCAGCCTGGCGCTGGCAAAACCACGTTGTCCCAAAAGCTAGGCCAACGGCTCAGGCTGCCTATTGTCAGTCGTGACGCGCTCAAAGAGGGGTATGTCAACACCTTTGGCGTGGCGCACGACCAGCTTCCTCCTGATACCAACGGCATCGTAACCCGCTTCTTTTTCGATATCGTGTGCCAATATCTCGCCGGTAAGGTCTCACTCATCATTGAGGCAGCACTCCAACACCACGTCTGGCAGCCAGAAATGCCCCGGCTTCTTAAAGTAAGCAATCCACACCTGATCATCTGTACTGTTGATGGGGAAACAGCAGCAAGGCGACATCTACACAGAGGCTTATCTGATCCAAAACGGGAATTCTATCATGGCGATAAACGCGTTTCTCATTTTCGCACCACGGGGGAGACAAAGCCGCCGGCGCACTATGAAATTCCCAACTTCAACGTTCCTACCACTCATGTTTCCACAGAGAACGGTTATTCGCCGTGCCTGGACGAAATTATCCAACGAATTTGACCTATGCTTTATCTCGTAGCCACACCTATCGGTAATCTTGGCGACATCACGCTGCGGGCGCTGGAAACATTGCGCCAGGTTGACGTGGTCGCCAGCGAAGACACGCGCAAAACCGGCCTGCTGCTCAAGCATTTTGAGATCAGCAAGCCGCAGCTTTCCTTCCATGAGCACAACGAGGCAAAAGCGGGGCAAAAAATCATGAACCTGCTGGCCGAAGGTAAGTCGGTGGCGGTGGTCACAGATGCAGGCACGCCAGGCATTTCTGATCCGGGCTACTCCCTGGTGCAGCTGGCTGTGGCAGAAAATTTCCCCGTGACGATGATCCCCGGACCAACGGCGCTAATCATGGCCCTGGTGCTTTCTGGCTTGCCCGCGCATGCCTTTACCTTTCGCGGCTTCCCGCCGCGCAAAAGCGGCAAGCGGCAGCGCTTTTTGGCCGTGGATGCCGAATCGCCGCACACGCTCATTTTTTACGAAAGCCCGTACCGACTAAAGCCGTTTTTGGCCGATGCCCTAGAAGTTTTTGGCGACCGGGATGCGGCCGTTTGCAATGAACTTACCAAGCTGTACGAATCAGTCCACCGGGGCCGCCTTTCGGAGCTGATCGCCCACTTTGAAAATGAAGAACCGCGCGGGGAGTACGTGGTGGTTATCGATGGCTTCGCTCAGTGAAGTAGGCCACTGTTCAGTAGGTCAGTTTACTGCTGCTGATTACTGATTCACTGACCACTTAATACTGCTTACTTGTGGTACTGTTCCCCCGCCAAAATCGTGCAGGCACGATAAAGCTGCTCTAGCAGCAAAATGCGGGCCAGTTCGTGGGTAAACGTGAGGGGGGAGAGGGAGATTTCTTCGTGGGAGGCGGCCAGCACTTCGTCGGAAAAGCCTAACGGACCGCCAATAAGGAAGGCGATACGGCCGTAATTCACCACTCTTTTTTGCAGCCACCGGGCCAAATTAGGGCTGCTGCGCAGCTTCCCTGTTGGTGTCAGAGCGATGAGACGGCTGCTGTCAGACACAGCCTTAAGCAGATTTTCCCCTTCGCGCAGCATTGCCACATCATCTGGAACGCTCCGCCCCACCACGTCCTTCACTTCTATCAGCGTAAGGCTGGTATAATGGCCCAGACGCTTGACATAATCATCTTGCGCCGCCAGCCAGGCCTTGTTTTTGATCTTCCCTACTGCGGCGATGGTGAGACGGCCGTTTAGACGCGCCATTTCAGTATGCAGTAATCAGTGGGGCAGTAATCAGTAAACAAAACTGAATACTGATTTACTGAATACTGACCTACTGATCTACTGAATAATCCCCAGCTGCCGTCCACCTTCAATAATCGTGTCGGCGCAATAATCAATATCTTCTAACTGATGAGCAGCCGAAACGCAGGCGCGCAGTCGGGCCTGACCTTCTGGCACTACGGGCGCCACCACTGCCTGCACAAATATGCCCTGTTCCTGACAATATTTAGCCAGCGTGGCCGCGCGATCAGTGCTGCCGCACACCACCGGCACAATGGCCGTTTCGGTGTAGAGAAGATCGAATCCGGCCTGGCGCAGCCGCCCGGCAAAGTGGTCGTAGTTTTCTTGCAGCTTCTTTACCCGCCAGGGCTCTGCTTCTATCACGTCAAAAGCAGCTTTGGCCGCGCCAGCAGAAGCTGGGGGGATGGCGGCAGAAAAGATAAAGGCACGCGCTTCGTGTTTTAAGAACTGGATAAGTTCACGATTGCCAGCTACGTACCCCCCAGCACTGGGAATCGCTTTGCTCAGCGTGCCCATCTTAATATCAACGCAATCAGAGGGCAGACCGAAATGTTCTTCAATGCCATGCCCTGTCTCGCCCAACACGCCGATCGAGTGGGCCTCGTCAATCATCAGATAAGCGCCATACTTGCGGCAAAGGCGCACGACCTCAGGCAGATTTATGATGTCACCATCCATACTAAATACAGCGTCGGCAATCACCAGCTTACGGCCGTCTCCACCTGCTTCTTGCAGCCGTCTCTCCAGATGCTCCATGTCGTTATGGCGGAAGCGCACAAACTTGGCCATTGCCAGTAGACAGCCATCCACAATGCTGGCGTGGTTAAGCTTGTCGCAAATGACCGTATCGCCCTTGCGCAGCAGGCTAGAAATCGTAGCCAGGTTCGTGACGTAGCCGCTGGAAAAAGTAATCGCTTCTTCGGTTTGTTTAAAAGCAGCGATGCGCGCTTCCAGCTCATTGTGCAGCTTCAGGGAGCCGGCCAATAGCCGCACGCCGTGCGTACCGGTACCGTAATGGTCAACGGCCGCTTTCGCCGCTGCATTAATTTCTGGGTGACCAATCAAGCCCAAATAGGAGTAGCTCCCCAGCATAATCATCTCGCCGTGGTTTTCCACATTCACACGGCCGTTTGGCAAAATCTCCTGTGTCGCTTCCAGGTAAAAATAAAGCCCAACCTCCTTGTAATGTTCCACATCCCACAGCATGTCCGGAATCAGGTCCGGCTTTTTTAACGTGGTTTCACCAATCATTGAATTCTCCTCTTCACAGAAATAAGTTCAGGCCGTCGCCAGGTCTCCTGAACAGATGCATCCTATCCCAAGTAAACCCGAGGCTTCTGATAATTTAATAACAATAATCCTAATAGGCCAAACCTCAGGGCCAGGTAGAACAACTGGCTAATTTTATACCTAGCCTTCTCATTTCTCAACAAGTTACGTATTCTTGTTTAAATTGTTGCTCAGAACAGCCAGCCACCGCTTGCCCCGCCTGCTTAATCCTGCGACAATCCAGTGGTCAGTAATCTGTGAATTAGTAAACTGACTACTGACCTACTGAATACTGTCCTACTGATTACTGGAGCAAAATGCCAAAACCCACCCGAGTGATCAAATGGCGCTATCGGCGCCAGCAGCGCAGGCAGCGCAGCGGTCTCAACGTCTTTCGTTGGGTGAGCGTGGCTGTGCTGGGGTTGGCCACGGCCGTATTCACCTTCATTTTGCTGGGCGCTGTGGGGGCAACGGCCGTCTTCGCCAGCTTTACCCGCGATCTGCCCGACTTCACCGAACTGGAGCGACTGGGCCAGGACAGCAGCGCCACCTTTGAAACCACCAAAGTTTACGCCTGGGGCGCACCACGGCCAGACGGCCAGCGCGACCTCACCCTCATCTATGAAGTGATCGACCCATTGGGCGGGGACCGCCAATGGATACCCCTCGACCAGATGCCACAGCAGCTCATCGACGCCACCATCGCCATTGAGGACCGCACCTTTTGGACCAACCAGGGCTTCGATGCGGTCGGCATTGGCCGCGCCTTCAATGAATACATCCTGCAGGGTGGCGAAATTCAGGGCGGCTCCTCCATCACGCAGCAAGTAGTCAAAAACAACCTCATCGCGCCAGAGCGTCGCATTGTGGGCAGCGAGGTGGGGCTGGACGATTACCGGCGCAAGCTGGAGGAGCTCATGCTGGCCCGGCAGGTAACGCAAAGCTATAGCAAAGAGCAAATTTTGGAGTGGTATCTCAACACCAACTTCTATGGCAACCTGGCCTATGGTATCGAAGCAGCCGCCCGTATTTACTTCGATAAGCCCGCTGCGGAACTCACGCTGGCCGAAGCCGCCATGCTGGCGGCCATCCCCCAATCCCCAACCTTGAATCCAATCAACAACCCGGAAGCGGCAAAAGCGCGGCAGGAGCTGGTGCTGGATGCAATGGCCCGGGAAGGGATGATTAGTGCAGAAACGGCCGAATCCACCAAGGCCCTGCCCGTCCCCGTCGTCAACGCCATTGCCGACCGGTTCGACATCATCGCCCCTCACTTTGCCCTGTATGTACAGCAGCAGCTAGAAGAGATGTTCGGCCCCGAACTGGTGCTGGGCGGCGGCCTGCGCGTCTACACCACGCTCGATCTTGCCTATCAGCAGCAGGCCGAATGCGTCGCCCGGGCGCATGTCAACAGGCTCTCGGGCGCGGTTGGCCCCGGCCTGCCCGCCGACGAGCAGAGCAGCTGCGAGGCCCTGGCCTTTTTGCCGCCTTTGCGGCCCGCCGACGAGGGCGTCGATCATGATGTGAGCAATGCGGCCGTTGTGATGCTGAACCCGCGAACGGCCGAAATCAAAGCCATGGTGGGCAGCCTGAACTACTGGGACGCCAGCATCGACGGTTCGTTTAACGTGGCCGTAGATGGCCTACGCCAGCCCGGCTCCTCTTTCAAGCCGTTCACCTACCTCACCGCGCTCAGCCAGGGGTATAGCGCCGCCAGCATGGTGCTGGACGTAGAAACCGACTTCAGCGCGGCCAACAACGGCATCCCCTACGTGCCGCAAAACTACGACCGCCAGTTCCACGGCCCCATGCGCCTGCGGCAAGCGCTGGCCAACAGCTACAACGTGCCAGCGGTGCAAGTCATGAGTTGGGTGGGCGTGAACAAAGTTTTGCGCACCGCCCACAGTCTGGGCATCAACAGTCTGGACCAGGGCAGCGGCAGCTACGGCCTTTCCATTACCCTTGGCGGTGGCGAAGTCACTTTGCTGGATATGGTGTATGCTTTTTCAGTGATGGACAACATGGGCGTGATGGTGGGCCAGCCGCGCCCGGCAGAGCAGATCCGCCCCGGCTACCGCACGCTGGACCCCGTAGCCATTTTGCGCGTGGAAGATCGCAATGGCAACGTCCTCTACGAATACAGCCAGCCCCAGCGGCGCGAAATTCTTACGGCCCAATTGGCCTACGTGATGAACGACATTTTGTCCGACCGCAGCGCCCGCTGCGCTGGCTTCGGCTGCCCCAACGCCCTGGAACTGCCAGACAACCGGCCTGCCGCCGCCAAAACCGGCACCACAGACGACTTCCGCGATGGCTGGGCAATTGGCTATACGCCGCAGCTGGTCACGGGCGTCTGGGTGGGCAACAGCGACAACAGCCCTATGCAAGACGTGCCTGGCTCCAAGGGCGCAGCGCCAATCTGGCATGCGCTGATGGCCTGGGCGCTGCAGGACGAACCGTTAGAAAATTGGCCCCGGCCCACGGGCATCGTGGAGCAGCCCGTGTGCAACCTTTCTGGCCTGCTGCCGACGTCATTCTGCCCCACCGTCTCGGAGATTTTCATTGACGGCACGCAGCCAACCATTTTCGACAACATGTACCAGGAGTTTGCTATCAATCGGGAGACCGGGCGGCTGGCCACCATCTACACCCCGCCGGAGCTGGTGGACCGCGAGGTGTTTGTCATTTATCCGGAAGCGGCTGCCGACTGGGTGCGTGAAAACGAACTTCCCCAGCCGCCGGACGAGTACGACACGATCACCGCGCGAGACAGCCCTACCGAGAATATTCGCATCAGCTCGCCTGCGCCCTTTGACTACGTGCGGGGGCAAGTGGTCATTACCGGCACGGCCCGCAGCGATAATTTTGCCTTTTATCGGCTGGCCTACTTTGAAGGCCTCACGCCCAACAATCTGCAAACGCTGGCCGACAACGTGACGGAGCCGCGCGAAAACGCGGAGCTGGCCGTGTGGGACGTGTCGCAGCTGGAGGGCCTGTACACGCTGCTGCTGACGGTGGTGCGCCAGGATGGCGGCTTTGCCGAATACAGCGTGCAGGTGACGGTAGACAACACGCCGCCCACGGCCGAAATTCTGTTCCCCCTGCCCGATCAGCAAATCTTCACCGACGAGGAGTGGGTGATCGTGCAGGCGCAGGTGGCCGATGACGTGTCGCTAGACCGGGTGGAGTTTTATGTGGATGGGGCGGGGGTGCCGTTTGCCATCAGCACGGTGCCGCCCTTCACGGAGAAGTGGGACATTCCGGGGCCTGGTTGTCACAGTTTCCGGGTGGTTGCTGTTGATGCGGCGGGGAATGTTGGGGGAGGGGATACGGCCGTATCCGTCTGCCTCATCGAACGCGAGTAAGATTTTTTGCTATACTGTGCTCATTAGATTTACGGACGTTTGAAACCTTATGCTTTTTGATCAAGTGCTTACCGATACGCCGCCTGAAGTAGAACAAATTCAAATTGACCTGCTGCGCCAAGCTGGGCAGGCACGGCGTACCCAGCTTATGTTGTCCTTATCGCAAAGCATGCTTGCGCTTTCCTGGCACAACTTGCAAAAAATGTCCCCGCATTTGTCAGAAACTGAGCAAAAAGTCAAATTTGTGGAACTGCTTTACGGCTCCGCATTGGCCGACGCTTTCCAGCAGTTTTTGCAGCAATTAGAAAATGACGCTTAATCCGGAAATCAGACGCGCCACGGAGCCTTTGATTCGGTTTTTTGAGGCCAATCAGATTCAATACCACATGGACGGTTCAGTGGCTAGTTCAGCACATGGCATTCCGCGAACAACCATTGACGTTGATGGGTTGTCTAAATCAGAGATTATCCAATTGCAGCAGCGCTTGCTTCCGTAGCAGAGAGTTTACGATGTATTCCTCCGACCAACTGGCAAATGGGAAGCAGCAGGTCCTCTCCTCATGCACAATTAAGCACTATAGTGGATTCTTAACATCTAGAAACGCGAATTCGGCAAAATCAGCTGTATTGACAGTGTAAAGCCCCTCAATGCCATGCTCTTTTAATGTAGCCGCTAAAGCCACATCAAATATTTTCTTCCTCGATTTGACTGCCTCTAATAATTCTAACAATGTGAAAAGATGGGTTTGATTTTGATGTAGGATAGTGACACCAGATTCCACATAATCCCGGACAATCTGCAGGGCATCGGTCAAAGGCAAGGGGGCTTCAAGACGAGTCCAGGTGATTACATTTAAGAATTCTAGAAGCACCTGGGCCGGAATGCAGACAGATAGCATCCCCTCATCGTCTCGACGATTCATTACATCTTGAACGAATGCTTTTGCCGACTCGTGGTTTGCTGACCCCGCGTTATGGGCATAAACCAAAATGTTCGTATCAAGCGCGTACATCAAAGTCCCCGGCTAATGTACATTTCTTCGCGGTCTGGCAAAACGTCTCTACCAAGATCAAATGTCCGTACGGTAAACGGCCTCTGCGGTTCTTTGGCAGACTCCGCAAGCTCAATATCGTTTTTTAGAGATTGCAACAGCATTTCAATAATCTGAATCCGTTCTTTAACGGGTGTTTCCTGCAATGCTTTAATAGCTTCTTGAACTGTCATGTTTTCTTCTCCAACTGAGCCCACGTGCTCATTTGGCAAGCGCCTCAAACTTTTCTTAAAGTTGCAATGATGTTAACAGAAAGCCGGTCCAGAATCTACATTTTGCGATGTGTGCGGTAGTATCCAACCCCACACCTCACCCCAACCATCTGGCAAATAAAAAACGGCCGTTCACCAACCTTCCTTATTCACTATACGCCCAACGGCCGTTTGCCGCAGTCACTAGTTTATCAGCCGTGCGCTTATAAATGCGGAACGGCAGATTGGGCGTGCGCTGAAAACGAAGACCGACCACCTGATAAAAAACGTAGCTTTTCTTCGTGCCGCTGATGTCTCCCCAGGGCACAAAGAAGGGGGAGTGCCCCGGACGAAAGAAGAAGTTTACAGAAAAATAAAGCCCTTCCTCATCTGCGCAAATCTTTAGTACGCCATTGTAATTGGATGAGAGTCTCAGAATGGCGCTTTGCATCGAGAAGCAGCGGGCAGAGCGCGGTTCGTGGTAGGTATAGGCTTCAGCCATGCTGCCCCAGCCACCCATGCGGGAAATCAGAAAAACAACGGCGCTCCAAAAAAGGGGAAAAACGATGAAAAAAGCGAGAACGGCGAGGATGATTGTTATGGTTTCATTATTCATGGTTGAAACGATAGCGTGATTACGGCCGTTTGTAAATAGTCACGCTGCGGTCACGCTCTCACCGTAAAGTAGGACAAAATCCGGTATAGAGAATTTTGTCTGAAAGGAGCGTGAGATGGATACTTTGATAAGTTTTGAAACGTTGGGCTATGTCGCTTCGATTTTTGTAGCCGCTTCGCTGACAATGCGCTCGCTGACCAGGCTGCGGGTCATCAACCTCGTTGGTTCGCTGCTGTTTACTGCCTATGGGCTGATCATCAGCGCCTACCCGGTGGCTGTGGTGAACGCCTTTATTGTGCTGGTAAACGTTTATTATTTGCAGCAAACGTTGAAGGGAACGGCCGTTGCCAACCAACCCGCCTGATTCGCTTGAATGAAAAGAGATGCGCTAAACAGTCGCTGGCAAATCCACCTGGCGGCTGGCCTGCCAGCGGTCATAGCCCCACATCATCGTGCCCAACGCCAGGAACAAGGCGATAAGCGCGCCAGACCAGGCAGCCACGCCCGCGTAGCCTAGCAGATTGACGTCAATAAAGAAGTAAGGATAGTAGCCCACGATTGGCCCGCGAATAAGCCAATAGATCAGGTAGGCAATGGGGTAAGCAAGCCAGAGAAATGGGTGTTTCCAGGTCAGCGCTCCCCTTGGCACGCCGCGCACAAAAAAAACGACGCCCAAAATTGGCGACAGCGTGTGCGCCGTAACTTCCGGAATCCAGTCCCAAACGGTTTGTACATACGTGGGCCCGCCGAGGATAAACCAGAAGCCCAGCCCCACAAAGGCAATATACAGACAGCAGGCCGATTGCACCACTGGTGATTTAAACCAACGGTACAGCCTGCCCCGCCCCAGCAACAAAGCGCCAGCCATGACGATGATGAGCAGGTTAGTGAGATTGGTAAAGAAGCTGAACATCACGACCGTTTCTGAAGCCCACTCGCTGAATGGAACGGCCGTAAGCCGCTTGATGTACCAGTACGCTACGCCAGTTAATGAGGAAATTAGCATTATCCATAACAATAATTGTCGTTCGCTTCTGCTTTTCAAATTCATTCTTCTTATCTCTCTTACTTTCCGTGCAATGGGCGCTAAATACACCAGAGCCTTACGATTATGTTCTTAGAATTCTAACGCCTGTGCCGACAACCTACGGGAATACAATGTTGTACCGGTGGCAAAAACAATGGCAAGAGCCAGCGTGCAATGAATGGCCACCAAAATGTAATAAATGCGCAAATCCGCAGCGACAGGCGGAATAATTGGCAAAATGTTGCTGATGACGTTCCCTGACGCGTGAAACAAGATTGCTATGAGGACACTGCCCCGGGTGTTGTTAAAAAGCCAGGTATAAAGAACGGACACAGCCATTAGATTAATGAAAAATATCGCTAAAGGAAGCTCCGATAAGAAACTTCCTTTGGTAAGGGCGTAAGGTAGATGCCAGGCAGCCCACAAGGCGCCGAGCAGCAAGCTTGCAGCCAGCGAGGATCGGCCGTTTTTTAGCAGGTAAGGCAAGGCAAAGCCGCGCCAGCCCAGTTCTTCACCCAGCCCATCGAATCCCAGCGTGAAGATCAATGATAGCAGCACAATTTTTAGCCAGACGGGCGTATCCGGCGGGCCAAAGGCAAAACCAGCGCTGGCAAAATCCGGCATGATGCCGCCGGTGAGCCAGTTGAAACTAAGCGCAAGGAAGGTGACGGCCACCGGCAGCAGGAGCGCCACGGCATACCATTGCAAACCGACGCGCCATTTAACCAGCCTGCTAAACAGCTCACGTAATCCTCGCTTGCCGCTGGCAAAGGCTGTAACAAGAACGGCCGCAAGCGCAGGACCATATCCCGCCAGGAACATCAAAGCGTCTGGCACCTGCCCAGCGGCCAGATTGCGTGAGGCCAGGGCCTGGGGCAGCCAGTAAGCCCAGGTGAATAGATACGCCAAAATGAAAAAGAGCAGGAGCGCAAATTTCTTCATTATCCAGCCTTCTAGATACGCTTAAAATTTAAGACCACACGGCTACTCATGGGAAAACACAGCTATACTTCTGACCCGCTTTTGACTGATTGTTATTATATCTGAATTCGCCGAATTTCAGCTCTAAATTAAAACAGATGCGGCCGTTCCGGCGTGACAATATACCAAATGTAGTAGGTGTACACGCCCATCACCACGGCGGCGGTCCAAACGATGAAGGTAGCCCACATCCAGTAGCGCAAACGGCCGATCTTGCGCGGCAATATTTTGTGCCCTGCCAGCAAGCAATATGTTGCCAGCACCTGCGCAATCGTCCCCAGTACGGCATGAATGACCACGACGAGATAAAACGGCTCAAACGGCCGTTCCACAAACTCGCTCGGCACATTTTCATAGCGCAAAGAAAGCACCATGATCACAATAATAAAAAAGAAATTCACGATTACCACGGGCGTTTGAATGCGATCGTGCAGATGATAGTTACCCCTCCGCTGCGCCACCACGGCAATGCAGATGAGCACATACAAAATAAGTTCGCCTACCAGGGCAATATCTGCGCCTAGATAGCTGGCGGGTGCCAAAAAACCGTCGGAACTGAGCATAGAGTCACCTTTTTTAGCTGCAATTGGTTTAGCTGGTGACTGGCATTATAAGAAGGTTGGTAGCCTTACGGCAAGAGGAAAGTGGCGGGCAGGGTCAAGCAGTCGGGATTGATGCGGTTAAACAAAAAAAGGCGAGCAAAGCGCATTGCACTTTGCTCGCCCTAATTTACCAAACAGCTATTTTAGCTAGTCGGCTTCCTGGCCCAGTACGTTGAATTCCTCATCCAGGTGAACATCCACCTCACGGCCGTTTTCCAGCGTCACCTCTACCTCGTAGTAGCCTTCTTCATCACCCACTTCCGTGTCGGTAACGCGGCCTTCGCCCAGGTAATCAAGCGCAGCCTGGCTGGCTCGCTCCAGCGCCTCGCCTGTAATCTGCACGTCGGGGCCTTCGGCGGAATCATCATCCTCGCCAGCACCGGCATCATCATCGTCGTCTGCAAGCTGCGCCATTACCGGCGAATCGTCCCAAAAAATTGCGCCTACGGCCACGGCACCCAGCAACAGAACCACCACCAGGATCATCGGCAAGTATCGTTTATTTATTTTCATTACTTTTACCTTCCTCTAAAATCTAGGGCGGCTGAACAAATCACAGATAAACTTTGCTCGAAAGCAAGCCCGGCTGGAATTAGTCAGCTGCCTCTTCTTTATTTAGAAAGAAGCATAGCGGCATAAATTAAGAAAACGATGAAATTTGTTTAAGATTAGGGGGACGGAGTGGCTGTGGGGGTTACGGCCGTATCTACGCCATCCTCGACGGCACCTTCTCCGGCTTCACCCTCTTGAGCTTCTTCCTCGGTAGCGGCCAGAGCTGCCCGCGCCTCGGCTTCCCGTATTGCCCGCTCATCAACATTCTCCGTATAGGGTTCCTCAAAGTTGAAGTAGTTGTAAGTTAGCTGGGCAAACTGGCGCAAAATGGGAAAGCTAAAGTCATGCACCAAAAAGTCTCCATTGGGAAAGTGCAAATATTCTACCAGAACAAAGTCCGCACCTGGAGAAAACACAATGCCCGCATCACCATGCGTCACCTCATCCCAGCCGTGCTTATGCGAAACGCTCACACCTTCAGGCACACCAAAACGAATCAGGTTGCCCTCTTCATTCAGGACCATTAAATCAATAATGGCCTGGCACTCCTGCGGTGTAATCTCCCCAGCGTAGACTGCCAGCAGCGCGCCGCCGCCGTTGGCGCAGTGGTAGATCATTGAAAGCAAGGTACCGATGTCTTCCGCAGTGGTCTGCCGCGCCGGATCGGGTTCAAAAATCAGGTTGGGTTGCGAATTTGCAGGCGTACTGTAGGTGCTGGGCCGGGTGGAAACAACGGCCGCATCGTAAGGAACGGCCAGGAATGTATTTGTCAGGCCCAGGCGGTGCATAGACTCTGTGAGCAGCTCTGCCCCCTGGTACGTGTTGGCGGCACCGGCAATTTCATGAAGCAGCAGGTTGGCAGAAAAGTTGCTAGACTGCACGGCCGTTTCATAAAGCAACCCCTGCACATAATCATTAGGAGGCCCGTCCAACACCCGGTACGTTTCCACGAAAATGGCAATCTTGAGAATGCTCAGCCCGGAAACAGGGTGCGTTGCGTTAATCGTCAGCTCTTCACCACTTTCCAGATCCATAATAAAAACGCTGCTCAGCAACCCGGCCCCGTCATTCTCCATCACCCGTTCTAGCTGCGTTTTTAGCACGTCCAGATTCAGATCAACCGCATCTTGTTGCTCAATGACCAAATCAACTTCACGCTCGGCAGGCGTGAACCGGTAAAGCGCAATTTCCGCAGCAGGCAAGCTGGCCTCCACGTCAGTGACATAGCCGGGTTCCCCTGCCTCGTAGGAGACGCCTGCTCCCAGCATCAGCTGAGGCGCAGTGGCTGGACGGTCTAGCAAGCTGGCAATATTTTCTAACTGTGCCCGTAAAGCCGCCTGATCGTGCCCGGCAACCAGGCGAATGCTTGTCGGCTCAAAGGATTGCTTTAACAGATACTCTACAAAGCCTTCCCAAAATGGCTGCGTCCCTTTCGCTGCCTCTGCCTGATCCAGCATTGCCTCAATATCCAGGTTAAACCCTACATCACCCGGCTGAATCTCTACCTGCTCTTGCCGGTGATGCAGTGTAATGGGGCTAAAATAAGCTTCGCGCAGCGCCGCCGCCGCCTCATCGCGTGACATGCCGCCAACATCGACGCCAGCTACGACCGTGGCGGTGGGCAGTTTTTCGCGCACCAGGCTGTATAAAAAGGCCTGGTAGCCCAAAAAGAGCAGCCCCATCACCAATAACAGTATTGTGAGAAACTTCTGGATCGATTTTAACATGGCTTAATTTGTCCGGGCATCGGTCAAGTAGGGGTTGTCGAAGTTGAAATAATTGTAAGTAGCACGAGACAAGTTAGCCAGCAGGGGCGAGCTTATTTCCCACTCCAGCCAATCTGGCTTATACAAAAACTGAACGATCACGTAGTCACCACCGGGCGAAAAAACGATGCCTGCATCGCCATGCGTGTCGCTAATCCAGCCGTGCCGGTGGGCTACGGCCGTTTCCGACGGTATGCCCTCTTCAATTAAGCTGCCAATCTCATTTTGCAGCATAAAGGCCAAAATAGTCTGGCATTCTGTCTGGGTAATGTCTCCTTCAAACACCGCCATCAAGGTCCCCCCATTGCCTTCAGCGCAGTAGTAAAGCATAGAAAGCAAGGTGCCCATGTCCTCAGCCGTTGTTTGCATGTAAGGATTAGGCACGGTACGCAGTTGTTCTACAGAGTTGGCAGGGGTAGACGGCCGTGCTGTGCCCGCAGGCGGCTCTGTATCATAAGGCAAGGTAATAAAGGTGTTCACCAATCCCAGACGCTGTAGCGTTTGCGTCACCAGCTCTGCCCCCAATCTTGGATCGTCCTGCCCGGCAATAAATTGCAGCAGCTGGTTGGCGCCCTCATTGCTTAAATCAGCCGACAGCGTGCTAGAAATCCAGCCTGCCTGCGTAAGGGTTGGCTCCTGATCCAGCAAACGGTATGTTTCCAGCACAATGGGCAGCTTCAACAAATCCATACCCGACATGGGCAAATCAGCATTGATGGCAATCTCATCCACGCCAGAATTCAGGTCCATTACGAACATGCTGGCAGCACCGCCGGTAATTTGCTCATAATCTTGCAGATTGTTCACCAACAGGCGCGTAAGCAAATTTATTTGCGGGCGGTCTGGCGAGCTGGCTTCCACCACCAGGCGCGCCTCCCGGTTGGTAGCCCGGTACAGGGCGCCTTCAATATCGGCAAAGCTGGCGTCTACATTTGTTCTTGTGCCCGTTTCCCCATATTGAAAGCTAAAGGTGCCTGGCACAGGCTGGGCTGGCTGCGTTGGCTTATCCATTAAGGCAGCAATATCCCCCAGCACGCGACGCAGCGCCTCCCGGTTGTGCGTAGCAGAAAGCTCCACGGGCGACACTTCTACAGGGCGGCCCCATAAAAATCCCCAAAAGCCAGCCCAAAAATCTTGCTGGGTACGCTCAATATCGGCCCGGCTCAGCATCGTTTCCAAATCCAGCTCAAACTCAGCATCAGAAGGACTAATCTCAAAGCGATCCTGACCATGATAAATGATGACAGGAGCTTCAATATAGCGATTCGTGAGCACATCGGTTGCCTGGTCAGGCGTTAAACCACCCACGACTACCCCGGCAACGGTAAGCCCAGTTGGGTAGCTGCCCCGCAGGCTGGCATATTGAAACAGCTTTATCAGGAGAAAGAGGGAGGTGCCCACAAGTATGGAGACCGTGAGCCATTGGCCTGCGCCCGGTGATGAACGACGATTCATGTTGCGAATTGCTCTCCTCTATGCAGCAAAATTCCCCGCTCAGAAGCGTGTACGGCCGCACGAATAGCCTGGTGCGTATGAGGTGACAATGGAGTTGGCAAATTGTCCACCGAAAACCAGCTCGCCTCAATAATTTCGTGGCTTAACTGAAGATCGCCACCAGCAAGCCGCCCTCCATAGGCAATGCCAATGTGTGGCGGCTGCAAACTATGCGACACAGAAACGGCCGATCCTAATACGGCCGTTAATCCCGTCTCTTCTTTTAGTTCACGCAATACTCCTACTTCGGGCGCTTCATTTTTCTTTAGCCAGCCACCGGGCAAACCCCATTCATAATAAGGGTGAAAGACATGCCGCAACATAAAAACCTCATCTGCCTCATTCAGTGCCACCAGAGCCACACCCACTCGCTGCCGGGGAACGGTAAGCCGAACAGCCAGGCCCAGCACCCGCACAAACAGCGAATTTCGGAGCAACTTTGCCGCGCTCAGTTTTAACCGTTGCTTTCTTGTTGGTACGAACGGCCGTTTCCCCGGTAATGTTCTTCTCAAAACTCTTCTCAACGTTTCGGCAATAGTGACGCGTACGGTCTAAATTAACTCTTGCCCTCTCCACTTGAAGTGCAGCACTCTTCTGACAGCACAGTATAGCAAAAACCAATCTTACCGTCAGATAGGGTGAAGACCAAATAAGAAACGTTAGTCTCGCATTTACCTGCCGCTTAGCCTACGCTCATCTGTAAAAACCGGCTCGAAACTTTCACCAGAACAAGACGTATAGGCCGACAGTTCACTGAAAATAGCGTTGCAGGATAAATGAATTTTTCGCAGCGCTTTGTATGGAGGCAAAAATGTCTGAAAGCAGATTAACTCGTAGCGAAACAGACAAAATGTTAGCCGGTGTATGTGGCGGTTTGGCTGAATATCTCAATTTAGATCCA
>JBHIWP010000102.1:0-15925 GCA_041987425.1 Promineifilaceae bacterium (SeqCode) | reverse complement strand
ACAGAGAATTAATTTTGTGCTTTCTGTTATTTTCTGTGTCTCCGTATTTCTTTAAACCACGGACTTACAAAGTTTGCAAAAGCTTTTTATTCCTGTGTGCTCTGTGCATTCTCTGTGTCTCCGTGTTTCAATATTTTAAATTCCTCTCCATCAAAAACACCATACGTAAAATACGAAATCCAATCACCCAGATTCACATGTTTTGCTTCCTTTCCATCAACTTTCAAATCTATAATCATAGGCAAATGACGATGCCCGTACACGAAATAATCCATCTTCTCTGTTTTGAGTTTTTCTTTAGAGTAAATAATTAAAAACTCTTTGTCTTCACCCAAAAACTCTTTGTCTTCTTCGCCAGAAATCATTTTATTTTTTGTTGAAAAATAGATGGCAACTTTCATTGCAATGTCAGGATGAAGCCATTTAAAAAACCATTGCGCAATAGGATTGGTAAAGAGTTTTTTCATTCTCTTGTAACCTTTATCGCCTGAATATTCGCAGCGCCAGCCCAGAGCGGCGCAAATAGCTGATCGTGTCCCGAATGCGGGCAGGCCGAAAGCCAAACTGGCGATAAACAGCGTCATGCTCCACTACTTCTGGCACGAAGAAACGGTCCATAAAGTAGCGGCTGACGGGGGGCCAGTACCACCAATGAAACAGCGCGCGGGTTAGCGGCCGTAGGAGCAACATGGGCACCGGCAGTGGGACACGCCTATAACCGGCCACGTTAAGCAGCAGTGAAACCAGTGTAGCGTAGGGCAGCTGCTCGCTGCCCGCTACCGAGATTGTTTTACCGATAAGGTCAGAGCGTCTAAGCGTCTTCAGGAGGCAGCGCACAAAATCTTCTACCCACAGAGGCTGCATTCTTACCTTACCCCCACCGGGCAGCCAGACAAACGGCCAGGACCAGATAGCCAGCCCTACGATGATCTCGAAGAAGCGGTCGTTACGGCCGTACAGCGTAGCTGTGCGCAAAATAGTGTACGGAATGCCGCTGCGCTGAATAATTCGCTCTGCCTGCCCTTTTGCCTGTAGCAAGGGGTGCAGATTAGCTGAGTTAGCCCCTAAACGGCTAACATAAATGATACGCTGCACATTAGCGCGGCGCGCTTCTTCCACCAGCCGTTCTGTACCGTCCACATCTACATGGTGCAGCAAACGGTCCCGCCCTCGCGCTTCTGACCCGGCCAGGTGGACCACCGTCGTGATGCCTTCCAGCTCCTCCCGCAAGGTAATGGGATCATTCATGCGACCCTGGTATGTGCGCACCTCAATGCTTTCTCGCTCCATGTAGGCCATTAAAGAACGGCCGATGAAGCCTGTGGCTCCTGTCACTAAAATCATAGGGAGCAATTGTAGCGGGTGAGGGAGGAAAGTGAAAAGTGAAGAGTGAAATAGTAAAAAGTGAGAAGTGAAAGGCGGCAAGTTTCAACTGGTGCATCTGCCATTTGCCAACTCTAACCCGCCACTTGCCACTATCAAACTCGCAAACTCGCCCACTGATAACTATAATTCGACTATGACGCGCTTTTGTTTGATCGGGCCTACCTACCCATATCGCGGGGGGATTGCCCACTACACCACGCTTTTGGCTCGGCATTTGCGGGAAGCACACGAAGTGCTGCTGCTTTCATTTTCGCGCCAATATCCTGCCTGGCTGTTCCCTGGCAGAAGTGATAGGGACCCAAGCGAACGGCCGTTGCAAACAGAAGCAACTTATGAGCTTGATCCGCTAAATCCGCTCACCTGGCGACGCACTTTGCGCCAGATTGAGCAGTGGCGGCCTGATGTGGTCATTATTCCCTGGTGGCACCCCTATTTTGCCCCGGTTTGGGCCGGGTTGGGCTGGGGAATTCAGCGATTAGCGTCTCGCCCCCGGCTGGTATTCATCTGCCACAATGTGTTGCCTCATGAGCAGGGGCAGTTGAGCCGCCTGCTGTTACCGCCCGTGTTAGGAGCGGTGTTGGGACGCGGGGACGGCTTTGTGGTGCATTCGAAAGCTGACGCAGCAATTTTGTGCAGCTATTTACCCAACGCCCGTGTGATCGTATCGTCGCTGCCAACCTATGCCGATCTTGGAGGCGCAACTAAAGCCGAACTGCCAGTAGACTTACCATCAGATCGACCGCTGCTCTTGTTTTGCGGGCTGGTGCGGCCGTACAAAGGGCTGGACGTGCTTCTGGAGGCCATGGCCCTGCTAAAGTGTCCCGTGCATTTGCTAGTAGCCGGAGAATTCTGGCAAGGTAGCTTACGCAGCTACCAGGAGCAGATAGCTCGCCTGGGCCTGACAGAATGCGTGACGATAATTGATGAATATGTGCCAGACGAGCTGTTGAGCGCCTGCATCGACCGGGCCAACGTGGTCGTGCTACCCTACCGCAGCGCCTCGCAGAGCGCTGTCGTGCAGTTAGCTTTTGGCCGCGGCAAGCCGGTTCTTACCTCGCATGTTGGGGGTCTGGCAGAAGCGGTGGCAGACGGCCGTACCGGTCTCGTTGTTCCGCCGGAGAATCCGCAGGCGCTGGCCGAAGCGATTGATCATTATTTTGCACAGGGGTTGGAAAGCGTGTTTAGCAAAAATATTTGTGAGGAAAACGGCCGTTTTTCGTGGTCTAATCTCATTCATCAACTTTATCAATTTTGAAATACAGCCTATGAAGATCGCTTTTGTACTTACCCAAAGCCTGGACAGCCCTAGCGGATTGGGCCGTTACGGACCTATTGCACGCGAGCTCGTAAAGATAGGTTATGAAGTAGAAATAATTGCACTACATTATGCCTGGCATAAGTTAACCCAAAAATCGTTCATCGAGGAGGGGGTACAGGTACGTTACGTTGGGCAAATGCATGTAAAAAAGCAAGGAACATTAAAAACCTATTTTGGCCCAGGTAAGTTGCTCCTCATTTCGCTATGGGCTACGCTGAAATTAACGTTAGCTGTCGCTAAATCTGATGCAGATATTCTTCATATTGGCAAACCCCAGCCATTTAATGTATTGGCGGCACGATACGGCCATCGTGGCAGAATACTCTTTTGCGATTGTGACGATTATGAGGCAGAAACTAATAAATTCAGCAGCGCATGGCAAAAAAGGATAGTGCAATATTTTGAGGATTCCATTATTCACTTAGTTGATGGCCTCACTGTCAATACTCATTTTTTGCAACACAGATACAGAAGTTTAGGTTTTCCGCCCGAACGAATATGCTATATCCCAAACGGGGTGGAACGCAGTCGCTTCGCTGATAAGGTTTCCATTTCAAGTATTCATAAGAAATGGGACATTAATCCAGATGATCCTATCGTTTTATATGTAGGTACAATGGGCCTCCTAAGCCACCCCGTCGATTTATTGTTGCAAGCATTTGCCATCGTTCAAAAAGCTGTACCCAATGCACAACTCTTATTGGTAGGTGCAGGTGAAGATTACAATAAGATTCAACAAATGGCTCACGAACTAAATATTTACCAACGTACGCTGTTAACAGGTCGCATTCCACCAAAGGAAATACCAGCTTATTTTTCTCTTGCGACACTCTCAGTTGATCCAGTTTATAACGATCTAATTGCTAAAGCACGCTCTCCCCTCAAAATCGTAGAAAGTTTAAGTGTAGGGACACCAGTAGTTACGGGCGATGTAGGTGACAGAAAACAAATGTTGCAACAAGGTACTCTCGGTTTGATTGTTCCACCGGGAGACGCAGCTGCGCTGGCAAACGGTATCTTGACACTCCTGCTACAACCAAGCCTAAGAAAAAAAATGGCTAAAGCTGCGCTTGCTCAGCATGAGCAGTGGTTTTGGGATCGCCTTGTTTCTGATTTTGTAAAAGTCTACGAGCGGACAAAGACAAATGAAGATGCTTGAACATAGGATCAACACACTTTACAAGCGAGCGGCTATCGAACCAGAAAGTAAAATATTATTTCGTTTGGCCCAACGCCTGCTAGTAGGTGTGGGACATGCAACCTGGTTTTTACGGCCGTTTCCTGACTTTCTCATAATAGGTGCTCAAAAAGCAGGTACTTCATCATTATATAAGTATTTATTGCAGCATCCCGCTATCTTGCCTGCCTACCAAAAAGAGATTCATTTTTTTACCATTCCAGAGCTTTACTACAAGGGACACAATTGGTATAGAGGCCACTTCGCAAGTCGAATAATGCGAGGGCGGCCTCATCACCGGCTAACTGGGGAAGCCAGTCCCTCATACCTTTTTTTTCCACTCGTGCCAGAGCGTGTTCATCAGATTATGCCGGATGTCAAACTAATTGTCTTGCTGCGTGACCCAATTTCTCGGGCGTTTTCCAACTATCATCATCAGGTACGACGGGGGTTGGAAACTCTTTCATTTGAGGAGGCTATCGAACGAGAGCCAGAGCGTTTGGGAAATGATCTTCAAAAAACAATTGAGGATCCACATTTCCATAGCCTAAATCTGGCACATTATAGCTATCTTCTACGCGGAAAGTATGCTTCCCAACTTACTCGATGGCGAAGTTTTTTCCCGATGCAACAGATGTTAATTATAAAAAGCGAGGATTTTTACGCACAGCCAATGCAAACAGTATTACAAGTATCGTCTTTTCTCGATTTACCAGCGTGGCAGCCAAATCCAGCTATTTTCAAACGATATAATCCAGGCGCTTACGACCGAATAAATCCTCATACGCAGCTCCAATTAAGCCACTACTTCCGACCTGATAACGAAGAATTATATGAATTTCTAGGCAGAAATCTGGCATGGAGTTAACAAGCATATACAAATTATGCCAAGAGTAGGGAGTGTCGGTCAAAAGAAAGTTCTGTATAGAGCATTAGGTGACTGGATAGTTATTCTGGCTGGCCTATTACTCCATAATGGGCTAACAGCCGTTACACTATTTGTAGTGGCTCGCCAGGTAAACCCTGCCATGTATGGACAATATGTTGCCGTTTACGCCCTGTTAAGCTTTCTCGTTGTAATTCCCGGGTTAGGTTTAGACACTTGGTTTTTAGCTCAGCACTTTCCAACCCAGGAACAATTCTCTGTCCATTGGCGTAGCTCGTTAAAGCTGCGAGGGCTGGCGTTGCTCATTTGGTTGGTGCTTATGGGCTTCTTGGGGATTATTCTGCCACAGGATACATATCCCTGGCGAATCTGGTTGCCAACGGCCGTTAGTGTAGCATTCGACAGCTTTTCACTTCTCTCTTTTTCTGCCCTACGTATCCAAAATCAGCACAAGTTTGTAACTATCTGGCAGGCAGTTTTTGCGGTTGCGCTGTTTGGCGCAGCACTCTGGCTACCGTACTCTGAGAGCTATTTAGTGGCCTTTGCCAATAGCCGAATGATTTTATCTGCCCTTTTGGGCCTCTGTATGTTTGCCTATCAACGACAATCGTACAATCAGATTCAAGGTACCCTCGAGTATTCAAACCACGGGATACTGCGTGAAGGCCGACCTTTTATGCTAGCTGAATTGGCAAGCGCTGTCTATGTTCGTGCTGATGTCTCCATTGTTTCTCTTATTCTAAGTAACACAGCTACTGCACTTTACGGACCCGCTATTAATTTACTACAAGCGTCTTTTTTAGCACCCCGAGCCTTATTTCTGCTTATTCTACCCCTGCTATCCAAAGCATTTCATCAAGACTTAGCAAAATTTAAGCGCTATAGCACCTTACAGATCGGTATCCACGCTGCTGTAGGAGCTACCATCTCAGTTGCATTATTCATCTTTGCCGAGAATCTACTGGCTTTTATTTTTAAGGAAGCCTATCTTGGCTCAGCACAGTATTTACGATTGTTAAGCCCTATACCCTTTTTGCGAGCACTAAACTTTGGTATAGGAACTGTATTAGCAGCTAGCAATCGCCAAAAACTAAACACACAAGTTCAAATAATAGTCGCTATCTTTAACATCACTGCTAATCTAGCAGTTATTTTTCCGCTTGGGCTAGTAGGGGTTTGCTTAGTCTATATTACTAGCGACATGATTCTTTTGTTAACCACATCATTTCTTCTGTGGAGAGGAATAGACAACACTGACAGCGATTTTACTTAAAACTCATTCCCCATACGGATTTGGCACCTCCTCTCCGGTCACTGCATCAAACGAAATGAGCCAAACTTGAGTAAATGGATCAACAACGCTCCAAACTGGTGCACCACTGCCGGTCAGGTAAATAAGTTCGAGATCATAGGGTACTCCCTCCTGCAGCAAACCTCGACTAGCTCCTATCTCGTTAAATAATTCAAAAACATCATTACTGTCCAGCACAACTTGATTGATATCTATAGGCAATGGCGTAGGCTGAATATCGCTCACAGATTCAGTCATGGTTGTGCCAGTGACTAAATTGTCCACCACCTGAACTATTAATTCTCGCCGTGATTCAGGACGCTTAAAGATAAAAAACCAGCCGGGCAAAACAGGAGGATTGCCTAAATTCGACAGCATAATATGTGATGGGGCAATAGTATGCAGATAGGCTTCTGGACTGAATTCATCTATTGCCACCTGCTGCGCTAATTCATAGGCAGCAAGAGCTGTTTGGCCACGGCCATCTACTGATTGCCCAATCACCGTTCCAGCAGGGCCAGGATAGCCTTCAAGCGCCGGTTCTTCCTGAACAGAAACTGGATATCCTTCAGGCGTTTCTAAGAACTGAGGCCCCCCTCCTTCTTCTGGTGTTGTCGAAAACTCTAAATCTGGCGTCTCGGGAGCAGCGCCGCACGCTACCAATAACAATACCATTAGCAGTAAGAACCCAAAAATCGCCTCTTTTCTTATTATTTTCTGTTGCATTTTTACTTAACCTTGTTTATCTTCCTATTTTTAACAAAAAAATTGCAGGACTATCATAATAGATAATCCTGCAATCAACATATTATTCTCAGCATTTACCTCTTCAACAGAGATAATTTACCGACGTTAAATCTGTAACTCTAGTCAGAAACACCCGTAACGGCCAACAGATAATCACTTGGTACCTTTGCCGAATTGTAGCCTGCAACATTTGGTGACGTGTTGTGCTGTATAACAGCAACCAATGAGTTCCCATTTGAGGAGGATACTGTAGCTGAAGTTGCAGTGCGGAAAGGTAACACATCACCTGCGCCATCAAGGTGTATGAAGTTAGCAGTTGCACCCGCAGCCACATTGTTAATAGTACGAGACTGACCAGTTGAGTAATTTATGGTTATGTTTGTTGACGTAGTACCTGTATTTTGGACTGAAACAGCGGAAAAATAACCGTAGAAGTCACTCAGTACACTAGGTATATTTACCGTAGAAGCAGCATCAGCAGGAACATTATAACTTGCAAAAGAGCCTGTACCAGACGGAACACTTTGGCTTACCAGGCCTACAACTGAACCGCTTGTCACTACCACCTTTGCCGCAAACAACCCAGCCGAATTTCCTGACGGCAAGTTAGGATTGTTAGGCTGAAAATAATCCTTTGCGGCACCCGGAACAAGGTTGAAATTTTCAACCGTTCCATTAGAGTAAGTGAGTGTTCCTACTGCGTTTTGTGAAGCATGAACATTTTGAATAGTAATAGCGGAATTGAAACCAAAATAGTTCTTCAATAAACTTGGGGCAAACAACTGGGTACTACCACTTGTAAAGCCTGAGTAACTTGCGGTACCGGCTACAGGCGTTGTCCGCCAAATATTAGCTACACCAACAAGGTCAACATTTTCTACCGACGTCACGACGGCACCAAAAATTCCGCTACTACCGGATGGTAAGCCTGCAATAGACGACATAGCGATTGTTCGTGATGCATTAGGAGCCACTGTACCTAACGAAACATTAGAGGCAATTACCCCACCGCTTTGATTACGGAAGGTAGCCCGCAAATTGGCTGTTGTAGAAGGATCGGTATTCTGAATAACAAGTTCAGAAAAGAAGTTAAAATAGTTATTGTAATTGCCAGGGAAATAGAGGCTAGACCCAGCCTGAGAAGAATCAAACCCATCATAAGCAAATGCTGTCCAAGGTGCGGACGTACTGCTAGTAGACGCGGTATTTACGGAAGCTAGAATCTGCACATCACTGCTTACTACAACCGAATATTGTCCAGAGGGCAATGACGGCGAAGTTGACAGCGCTGGCACAAAGATGGAAACCGCTTCGCCACCTGCCAGGGGGTCCGGTGAATAAGTGGTAACCACATTACCACTAGCGTCATAAAAAGTAACTACAACTGTAGCGGTTGAGGCTGAGACATTTTGTAGATTAATGGCACTACTCCACACACCAGGCGCATTTGTTTGAGCAGCCACTGGATGGGAAGAAAATACCGAGAAAACAAGCGCCATTACAAAAAATGCACTAAAGATAATTGTTCTGCGGAATTTACTCATATGTACTATCTCCTAAAGAATAAGTAAAAATTGTTAGCTTATGCTATTTCATTTCTCATTCTAATTATTAACTAAATTGAGTCAATAACCTATTGGTCTATTTAACAATGAAAGCTATGAAAAAGGATAATCCTTATGGGTTATTTTTCATTTTTCGAAGTGTTTTTGTTTAGGTTCACCGATTTGGACCAAAATCACCAACCAATTGATGCTAATCTATTAAAAGCAAAATACTTGGCTCGGGTTAATCATAACTATCTGAAACTTGTTGGCGCGCCAAATCATAAACTGCTGATTGAAAGCTCTCTGGCGTCCCAATATCATGATAATGACCATCAGTTATCTGGAAAGGTTCAAAATGATATCCTGCCTCTAAGGCGGCCGAAAACAAATCGCTCAAGACTATTTCTTTGTGAGTATGGGTAATAGAAATTACTTCCAAATAGTCATGTATAAACTGAGTGAATTTTGGTGACCAGGTTGCACATCCCCACATTAACCTCAACTTTGTTTGAGTCGGCTTGTCGATAAAACCAACGATTGTACCAGCGTCATCAAGCTCTACCATACCAAACTTTTGAGGGGTATTTGTCTGAAAAAGACCAAGGGTTATATCTGCCCTTTTTGCTTCATGATATTCTACTAATCTAGCCATTGTGTTAAGGGGAGTTATTAGTGTGTCAGGCATTGAAAAAAGGATAGTTGCATCTTTAACCCAAGAATTCATTAAGTCTAGAGCAAATGGCATACCATTCAGCTTCTCTTGAAAGAAATACCCGAGAGGAATGCCGATTCGTTCACCATTACCCAAATAACGAACAATGTCCCATTTGGTTTTGCCAATGATAATACCGACTCGTGCTACATTAGCAAGAGCAAAGGCGTGCAAATGCCTTTCAATTGTAGTAACAGGATACCAATTAGACTCTTTAGAATTAGGGGATTGAAATCCCAAGGGCATAATTTCTTTGCTGCATGGAATTGGACCAAGACGGGAGCCACGACCAGCAGCAGGAAGAATGCCTATACGATTAATCATATATACAACCTATCACACATATAACCTGTGAGAGCAATTACGAAATACTGTAGACTTTCTCACTAATTTGTTACAAAAGATTTCTTCACCTAGTATTCTCGCCTTCGCAGAAATAAGGTCAGAGTAAATTACTTTTGAAAATTATGCTTGATTACTTCGTATCGTGTTTGATAAATACTGCCGTTACATTCGATCCAAGCTTCAGAGCATCAATTATCTTAAAGTAGGGAACCAACAAAATCCTTGCCCCTTTACTTAAAGCTATACGCGTAAACACCTCACTAAAATACCTAGAGCCAACAACATGCTGAATTAGGAATTTTAGGCTCGTGCTCGTTCCCGCATGACTTCCATATAGACACAGTCGCTCTATTTGCTGAAAACTACGCTGATTCATTAAATCTTTAAGAAGATTCGTTGGGAACAAGTATAAATGGCGTGGCAATTCAAACCCGGCCCAAAAACGGCCGAATAAACGCCGATCCAAACTATCTAGATTAGGATGATTAACCACAAAGATCCCCCCTGGTCGCAGCAATCGAGCTACTTCATCAAGCACAGTACAGGGATCATATACATGTTCTAAAACATCCCACATTGTCAATACATCAAATGACTCATCTGGAAAAGAGGCCTCATTTAATGTGCTTATCAGTACATCTAGACCTATCTGCTCCTTTGCATACTTTGCAGCGGTAATACTAGTTTCTATTCCAGTAACATGCCAGCCTTTCCGTAAAGCAACCTCGGCCAAAAAATCACCTGTAGCACAACCCACATCTAGGAGCTTCCCATTCCTGACATATTTTTCAATGATTTTGTATCGTTTGCGAAGACCATATCTACGGACAAATCGATTTAGGATATTTTCAGCATGGATACCCATAGTATAAGGCTGATAATCTTGGGGGTAAAAATCAGCCATTTTTGTTGGCTTTGGCCTTGGACTTAGATAAATACTTCCGCAATTACTGCATTCATAGATTTGGTATTTTTCCTGTCCACCGAGAAGCAAGTCGGTTCTTTCAGCCACTAAAACTCTTGAAGATTGTCTACAAATCTCACAATGACTCTCTTCAAATCCTTCATACAAATGTCTACTCTCAAGTCTTGCCAAGGATTACACGCTCCAGCCTGGCTGCATATCTTCCACTGTACCTGCCTGTAATCCTTGCCAAACACCACGCAAGAAAGTTGGCAAGCTTTTAAGGTTGCCTTTTGCTGTCTCACGGGCTAACACCCAAATAACATAAGTTATTAGTAACCAATTTGAATGATGCTTGCGATGATAACGAACGCAACTCTGCCCTAAAATCTTCCACCATCGTAAGGATCTAGGACTATTTTGCGTGCTACGAGACACTTTATGCCATATGTGAGATGAAGGGGAAAACACGATTTGCCAACCTTTTTTTCTAGCTTCTAGGCAAAAATCCCAGTCATCGTAGTAAAAAAAGTAGCTTTCATCAAATAAAACTTCTTGACAAACATCCCGTGTTAGCAACAAGCAACAGCTAGGAGCAAACTCTATTATCTCCTCTGTTTGAAGAGCTAGATTATCTCTTTTTTGCCGATCACGTAGCAATATGTTAGAAGGTATCCAGCGCGTACGGCCGCCAGTTGACCATACTACATCACGAGCATCATAATAGTAGATTTTAGGCATAATAATGCCACCCTGGGGCCATTTTCTTGCTGTTGTAACCATAGCCGTCAAAAATTCAGAGTCGAAAATTAGATCATTATTCATTACAACAACGTGATCTGCTCCAGCCTGTAGTGCAAACTGAATGCCACGATTATAACCAGCAGCAATTCCCTTGTTACTCTCACACTTAACCATCGCCACATCTGGATGGTTTACCCCAATTCGTTTAGGGCTATCATCATTGGAACCATTATCAACAACAACAATTTGAAAATTAGGGTAGTTAACTTCCTTTAAAGAAAGTAGGCATTCGTTAGTGTCGTCAAACCCATTCCAGTTCAATACTACTACAAAAACTAATGGAAATTTGTTTTCTCTATTTGTATCTTTTTTCATTGGATCTTATCTCAAGTTGATCTATTGATTACATTGTAAGCATTATAGTGATATATCACCATGTTACCAGCTTGAAACTTGTGTTAGATTTGAGATATATTAGTTTGTTTGTGGCTAGTGTTATGGTTTATACCGTATTTTCATAATTAAACCTCTTAACGCAGAACGTAAGGTATAATTTCTAAACTAGGTCGGAGTTCGCATTCACTCTTTTTAACATTCTGCTACAATTGTTTGCGAAGCACTCAAGTTTTACAAGCATAGAAGTAACCTTCAAAATTCAGAAAGCAGCCCAGAACGAATCCCTATTGTAGGTGAATTGTTCGGGGCCGCTTTTTTTATGAGTGTTGCTTCCATTTTTATTGAAAGGGGCATTACCATTGTTAGCAACTAAAGAAAAAACTTCACTGATTCCACCGTATGGTGGCAAACTCGTCGATTTGCTCGTTCCGGCAGAACTTCTGGAAGAGCGCATAACTTACGCCAGTCAGCTTCCCTCTATTCGCCTTTCGGACCGCTCTGTTTGTGACTTTGAACTGCTGGCCGTAGGCGCCTTTTCACCGCTAGATAGATTTATGGGCCAGGCAGATTACCAGAGCGTGCTAGACAATATGCGTCTGGCCAATGGCTACGTCTTCCCCATGCCCATTCCCTTGCCAATTGATGATGATGTTGAAGTCACAGCTGGTCAAGAGGTTGCTTTGCGCGATCCGCAAAATGAGCTGCTGGCTATTATGAGCGTGGAAGAAGTGTATGAATGGGACTTGGAGGAAACGGCCGTAAAAGCGTTCGGCAGCACAGATTTGCGGCATCCCATCGTGGCGGAAATGCACCGCTGGGGTAAGCGCAACATCTCCGGCCCTATGCAGGTGCTCAGTCTCCCAACTCATTACGATTTCAAAGATATCCGCCTTACCCCGGCTGAAACACGCGCGCGACTGGAAACTTTCGGTCACCAAAACGTCGTTGCCTTCCAAACGCGCAACCCTATGCACCGCGTTCATGAAGAATTAACCAAGCGCGCCATTGAGGAAAAAGATGGCGTCTTGCTGCTGCACCCGGTGGTCGGCATGACCAAACCCGGTGATGTCGATTACTTCACCCGCGTACGCACGTACAAAGCGCTGGCCAAAAATTATTATGAGCCAGACCGCATTTTGCTCTCCTTGCTGCCCCTGGCCATGCGCATGGGTGGCCCGCGCGAGGCGCTGTGGCACGCCATCATTCGCCGCAACTATGGGGCCAACCACCTCATCGTGGGGCGCGATCATGCCGGACCAGGCAAAGATTCCCAAGGCAATCCGTTCTATGGCCCTTACGACGCTCAAGACCTGGTAGAAAGCTTCAGTGACGAGATTGGCGTAACGGTTGTGCCCTTCCGCATGCTGGTCTATCTGCCAGAAGAAGCCCGCTATGAAGAAATTACCAGAGTGACAGACGGCGTGAAAACTGCCAACATTTCTGGTACGCAGGTGCGCGAAGAGTATTTGCACAAAGGTCAGCTGCTGCCCCAATGGTTTACCCGCCCACCCGTAGCCGAAATTTTGTCGGAAACGTATCCGCCGCGCCACCGTCAGGGTGTGTGCGTTTGGCTAACTGGTTTACATAATGCCGGGAAATCGACCACGGCTAACGTGCTGACAACGCTGCTACAAGAATACGGCCGTAACGTTACGCTGCTCGATGGTGATGTCGTCCGTACACACTTTTCTGAAGGCTTAGGCTACAGTAAAGAAGACCGAGATGACCACGTGCGCCGTATTGGCTTTGTGGCTGCTGAAATTGTGCGCCATGGCGGTTTAACGGTCTGTGCGGCCGTTAGCCCTTACCGCGCCACCCGCAACGACGTGCGCGGCATGATGGAAAATGACCATTACATTGAAGTCTTTGTCGATACCCCGCTGGAAGTCTGTGAAAGTCGCGACACCAAAGGCATGTATGCCCAAGCGCGCAGCGGCAAAATCAAGGGCTTCACCGGTGTCGACGACCCGTATGAAGCGCCTCGCCACCCAGAAATCCGCATAGACACGGTTAATAGTACGGCCGAAGAAAATGCACACCAAATTGTGGCCTTCCTGTTGGACAAAGGATTCATCCGCCCCCACCACTAAAATCCCTATGGGATAACTGAGCAATTGGGTAATTAAGTACTTAATTACCCAATTGCCAAATTACTCAATTACTACCAAAAATTAACCTAAATGAGGATTCAACATGACTGAACAACAAGGATTTGTACTGTGGATGACCGGCCTTTCTGGCGCGGGCAAAACCACCATAGCTTTGGAACTGCTGGAACAATTGGCCGACCGCAATCTGCGCCTAGAGCGCCTGGACGGCGATGTAGTGCGCGAAAGCCTGACCCGCGACCTCGGCTTTTCTAAAGAAGACCGTGAAAAGAACATTGAGCGCATCACCTTTGTCGCCAAACTGCTTTCACGCAATGGCGTCGGCTGCATTTGCTCCTTCATCTCCCCCTATCAGTCCATTCGCGATGATGTGCGGGCCAGTACCACAAACTTCCTTGAAGTATTTATAGATGCACCGCTGGATGTAGTCATTGAACGCGACGTCAAGGGAATGTACAAGAAAGCCCTGGCTGGTGAAATCAAGAACTTTACTGGCATTTCCGATCCCTTCGAAGCACCAGCCAACCCGGACATCCACGTGCGTACCGACAAGCAAACGGTGGCTGAAAGCGCCGCCTACATTATCGGCGAGCTGGAAAAACGAAGCCTGATTCCGGTAGCTGAACCGGCCTAAAACGTTCGACTCAGTAACAAGAAATTTTGAGATTGGAGATCGGAGACTGGAGATTAATAATCTCTAATCTCTAACCTTCAATCTCTTTTTTTGCCTATTTTCCAGACAGCCCTTATGCTTCCCGGCTATGGATATTCAAACCGCGCTGGCGTACGGCCGTTCCCAACTCACCCATTCCCCCACGCCTGAACTGGATGCTCGTCTGCTGCTGGAGCATTTACTGGACGTGCCTCACAGTTACCTCATTGTTCATAAAGACCGGCTGCTCACGTCTGCGCAGGAAAATAGCTACCGCCAGCTTATCAGCCGCGCCCAACAGCAGGAACCCATCCCTTACATCATTGGCCAGGCTGCCTTCTTTGACTTCGACCTGCACGTAACGCCAGACGTGCTCATTCCCCGCCCAGAAACAGAACAGCTAGTGGAACTGGCGGTAAGCTGGGTGAAGACCCGTGCCTCAGCCAAAGGCCTGAAGGCCGTCGATGTAGGCACCGGCAGCGGCTGCATCGCCATCGCCCTAGCACGCTTTTTACCGGAGCTGACGATAACGGCCGTAGATGTCTCATCCAAAGCCCTGGCCATTGCCCAACAAAATGCCGCACGGCTGGCTCCAGACCGTATTCACTTTTTACAAGGTGACTTATTACAGCCTCTCGACAACCTTGTTGACCTTATTGTGGCTAATTTGCCCTACGTTACCAGCGGCGAGTGGCAGGCGCTGGCTGATGGGGTAAAATTGCACGAGCCAGCGCTGGCTCTAGACGGGGGCGAGGACGGTTTAGATTTAATCCGACTGCTGTTACAACAGGCCACTGCCCGGCTCCGCCCCAACGGCGCTATTTTTTTGGAAATTGGCTGGCAGCAGGGCAACGCGCTGTGGCTGCGCTGGGAGATGCACAGCGATAATCGGCGCGTCATGCTGAACGTTACCACCGAGGGGCAGTTCAAACCGGCATGGCGGACGCTGACGGTCAGCCTGCCTGCCGGAGAAACGCGGGAATTGTGGATCAACGGTGAGCCGGGCGAGAGTTTTACGCTGAAGTAACGTGAATAGCTATTCGGCCGCGTCAGCCGCGCGCTTTTTGCGCGGCTTCTTGGCCACAGTGATGGTTTTCACTTCGCTTTCCACCCAGCCATCCTGCAGGCGGGTTTTCAGCAGTTCGCCGACCTGCGCCTGTTTGGTGGTTTTCAGCAATTCGCCGCGCGGGGTTTGCGTCACGCTGTAGCCGCGCGCCAGCGTCGCCAACGGGCTGACGATCTGCAGGGTCTGTAGCTGGGCCTGGAAGCGCTGGCGCCGGTCCTTGAGCACGTCGCGCATGGCCCGTGGCAGTCGCTCGGCCAGGCTGTCCAGGCGCTGGCCCAGCAGGGCCAGGGTGCGCCCGGGATGTTGCGCAGCCAGGCGCGTCTCCAGGCGCACCAAGCGCTCGCGGCGCTGATTGAGGTTGTGCAGGAAGGCACGGCGCAGGCGCATGTCCAGGTCATCAAGGCGCTGAGCCTGCTGACGCAGGCGTTCGCCCGGATGGCGCAAGCGGCGAATCAGCGACTCCAGGCGCAGGCGATCATGCACCAACCGGTTCTGCATGCGCAGGGTCAGGCGCCGTTGCAGGCCGTCCAGGCGATGCTGCAACCCGCTGCTGTCGGGGGCAAGCAGCTCGGCCGCAGCAGACGGGGTAGGGGCACGCACGTCGGCTACGAAGTCGCTGATCGACACGTCGGTTTCATGGCCCACG
>JBHIWP010000101.1:0-15958 GCA_041987425.1 Promineifilaceae bacterium (SeqCode) | reverse complement strand
AATAAAATTCCAAACGGAATAAACAGCACCAGCAGAATATAAACCACGCCCAGCAAAAAGCTGGCATTCTCCCCAAACCATTTGTCTAAATAAAATTCCAGCAGCCGAAAGACGGCCGCACCCACAAACGCTCCGCTCAACGTGCCAATGCCGCCCATCAAAATGATCAGCAGCGCGGCCACAGTCCAGCCCAGGCCCGCCACCGCCGGGCTAACAATAGGCTGGTGCAACGCGTGAAAAAATCCGGCAAAAGCGGCCGTTACCGACGCCACTACCAGAGCGATAAGCTTGAAGTAAAACGTGTTGTACCCCAGCATCAGTGCCCGGTCTTCGTTTTCACGAATGGCAATGCATACTCGCCCAGTCGGCGAATCTACGAAGCGACGGTATAGCAGATAGACCAGCAGCGTAAAAAACAGCGTGATGAGGTAGAAGCGGAATCGTTCGCTGGACGTGTTGATCCAGTCCGGCACCACAATCCCCTGCAAACCTACGTCTGCGCCCGTATAGGCCACCAGCTCATTCGATTTAACGACAATTTCAAACACGGCCGCCAGCCCCAACGTCACCAGGGCAAAGGTAATCCCTTTTACCCTCGGCAGCACCAGAGCAAATAAAAATGCATTGAAAATTCCCGCGACGATTACCGCCAGCGCCGTCAATCCAAGATTCCAACCGAAATTCTTCAGAGCAATCCCGGTCATATAAGCACCAGCGGCAAAAAACATGGCGTGGCCGAAAGAGAGCAGGCCCGTTATTCCCAGCACCAGGTCGTAGCTAATAGCATAGATCGCCAGAATGAAGATCTCGATCATTAATCCCTGCATGAAACGAGCGCTGCCGGTTTCATTGGCCAACACAGACGCTGGCGTTTGGCCATTTGCCAGGGCCACAAGAAAGGGAAAGAGAACCAGGAGTATCACAACTGCGATCACGCCTTGATTGTTTTTGAGCCAGTGAAGTGGTCCTGAAGGTTTCTGTGTCACGGTCGTATTCATGCTTACTCTTCCCGGCCAAACAACCCGTGTGGCAAAACGAGCAGGATAATCACCATCAGCAAAACGGTTGAAGCGGGTACCAGCGGCGGCGAGGGCTTAAATGGCTCGGCCAAAAACGGTAGATTAATACCGATTTGTCCATACTTGATGATGAACTGCTGTAGCAAGCCGACCAGCACGGAACCGGCCGCCGCACCTGGGTAGCTAGTGAGGCCGCCAATGGCCAGCGCAATGAGCGCCAGCAGCAAAAAGCGCGTTCCCATAGCATTAGACAGCCCAATGGAAGGGGCTGCCAGCACGCCGCCCAACGCCGCCAGCGCCACGCCCAGGGCAAACACCAGAGTAAATACCCGGCGCACGTTAATGCCCATGGCTTCCACCATCTCGCTATCCTGCACACCCGCACGGATAATCATGCCCAGGCGGGTTCGCTGCAGCACCAGCCAGACGCCAATCAAAACCACGAGGCCAACCAGAATGATGAAAATTTCGTTGTAGGTGCGCACGCGCGCATCAAACAGAAAGAAAGTTGAGCACTGGTTTGCCAGCCAATCGCCGAAGGTTGTTGCCGGACAGCCATCACCCGTGCCGTTAAACAGGGCTGGCTTGGGCATGGTGAACTCCGGCCGCCCCCACACGGCGCGCACCATCTCGATGCCAATGAAGCTTACCCCCAGCGTGAGCATGATCTGGTATATCGGCCGGTCGTACAGAGGGCGAATGAGCGTCGATTCGACCAGGCCGCCAATGAGGCCCCCAGCCAGCGTGGCAACGACAATGGCCACAACAAAGAGCGCGCTTGTGCTAAGCCCAAACAGCCAGGCGCTCAGAGCATCATTAGCAAAAAACGCTGCGAGCCCCAGCACAATGAGGCTAACCGACAAAATAACCGGGCTTTTGTTGAAACGGCTGGGGATAACGGCCGTTTGCCCCCGCAGCCTTAAGCCAACCACCGCCAGCGCCAGCAATACGCCGCCCAAAAGCATTCCCACCATTAACAACGCAGGCGGTAACCCCTCCGCCGCGGCAGGGGCTGGCATTTGCAGCGTGCCCTGGCTTAATGCCAACGCGTACGTGGAAGGGCTTTCCTGAAACAGCTCGGGGTTCCATCGGGCAATGGGCCATTGTGTAAAGGAGAAGAATAAAACGACCAGGGCAAGTACCAGTAAGAGCCAGGGAAGGATGGTTACGGCCGTTCCCCCACCACGCCATCGCCCCACCAGCACGCCAAGCAGCGGCATCAGCACCAAGCCTGCCGCAAGTAGCGCCATTGGCGTAATGCCATCAACAAATGTGTCTGGGCGTACGTACACGGTCCAGCCCACATACGCCCCAATCATAAATAGCTCGCCATGCGCCAGGTTCAGCACATCCATCAAGCCTAAAATGAGCGAAAAACCGGCCGCCACCAAAAATACAATCGCCCCCACCGATAGACCGCGCAGCACCGTGATGACCCAATCCTCCGCGCTCATGCTTAAAGACGCCGACAAAAATAGCAGAAGCATGATGGCCAGCACCATAAGTCGCATTCGATTCTTGCGTAAAGTTTCTATCATCTTCTCTCTTACCTATAGGTTTATGTGGAGAACAGAAAGTTTTAGAAATAGATTCGGTCCAAAGATGCTTTTGTTCTCCTTAAAGTAAACCACCATTGCTTTTCGGTTCGCAAATTACTTTTGGTGGTTTACTTAGGCCGCGCCCAGATAACGATGGATCGTCTCTTCGTCTTCTATCAGATCGGCCATTAGCCCTTGCTTTACCGAACGCCCTTCTTCAATAATCACGTACCGCTCGGCCAGTCTGCTGGCCACCACAAAATTTTGTTCGACCAACAGAACCGTTGCCTCTGCGGCCAACCTTTGAATGGCCTCGATCATTTGCTCAATAATGACGGGCGCCAACCCTTCGCTGGGTTCATCAATCAAGAGCAGCCTGTTATCCGGCACCAGCGCCCGGGCCACTGCCAACATCTGCTGCTGGCCGCCAGACAGGTTCGTGCCGGGCAGCTTAATCAGCCGCTTCAGGTCAGGAAAGAGCGTAAAAATCATCTCTTCTTTGCGTGCCAGATCGCCCTTCTTCCGTTCGGCCAGCTTTAAGTTCTCCGCCACGCTTAAATCCCGAAATATGGCACGATGCTCAGGCACAAAGCCAATGCCCATTGTGGCAATGTCGTAACTGGGGTATCCCTGAACTTCCTGCCCAGCAAAGACTATCTCTCCCTTGCTGGGCGGCGTTAAGCCAATGATCGACTTTAACGTCGTCGTTTTGCCAGCACCATTTCGGCCCAGCAGCACCGTGATACTGTTCTGGGGTACGGTCACGGAGACCCCTTCCAAAATGTGGAACTGCCCAATAAAGGTATGAATATTTTGCACGCGAAGTAAATCTGTCATGGTCAGTTGCTAATTTTCGTACAGCGTGCCCAGATATGCTTGCTGCACTGTTTCGTTGGCCGAAATTTCTGCTGGCGAGCCCTCTGCTAGCACGGCGCCATAATGCATCACCGTAATCTTGTCGGACACATTCATGACTACGTTCATGTTGTGTTCCACCAGCATAATCGTTTTGTTTCCGGCTGCCTGCACGTCCCGAATCAACGCCATTAGCTCTGGCACCTGTTCAGACGCCATTCCGGCCGTAGGTTCGTCCAGCAGCAGCACCTCCGGATCAGGGGCTAAAATCATGCCAAGTTCCAGCTTGCGCTGGTCACCGTGGGGCAGCGTATTAGCCGGGGTATAGGCACGCGCCGTTAGACCCACCTGCTCTAGCACGGCTTCGGCACGCGCTGCATATTGGCGAAACGCTCTGGCGGAACGAAAAAACTTAAAGTTGTCGTCCCCCAGCGCCTGCACCGCCAGGCGTATGTTCTCCATGACGGTAAGGTTGGGGAAAATGTTGGTAATCTGAAAGGAACGGCCGATTCCCATGTGCACCGTTCGATGCAGCGGCAAGCTTGTAATGTCTTGCCCCTTAAAAAAAACCCGACCACTGGTCGGCCTTAGATTGCCACTAAGCAAATTAAAAAACGTAGTCTTACCAGCGCCATTAGGGCCAATGATGGAATGGAACGAACCGGCGCTCACCTTCACGCTGACGTCCGCTACGGCAATCAGCGCACCAAACTCCCGGCGCAGGTTTTTTGTTTCCAGAATGACATTTTCGGCCATGAGACGCTCCACTTTCATAGCGGTAAACATTGTGCGGCGATAGCCATAACGCCCACCACCGCACACCACTTACCGCTTACTGATTACTCACCACTGAGGCTGCCAACCGGCAAGTCACCACAGCGATCTTGCAGCTCTTCCGGCAGCAGGCAGGGCACGTCTGGACGGTTCGTTTCCACCAGCTCAAAGAATCTGAACTCTGGATCATCCAGGTTTGTCAGGGTAACGATGTACATATCCTGAATGGCAACGTGGTCCTCTGGGCGGATGTAGATCGTGCCCTTTGGTCCTTCAAACTCCATCCCTTCCATTGCGGCAATGAGGGCGTCGGCGCTGGCATCACCTTCAGTAGCCCTGAGCGCCTCGGTGAGCAGCAGCGCAGCGTTCATAGCGTCGGCATCAAACAGATCGGGCGGCACGCTGTGGCGGGCCATTGTTTGCTCTACCAGCCAGTCGTTGATGATGTTGTCTGGTGCAGTGTAGTGGTACAGAATGCCGCTGGTGTTTCCGATAGCATTGGAGAAGAAGGCTGGCATCACCACGTTATCGACAAAGCTGGAACCCATGCTCATTTCGTCCAGAACGCCCAGATCGGTTGCGGCCTGCATCATGGGCACAAAACCGCCACCAGCCCAGGTTACCAGGAAGGCCTCTGCACCTGAATCCAGGATTTCTTCCATGTAGGGCGTAAATTCGGTGGTGTCGGCCGGGGCAAAGATATCATCGCCGACAAACTCACCGCCAAAGGTTGTACAGGCGTCGCGGAAGGCGGCTGCGCCCCCATAGCCAAAGGCATAGTCCGGCGCAATTTGAACAAAGGTGCTGTAATCATTTACCAGATATTCGCACAAATTGACGGCATCCTGGTAGTTATTGCGGCTGGTGCGGAAGGTATATTCATTGAAATTGACACCGGTAATGTCGTTGGCTGCGGCCGGGGCCACGATGAGCGGAATCTGATTCTCACGAGCCAATTCTTGGAGCGTAGCCGTGGCACCGGAGCTAACCGTGCCGACGAGTACGTTTACGCCAACCTCTTCAATGAGCTCACGCGCGACGGTGGCTGTATTCTCCGGGTTAGACTGATCGTCGCGCACGTACACCTGAATCTCGCAGTTGGCCAGCGTGTAGCTGGTGTAGTCGCCGTTATCGATGCCCTCTGCTCCGGTAGCATACTCCATTCCCAGAGGGAAGGCACGCAGGACATGAGCACCATAAATGGCCAATGCGCCGGTTTCGTCGGTAATTAAACCAACCTTGACGGGCTCAGCACAAGTGAAGTCAGCCATTCCGTCGGTTATTTCTTCAGCTTCTTCTTCCGGCTCCTCGGTGGCTTCCTCTTCGACAGGCTCTTCTACCTCAGGTTCTTCGGTGGCCTCTTCTTCTTCAACTATTTCTTCTTCAGGCTCTTCGGTTGGCTCAACGGCCGTTTCTTCGGTGTCGGCTTCTTCGCTTACTTCTTCGGCCGTTTGATCCGCAGGTGCGGCTTCTTCCGGCGCAGTCTCTTCAACAGGCTCACCGCCACAGGCTACCTGAGCCAGCAGCAGCGACAACAAAATGGTTAATAAAACAATCTGACGTTTTTTCATTTTTCTTTCCTCCAAAATTTTATTGTTTTTATCGTTGGGTACTATTGCTCTACTCACATAATCACCTCCAACATCTCACCGGTTCGGGAGGGTTCGTACAGCGCTAATCTTTATTCTCCAAAAACCGTTCCTTCAGCTTGATTTTCTCTACCTTGCCATAAGGCGAGTATGGCATCTCGTCGATAAAGATTACTTCTCTGGGAATTTTGTAGCTGGCCAGACGCTGGCGGCTAAATGCTTGAAGGTCGGTGGCAACGGCCGTTTGCCCCGGCTTTAGCTGCACAATCATCAGGCCAATTTCACCCCACTTCTCATCCGGTTTACCGATAAGCGCCGCTTCCACTACGGCTTCATGCTCGCGGAAAACCGCCTCTACCTCGGCCGCATACACGTTTTCGCCGCCGCTAATGATCATGTCCTTGAAGCGGCCGACAATGGTGAAAAATCCGTCTTCATCGCGGCGAGCCATGTCGCCCGTATGGAACCAGCCATCCACAATGGCCTGTTCAGTCGCTGGCTCATTGTTCCAGTAGCCAGTCACAACGTGAGGCCCCTTGATGCACAGTTCACCGGTTTCGCCCGCGCCTATCTCTCTGCCTTGCTCGTCTAGCAGCTTCATCTGGCTATGGAAAATGGGCTTGCCCACACAGCCGGTTTTAGGCACGCTCTCGTCATCCGTCATGGAAAAACAGTTGGGGCCAACCTCGGTAAGGCCGTATCCTTGCCGGAAAACGATGCCTTTTTCCTGCCGCCAGGCGCGAATGAGCTGGGGCGGGCAGGGTGCGCCGCCGCTGATGAAAAAGCGAACATGGTCAAAAACGGCCGTTTCAAACAAAGGCGACTGCTGCCACATCTGGAACAGCGTGGGAACCCCCAAAATCACGGTGCATTTTTCTTGCAGAATTACGCGCAGGGACTCATCTGCGTCAAACTCTCTCGCCAAAATAATGCGTCCACCTAAATAGAACAGCGGCAGCATGAAGGCGAACAGGCCACCAGTGTGAAACAAGGGCGTAAAGACGGGTGAAACATCGCATTCAGTAAGGCCCCAGGAAACGGCCGTGTTGATGCAGTTCCACAATACCTGTCGGTGAGGAATCATGGCCCCTTTGGGCCGCCCGGTGGTGCCAGATGTGTAAAGAATACAGTGTGTAGACTCTGCGCTTAGCTCTGCCGATACTTCCGCTGCGGTAGAGGGCTGTTGCGCTACCGACGCCTCGTATTGCCCCAGCAGCACAATCTGTTCGATGTGAAGATTAGAGCGCATCTGCCCGGCAATATCTTCAAAGTTTGGCCCAACCAGCAACAGTCTTGGGGAGCAGTCGTTTACAATGTATACCAGTTCCGGTACGGCCAGCCGCCAGTTCAGCGGCGTAAAAATGGCGCCCAGGCTGGCACAGGCAAAGAACAGGTCGAGATATGCCACGCTGTTATGCGCCAGAATGCAAACGCGGTCGCCAAAGCCCACGCCATGCGTGCGCAGCCAGTTGGCGCAGCGATTAGCCCGCTCATTCAGCTGCGCATAGGTGAACCGCCGGCCGGTTTCTAATTCCAGCAGCGCTTCTCGCTGCGGCGTCAGCCGTGCCCGGCTCGGCAGGAGATCAGCGGCGTGCATCAATGGTCTCCCAACGTGAAGCGGCCCTTCGCCGATCCAGTTTCAACTGCCCCATTGCACTATCCCCGCGGCCCACACGTACCCAATACCCGCCGCCACGATGGCCATCAGGTCGCCATCCTGCAAGCGGCCCTGCGCCAGCCCTGCGCGAATGCCAAACATGGCATCCTGCTCGCCGGTATGCCCAATTTCACCCAGGTAGACTGACTGCTCTTCCGCCAGCCCCAGCCGCTCCAGCATTTCCTGGTGACCAGAAGGCTTGATTAGCACCATATTGAGAAAATCGAGGTCAGCACGGCCGTAAGGTGTGCCATCTGGTTTACGGCCGCTTTTGCGCAGGGCTTCATCTACACACAAAATCCAGTTGTCCATGCTTACGGCGTTGAGGCGGTCCTTCATTGCCTCCGGTTCCAGCAAATCAAAGTAAAACAACTCATCATCGGCCTCTGGCTGACTCATGGCTTGCGGCGTCGGAAAATGGGCCGTGCCGCTGGCCGGAACCAAAACGTGTTTGCTCATATAGCCATCGGCGATGAGGTGCGTGCCCAACAGTTGGTTGCGCGGATGGTTCTTGCGCAGCAGCATGGCGCCGCCGCCGCTGCCAATGTTCCACATAAAGGTGGTGCGCCGATTCTTAAAGTTGATGAAGTCGGAAACGCGGTAACCGCCAGCAATCAGGACGGTGTTGATTTCCGGATCGGCAATCATCATATCTTTAGCCATCTTCATGGCGCCGACGGTGGTAGCGCAGCGATTGTGCACGTCCATGGCCCAGGCTTTGGTCGCGCCAATTTCATAGGCCAGGTGGATGCCCGATGTCCAGAGATTGTATTCGCGCCACTCTTCCGTAGTGCACAGCACCACATCGATTTCTTTGGGATCAATGTCAGTCTGGCTGAGGCAATCTAGAGCAGCTTTGATGCCCATTTCGTTGGGCTGGTCGTCTGGCCCAGCCACATACTTTTTGCTGATGCCCAGCTTGTCACGCACCACCCATTCTGGCAGCCCGCTGGCTTCCGCGATGTCAGCGGCGGTCAGGTAACTTTGTGGTGAATATGTGCCGATGCTGGCGATGCCTACAGTTGTCATAGCGCTTGAAACCGAAGATTAGAGATTGGTTGATCTTTCATAGCTAATCTTCCAGAACGAATTGTGTGATGGCCTGTGCCGTTTTTGCGGCGTTGTCGCCAAAGACCATCGTCACATGGTTACCGGGTACGTGAGCGTAACGGCCGTTCGCCAGCAGTTCCACCGTTCCCTCTGCCTGTTCACGCGTTACCAGCGGGCCAGCAGGACCGTAAGGCTCCGTGGCGTTAATCAGCAGTGTGGGCTGCTCAATGGCAGCAAAAACGGATTCCCAATCTTCGCTGATAACACCGTCAATAGCGGCGGCAATTGCCTCCGGGGTAGATTGAGGCTGCGCCGTTCCGTCATCATTGACGCGCATATCGGCGCGATAATACGCTTCAATATGTTCGTCCCACTTCCCTTCCAGGAACGGCATTTGCTTCATCGCTGCCAGATAGGCCTCCACAGAGGGCAGCACCTGACCCAGGCGCGCCAGCGATGGCTTGATCATCTCGGCCACGGCCGGATTGGTCGCTGCCTTGGCGGCATCAATAGCCACGAGGCGTTCGACACGGTGCGGATGTTTGGCCGCCAAATAGTAGCCCAACAGCCCGCCAAAAGAGTGCCCCACGAGAACGGCCGTTTCTAATCCCAACTCATCCAGAACACCCAATACGTCAGCGGCATGGTCGGCCATGGTATAGCCTGATTCCGGCTTGTCGCTCAGGCCGCGGCCGCGCAAATCCAGCGCCACACAGTGAAAACGAGGGGCCAACCCGGCGGCAATCAACCCGCTAAAGCTGTGGGCGTTGGCCGTCAGGCCAGGCAGCAGCAGCAAAGTTGGACCATTGCCTGGATAGTCGACTGCGTGTAAAGAAATGCCGTTGGTTTGCACAAGCTTTGCGTTCATAGAATTTAGTCAGATTGCCAGAGCGCGTCATTTTGCCCGGCAGCTACAAAGCGGTTCATAAACTGGATGGCTTCTTGCATGCGGGTAAAGCGCAGCTCCTCGTGGGTCTGCACATGCTGAATAAAGCCCCGCCAGTCGGCCAAGGTCGGATCTTCCTGCACAAAGCGGATCACAAAGGAGTGAACGGCCGTATCAGCCACGTGGATACCTTACTCCCCCAAAAATGAGCGGAGCGCCGCTTCAAACTCAGCTGGCTTTTCGATGTGGGGGCTGTGGCCGCAATCCTCAAAGACAATTTCGTGGTAACGGCCGTTGTTCGCCTGGTACTCCTCCAGCACCGCCCGCGTTTGGGCCACCATGGGCTGTGGCGGAAACAGATCCGCGCCCGGCCAGCCCGGCACAAATTCCATCTGGCCCAGTGTCCCCAAATCAAAAAATGAGGTGTCGGACACAATCTGGTCTGAATCCCCGCGAATCCAGAGGACGGGCGGCTTGTTGGCTAGCTCTACCAGCGCGCTGGTGTCAAAGAAGGCAGGCGTCAGAGCGTTAATCGGTCCCCACTTTCCCGGCGCAATATTCGGCCAGTTATCCGAAAGCGTCATGTCGCCTGGGTAACTTTGCTCGCCCACTCGCTCCAACAGCAGTGCCGACAGAAAGGCTTCTTCGCGCTCCGCCTGGAACGGTGGTTTGTAATAAAATGCATTCATCACGTTTCGGGGCGAATTGGGGTTTTCGGTGCTTCGGTCACCGCCGCGCAAGCGAGTCACAAAATCCGGATTCACCGTCCCGCCACCAGACCCGGCAAAATCAGCATAGCAAGGCGTACCCGTTTCATCTTTTGTGCCGCCAAACCCATACGGGCTAACCGGGCTTTCCAGGATCAAAGAGAGCACGCGCTCTGGATAATCCAGCGCAAACTGCATGACCACGCCCGCGCCGAGCGACCAGCCCAAAACATGGGCCTGCTTTAAATTTAGGGCGTCAAATAGGGCCGCCAGATCGTCAGACCAGTCTCGAGCGCCGCGCGTGGCGTCAACCAGCAAATCTTCCGTGTCGCCATAGCCGCGCAAATCTGGCGCAATACAGTAGTAGCTGTCGCCCAAGGCCAGCATTAACTCTTCAAAAAAAGTGGCGGCCGAAGCGTTACCATGAATCAAAACAATAGGGGGATTTTCCGGGGAGCCGCACGACAAAACATGCGTATTGATGCGGCCAGTTTGCACCATTTGTGACGCAATACCGTCAAGGGTAGGAACAGTGGGCATATGTCTTCTCCTTCCTCAGTGTAGAAACTGTGCTCATAAGCGTAGCAAAAAGGAGTTACATACAAGTTACATTGTTAGTTACAAGCTGCTGATTTCACGCCACAGTTGAACGGTTTTTTCCGTAGGCGGGACTCCTAATTCGTTTTGCAGCGTCTCAACGCAGCGCTGGTAGGTGCGCATGGCCTGGGCGCGGTTTCCCATTTGCACATGGGCCTGCATTAGAATGCGATAGGTATTCTCCCAACAGGGGTCCTGGTTTAAGATTGCCTGAGCCATTTGCAGGGCTTCGTCCGCCTTCCCCTGGGCGAGCAGGCTGGCAGCCACGCGCTCTGCTGTACGCAGGTATTGCGTCAGCAGCCGCTCGCGCTCCGCGCTGGTCCACTCCTCAAAAGGATATTCCTGTAAATACTCCCCATCGTAAAGAGCCAGGGCGCGCTGATAATGATCAATAGCTTGAGCTTCATCCTTCAAGAATAGCGCATCTCCTTGTGCTATCTGGCTGTCAAACTCCTGAACATCTATCCAGCTATCCGCCTCAGAGCGCAAGCCATAGCGGGATCCATCCCGAAAAATAAAGGCGGAAGGTGCGTGACGCTCCCGGTGCGGCTCCAGCACCTTTGTGAGGGCGCTGTAGGCTATTTTGAAGTCCCGCTCAGCGGCATCGGGCTCCAGCTCTGGCCAGAGCAGATCGGAAATTTGTTCCTTTTCCCACAATGAATGGCGGTGGGTTAGAAAAAACAAGAATAGCTGCCGGGCTTTTTGTCGTTTCCATTCTCCAGCGGGAACTGCTTCTGGGCCGCGCCACAAATTAAATGTCCCTAGCAGCTGGACCCGCAAACGGTAGCCGGGATGGAAGTCAATTTGTGCCAGGCCAAGCTGCCCCAGCAGCCGCTGGGCCACGGCCGTTTGCGACGAATGCTCTCGTGCATACAGCAAAAGGGGCACTAGCGAGCGCGGGTCTGGCGGTCCCATGAGCGTTTTGTTGATAAAGAGGAAGTCGTAGCTGTGCGCTTCAACCAGCTGAAGAAAATCATCAAGATCACGCTCCAGCCGGAGCAGATCGCCACTGGCGTGCCAGATGAAACAGAGCCAGAGGTAGGCAACCGTTTCACCATAGGTGTCGCCACAGTCGCGAAAGGCACTGCTGGCCTGCATAATCCAGGAAACGGCCGTCTTCCAATCCTCAGTCAGGGCATAAGAAGCGCCCAACGTCAGGTGAATGCAGGCAGATACCCACTCATCCCCCGCCCCCTGGGCAATTGTCAGCCCTTCACTGGCCATCTGCTGCGCCTTTTCCAGATCGCCGCGAAAGCCATACGCCTGTGTTAATCCCCAACAGGCTTCCACTTTCAGGCGGGGGACCTGCAGCGTGTTGCTGATACGAATGGCTTCTTCAAAGCAGCGGGCGGCTTCGCTGGCTGCGGGTGCGTCTTTATTTAGCAGCCAGGCATGCCCCTGGCGCATGTAGCCTACGGCCGTAACAAACGGCGAGCGCAATGCCTGACCACGCGCCGTGCCTTCAATGGCACAGTGAAACGATTTTTCGCGCTCCCCCTCCATAGCCAGAATCAGCGAAAGCAGCAGCAGCGTTTCCCGATGAGCCCGGGGGCGAAGCACCGGTTCCTGCTGTTCTGCTGAAAGCATTTCTTCCAGCAAGCGGCGCGCTTCGGCCAATCGCCCCGTGCGCAGCATGACTCGAATAGACAGTTCTGCTTTGCCTGGCCCTTCCTGGCGCAGTTCACGCGCCTGGGCCCGATACCGCTCAGATTCGTCGGGGCGGCCCTGGTTAAGCAAGTTTTCTGCCAGCAGCTCCAGCAGCCGCGCCCGGCTGTCCCGGTCATCCTGACCATCAGAGAAGCGGAGCGCTTCTTGCAGCACCCCCTCTGCCCGGACTGAATCTACGGTGTCCAGATAAACACGCGCCTGACCGCGCAGCGCCTGACCGATGGCAGGCAGGTCGTTGCGCGCACGGCTGTAGGCTTCTGCCTGCTGGTACCAGGCCAGCGCTTCATCAAAGCGGCTGCGCAATCGGGCAATATCGCCCAGGAAGGCCAGCAGAGGCGGGTGTTCTGCCAGAACGTCTGGCGGCAGGCGACCAATCCAGGCAGAGAGCGTATCTAGCTGGCCCCCTTGAATGAAGCGGCGACCAATCTGGGTAAGTAATTCGGCCGTTTCTGCATACGTTTCCGCCGCCAGAAAATGGTAAATGGCGCTTTCTGGATCGCCGCCTGCCTGCAAAATGCGGGCAGCTCGCAGGTGTAACTGGCAAACTATCTTTTTTTCTTGTTGGGTCAACAATAGTTCTCGAAACAGGTGATGGTAACGGGCATGCCCATCGCCCAGATCGACAATAAAGAGGCTGTTTTCGTGCAAATAAGTGAGGATAAGCGCACTGTCTTTCTGCTGGCGCAGCTCATCGCACAGCGAGGCGGTCATTTGGCGCAGCACGGCCGTTTCCGCCAAAAAGTGCTGAATGTCCGGCGGCAGCTGCTCTAGCACTTCCTGCGCCAGATAAACAAACAGATCTCCAGCAGAACCAGACAGCTGCCCCAGCGCCTCCTCCAAATTGCTGCCATTTTGCAAACGCTGCCCAACCAGGGGCAGGGCAATTGGCCAGCCCTCCACCCGTTCCGTGAGCAGGTTCACCTGGGCCGGACTAAGGGTGATGCCGTACTGTTTCTTAAAAAAGATGGCTGTTTCTTCTGGGGTGAATTCCAGATCTTCCTGGCTGATGGCATATAGATCGCCCCGCACGCGCCAGCGACGCAAATTTGGCAGCGACAGCGGGTAGCGGGTAGCCAAAATAATGTGCAAATTATTGGGTGCGTGGCTAATTAGATAATTGAGGATGCGCAGGGAAACGGCCGTTTCTTGTAAAACATGCACGTCGTCTAAAACCAGAAAAATGTCCTCATCTGCCTGGGCCAACACTTCGTTTAGCAGCGTTTGGGTGACGTCCGTCCATACCTCATCGCCCGGCCCCAGCTCCCACTGTTCTAGCAGCGCCAGTGGGCGATCAGAAATGTGGGGAACGGCCGTTTTCAAGCTAAAAGTGAGATGGCGCAAAAAAACGTGGGGGTCTGCATCCTCAACTTGAAGATGATACCAGGCGGCTCGCTCCACCTGCGCCGCAAAGGCTGAAAGCGCCGTGCTCTTGCCGTACCCCGTACCCGCCTGCACCACCGTCAGGCGATACTCCTGCGCGGCCGCCAGCTGGGCGAGCACGCGCGCGCGCTGCAGCGTATGGCGCGGCAAGCGCGGCGGCGAGAGCTTGGTCCGAATCAGCACTGCAGGTCTGGTCATACGCGGCACCCCCAAATAGCCCGAAACGGTGTCATGCCCCTGCTTTCTTTGTTCCATCTGGCAGCGTCGCGTTTTTCAAGGACTTGACGCTCGCCAACTGTTCCGGCGTCACCCGCGCCCCGGTTAGATCCGCACCGCTCAAGTCTGCTCCCGTTAGATCAGCATTGAACAAATAGGCCTCGCGCAAATTGGTCCAATTCAGGTAAGCGCCAGACAGATTGGCTCCATTTAAATTTGCCTTTTCTAAATTCGCCTCGCTCAGCGTGCCGCCCTTCAGGTTCACAAAGTGGAGCTTGGCCTTGCGCAGCTGAGCCTTGCGCAAACTGGAGCCCCGCAAGTCCAGTCCGTTGATTTTGGCGTCATTCAGATTTACTTCGTCCAGATTGGCATTATTGATTTCTGCGCCAAAGAGATTGACGTTATGCAGATCCTGGCCCGTAAGCTTAACGCCCGTCATGTCGGCACGGGCAAATTGGGCCTCGGCTAATTTGGCCCCACGCAAATCGGCTTCTTCCATCTTAGCGCCTTCAAAGGTCACCCCCGTTAAATCCGCCTGGGTAAAATCGACCCGATTAAGTTGGGCTCGTTCAAAGTTTGCCCCCACAAAAGAAGCGCCTTTCAGCACGGCATTATTTAGATTGGCTTCTACGAAGCTAGCGCCATGCAGCGCGCCATCGGCCAGCCAGCCATCGGCCTTCAGTTCGGCAACAGCTCGCAGGGCAATGGCGTTGCTGGTGCTGCTCAGCTCACGAATCAGCAGTTCCTTGCGCCGCTGATCCTCACGGCGCTCGTTCAGGTAATCGATGAGCAGCACGGTGGTGGCAATGCTAAATAGCTCAGAGCTGATATTGGCATAAAAATCCTCCACTACGTCGCTAAAAGTAATGCGGCCAGGATGCTGATTGAGAAAACCAGAAACGCCAAAAATGAAGGCTAAGGCCAAAAAGGCTACGCCCACCAGGCGGGTGATATTCATCGTTTTAAGGTTGAAATTACTCATTGGTTACCTGCCTTCAGTTTTTCGTATCTAAGAGCCTTCAATTGCATTTGATAAGAATCAATCAAAGTAGTATTCGTGAAAATCGGCAACGGCCGTATACCCAATCTTTTCATAAACGTGGTTTGACACTGGATTGCTCAAATCGGTAAACAGCGTGCAAAAGTGGTAGCCTTCGTCCAAAAGCTGCTGGCTGAGCGTAGCCACGCAGGCAGTGGCATAACCACGACCGCGCCGCGCCGCAGGCGTATACACCAGCGAAACGGTAATGCCGTGCCGGGTTGGTCGGGCTTTCGCTGCCATCGACACCGGTTCACCTGCCTCATTTTCCCACAAAAACAGGTCTCCATTTTGGATTTTGCTCCGGGCCAGCAGTTCAGCCGATTCCAGATCATCTCGAATGTTAGCATCTTCATGGAATGCCTGCACCCAATCTACCACACGAGCAAAATCATCAGCGGAGGCCGGACGGAGCCTGCCGGTAGGCAGAGTAAGCGGCCCTAACTGGCGCAGTTCAAAGACGCGCTGCCTCATGCCTGGTTTGGGGGAACGGCCGTTCACATCTGCCCACCTCTCTGCCCAGACATCGGCCACATTGGCGGGACCCAGCACCCCAGGCACTGTCCAGCGGCTGCCGTTCACCGCGCCCCAAATCGCCTCTATCACGGCCTGGCAGTCCGACAAATGGCTGTATAAGACCAGCTTACGCGGCGGAGTCATCACGGCTGCGCCAACCAATTCCCCGTCGTCCTCTACCACTGCCAAAAACGGCCGATTCCGCCGCCGCGGTGCGCCCCAGCTCAAGCGAAAGGCAATGCCCAGCAGCAGGCCATTCAACGCCTCGTTTTCCTCTAAATAAGTCAACGAGGTTTCTAAGAATTCAGTTGCATTCTTAAAGCTTGTCACTTTCATCAGTTGGCCCGTTTAGTGAAAAGTAAACTAGCTACCTGACACAAAATAAAAAGATGAGATGACAGCCAGCAAACCTGTTAAATTAGAAGTAGACCATTTCAAAATAACAGGAGTTGCCAATGACTGTCATC
>JBHIWP010000100.1:0-16008 GCA_041987425.1 Promineifilaceae bacterium (SeqCode) | reverse complement strand
AAATACTGCTTACTGCTTACCGGATACTGATTACTGCACACCGCCCTAATTCTGCCTCACCCACTCATCCAGCGCCTTCGCCACACCTCGACGAATAGCTGAAGCATCAGACGCGTTTGGTTCTAATTCTAAATAGGCATTTAAGAAAGTCGCGGCCCTGCGCATATCGCCTTGCCGGTAGTAGATAATGCCTAATTCACGCAAATGATGCGGGCTGCGCGGATCCATTTGCCTCATGCGCTCCACAATGGTGATGGCCTCAGGCCACAGCTTTTGCTGCGTGAACGTGATGCGCAAATTGTTCAACATGCGCTTAAGAATTTCCTGGGTGGAAACGGCCGCTAACCACTCCGATTGAAACATCCCTTTGTAGCCAACCGTTAGCTCTACCAGCCGGGCGCAGTCTGCGGCAGACACGCGCCCGCCGCCATGAAAGGGATCGAAATACAGAATATCTTCCTTTGCCTGAACGCCCACAATGAAGTGCCCCGGCAAGCCCACGCCAAAAGCGGGCAGATGCAGCCGCTCGGCAATTACCAGATAAAGTATGGAAAGCGTAATGGGCAGGCCCAGACCACGGTCTAGCACCTCATTAAAATAGCTGTTGCGCGGGTCATCGTACACGGCCGAATTCCCCCGAAACTTCTCTTGTTTAAACAAGAAATCACCCAACAGCTCGGCACGAGCGGCCGTACTGTCCTTTGGCCGAACGTGAATAGCGGCCCGATCTGCTATATCGTCCAGCTGGCGCAAATATTTTTCTACATTCAACAGGGGATAGGCTACTTCTTTTGCCAAAAGCAAAACCGCGCTGGAAAGATCGGGGAACGGCCGTCGTGCCATCTCACCAAAAGTCAAATCAATCATGCTAAGGATTTTAAGGGTTTTCTCCAAAAAACAAAAGTAGAAAACAAAGGACCTTTTTCCCTAAACACCGGCAGCTTTACAATGACCGTTCGGAATATTGGGCCGCAGCGCGCTGCAGTTCTGAACCAATTTGCGCCCGCAGCCAGTTCGGCGCCAGCACCTCAACCTGTGCGCCCCAACTGCGTATAAACGGCTGCATTTCTTGCGGTTGGGCCACCCTCACGCGCAGCAGACAGCCACCGTCTTCCGTTTTTTCCAGGGTTTGGGTGGGATGCCACTGCCGCTCGTAAATGTGTGGCGTTACTTCTGGGGTGAAGCGCAGCACCACGTCGGCAATTTCGCTGCCGGCCATAATGCGCCAGCCAGACGCCAGGTGGCTTTCTAAATCGAATGCTTCCGGCACGGTAAAACTGCGCTTGAGCAGCGTGGCGCTTTCCAGGCGATCGAGCTTAAAGGTGCGAATGTCATTCGACCAATCATCGTGCCCAATCACATAAATGCCGGATGGAGTTGGCTCTAGCGCATATGGGGCAATAACGCGTTCGCGCAGCTGGCCGCTGCGGGGGGAGCGGTAGCCAATGCGCACCTTGTACCCTGTACCCCAGCCTTCCGCCAGGGCCTCCAATATGGCTACCTGCCGTTGGCTATCATTCAGGGTTTGCACCCGGTCGGCAGCGCGCTTTAGGTGGGGAGAAATCGCTTTGGGCAAGGTAATGGCCAGCTTGCGCAGGGCGGAGGTGACGTGGGGATTGCGCTCGTCGATGGTGCGGGCCAATAGCAGCCCGGCCAGCGTCAGGGCAATGGCTTCATGGAAAGAAAGGTGAATGGTGGTGAGGTACCGGGTGCGATTGAGGCCAAAACGGCCGTCTTTCTGCCAGATCGGCAGACCCTGCTCGCACAAAAAGTCCACGTCCCGGTAAACGGTGCGCCGGTCAACTTCTAGCTTTTCTGCAAGATCAATGGCTCGCAAACCGTCCGGGGTAAGCAGCAGCAGTTGCTCAATACGACGTAAGCGTGATGTTCTGGAAGCCAGGCGAGACATTTTTCCTCCTATCTAGAGTAGACCATGCGTTCTATTTTGCCCTGGTTCCAGTAAAATGTCAACGTGAGAAAAGGCACAGCACCTTCTTAACCCGTGCCCTCCATGCTCCAAGCAAGCTATTCTCGAAGTTTCTTGGCTGGCCCTTACCCGTTCTAAACCTTAACCAGCAACGGGCTGCACCGTGGCGCCACAGAATTCGCAAGCATAGACGGTGACACCACGCGGCTGCTCAGGAATAGCGGCATAGCAAGCGGGGCACTGCTCTGGAAAGCTGGCGCTGGTAATCTGAGCCGCTTCTAGCTCATCCAGATATTCATCCGAGCGGTCGCCGTCAATTTCACCCGACTGTATGCGATTAATCATAGCGGCCCAATCTTCAGAATCTTGTCCATCCAGATGGAATCTAGCACGAGAGCGGGAAGCAGTCGCCGCAAAAACCAGCTCTAAAATGTCGTCTTTGCCCATTCCCAAAAAGCCGCCTTCTTCCTTGTGCACAATTTTATCAATTTCATGCACCTGCACGGCAATATGCAGCTTTTGCACCATCTCAGACTCTGCCTTAAAGATGCCGAACCGCTTTTTGGTGACCACTTCTTCACGCTGTTCAAAAAGCAGCCGCTGATCAGTAAGGAAAAGGTAGCCTTCGGGGCCTTCTTCACCATCCTGATGCCATTCAGCCTTTACGGCCAGTAGCGGCCCTTCGGCCGCCTGCAGGCGGATCTCCTGCGAACCAGCGATCAGGTCCAGCATTTTGTTTACCTGCCCCAGCGAGAACTCTATTTTATACAGTTCGCTTTCAATGCCATCGTAAAGGCCATCCAGGGCGCGGCGGGCAGCGGTAATGCGGCTGCCCAGGCTGTCTACGGCCGAATCCACCGTTTTTACCAGCGCGGCGTTGGCATTCCCCAGCCGATTAACCTGTTTTTCTGTTTGATCTAGCTCGCGGTCTAGTCGCTCTACCTGCTCCGCCAGCGATTTTTCTACGCGTGGGCGAACGTCATCCCACTTGCTATCCAGCGCTTCCAGCCTGTCCTCTAGTTGTCCCGAATGGACGTAGCCGCGACCGCGCAGCGCCTCCAAATCGAAAGGCAATTTGACTAACTTCTTGTCAATTTCTCCTACGGCCGAAAAGATATCTTCCAGCTGCGCCTGAGACTCCAGCCTTTCAAATTTGTCCTGAACGGCATTAATTTGTGAAGCGAGCTCTGCAGAAACGGCCGCTTTAGCTGCCGTGCGCTGTACGGGGCGGCGGGCCGGAGGCTTCGGCAGCGGCCGTTGATTGATGGCCTCTTTGCGCGCTCTGGCTATGGCAGACGGCCGTACCCGCCGTTTTAAAGAAGCACGGTGCACAGCAGCCCCCAAAGAGCTACCTTTGCCACTGCCACGCGCGCCTGTCGGTGGTCTTTTACGTTTGTCTGCCATTTGTTTGCCTCCTTACTATCTCGTTATCAGTATGACTAGGTGTTGATAGAAGTTTGGGATTGAAGACCGATAATCTCCAGCCTTAAGAGTCTAACTATGGTGTAGGTTCTTGTGCCTGGCCCACCTTTTGTTTAAGGTAAGCCTCCATAAAATCGTCCAAACGGCCGTCCAGTACCGCCTGAGCATTGCCCACTTCATAATTGGTGCGATGGTCCTTTACCATTTTGTAGGGATGCAGCACGTAGGAGCGAATCTGGCTGCCCCAGCCTGCATCCACATCTTCGCCCTTGAGCGCGGCCATTTCTGCTTCCTGCTTGCGCTGTTCCAAGTCAAACAGCTGCGCCTTCAGGATTTTCATGGCTACTTCGCGGTTTTGCGTCAGCGAGCGCTGGTTCTGGCAAGAGACGACAATTCCCGTGGGAATGTGGGTGATGCGCACGGCCGTTTCATTCTTTTGAACGTGCTGCCCACCTGCGCCACTCGCTTTAAACCGGTCAATACGCAAATCCTTCTCGTCAATCTCGATCTCGATATCTTCCGCCACGTCCGGCCATACTTCAACTTTGGCAAAGGAGGTATGGCGACGGCTGGAAGAGTCGTAGGGGGAGATACGCACCAGGCGATGGACGCCACGTTCTGATTGGAGACGGCCGTAAGCGTAGCTGCCTTTTATAGCCATCATCACGCTTTTAATGCCCGCCTCGTCACCAGAACTCTCATCTATAATATCCACCACCATTTGATGCGAATCAGCCCAGCGCATAAACATCCGCTGCAGCATTTGCGCCCAGTCCTGCGCTTCCGTGCCGCCTGCACCGGCATGAATTGCCAAAATGCAGTCCTCGTCGTCGTGCTGGCCAGAAAAGAGCGTTACAAACGACAGCCGGGCCACCTGCGCTTCTAAAGCGTCAACTTCTTTGGACAAATCGGCCAGAAGTTCCTTGTCATCCAGCGCCACCAGCTCTTGAGCATCCGTCAGGCGACGGCTCAGGTCTTCCCAAACCGTAACCTGATCGCGCAGTTTGTTCAGCTCGCGCATTTTGGCCTGGGCAGCGGCGGAATCATCCCAAAAGCCCGGCGCGGCGGCGACCTCTTCTAATTGAGATACTTTTAACGCTTTGGCCGGTACGTCAAAGACGCCTCCGGAGCAAGTTTACGGTTTGTTGTAAATTGGTTAATCTTTCAGCTAATTCATCCATTTCTTAGTTCTTCCTTTTTATTATGCAGTCTCAGCGATCCCAAAACGATCCCAAGATTCGTAACTGCAGTTTCTAGCCGCGAAAAAGATGCGCAGTTAGAAGCTGCCGCTACTCAAACAAGCCATTGATAAATTGATCGGGGTCAAAAGGCGCTAAATCTTCAATGCGTTCCCCGGTACCGATAAAGCGCACCGGCAGGCCCAATTCCCGGTAAATGGCAAACACCATGCCACCCTTGGCCGTGCTGTCTAGCTTGGTGAGAATGACACCAGATACGTGCACCGATTCTTTAAATTTCTGCGCCTGGACCAGCGCATTTTGCCCGGTGGGCGCGTCTAAGACGAGCAGCACCTCATGAGGGGCTGCGTGGACGCTCTTTTTGCACACTCCATACACTTTTTCCAGCTCGCGCATCAGATTGAACTTGGTGTGCAGCCGACCGGCCGTATCGATAATGAGCAGATCGAAACCACGGGCGCGGGCAGCACGAATACCGTCGTAGGCCACCGCTCCAGGATCGCCATTTGGCTGCCCAGCAATAACGGGCACGTTGGCCCGCTCGCCCCAAATCTTGAGCTGGTCGATGGCGGCAGCGCGGAAGGTATCGGCAGCAGCCAAAATAACCTTGCGCCCTTTGTTTTGATAATGGCGCGATAGCTTACCTATGGTAGTTGTTTTGCCGGAGCCATTCACGCCCACAATCATCACCACGGTAAGCTGTCTGGATGCTTCTAGCTCGAAAGGTGGCGGATCGACCAGTATGCTGCGCAGTTCATCTCGCAGCGCCTCGGTTAGCTGCTCGGCCCGGTACAACCCTTCGTTTTTCACCCGCTCACGCAGCGCCTCAACGATTGACAGCGTCGTGGGCACGCCAACGTCGGCCTGCACCAGCAGAGCCTCTAAATCTTCCCAGGTTTCTTCAGTAATATCCCCCGCACCCAGCACAGAAGCGATCTGGCCAAAAACATTGTTTCGGGTACGGCTTAGTGAATCACGTATGCTTTTAAACAAGTGCTTTTCCTTTCAAGTCAAGTCCATTCAAGTCCAAGTTGTGCATTATGCAAAGAAAATAGAACGCTGATCTTCACAATCTCACCGATCAGGCAGATCAGGCAAATCAGCGTTCCATTCTTATCTAAGAGTGAGTATAACGATTGTTGAAGGGCCTGACAATTTAATCGCTTGACATCTATGACGCACTGTGTTATATTTTGCCTCATGATGCAATGCGTCATAAACGTAAACTAAACTGAAATAACAGGCTAGGCAATTCTTTTTAACAGGGATTGCAGGAGGCATAAGATGGCAGAAAAAATTGAGTTCAACGAAAGCGTAAAAGAGAATGTAAATCTTTGGGTAGAAAACGGCCGTAAAGTAATGCGGGCCGGTCTGGGCATCTTTACTCTGGCTCAGGAAGAAACAAGCGACCTGTTCAACACATTGGTAGAACGGGGAGCCACCACCGAAGCAAAAACGCGTGAGACCGTTAACAAAATGATTGAAGGTCGGCAGAAGGATGCCAAAAAAGCAGTGCGGCGCGTTGAAAAAGAGGTTGAAGGACGCTTTGAAAATCTTCTGCACTGGATAAATGTTCCTTCTAAAAACGATATTGACAAGCTGAGCCGCAAGGTCTCTACGCTGAACAAAAAAGTAAACGATTTAAGCAAGTCTGCTTAATGGAAGCACAGCGAGGGTGATGCTTTATCGAGCCTTCGCCTACAAGAACCACCTCATGGGGAGTTGAGCTATTTGGGAGAGCTGGCGCGAGTAGATGAGCATTTCATCTACTCGCGTTTTGGCAAACAGGTAAACTTTTAAATTCGAGCGAGGTTATAAAATGGCCGAAAAAATTGAAGTAAAAGAAGAAGTCGTTGAGGAAAAAATGAATCCTTTTGTAGAAGGCGTACGGCGCGCTATGCTAGCCAGTGTGGGTGCATTTTCGCTGGCTCAGGATGAAGCAGAAAAGTTCATCAACAAGCTGGTTGAAAAAGGCGAGATTGCTGAAAAAGACGGCCGTTCCCTGCTAATGGAACTGGCAGAAAATCGCAAAAAGCGGGCCAAAGAAAGCAGCAAGCGCGTCAGTGACGAGATGGAAAAGCGCATGGAGAGCCTGCTCAACCGCATGAACATCCCCACAAGGTCAGACATCGAGCAGTTAAGCAAAAAAGTGGCTGAACTGACCAAAAAAATTGACGCCCTGAAAGAGCAAAAATAAGCAAGCATCGCTTGCCTTAACTGAATAACGCAGGCATTTTGGGAGAGGAACGGCCGTTTGGCCCAACCTCTCCTTTGTTGCATATCCGATAATCACGCCTATAATTTCTGATGACGCACTGAATCATTGAAGCGCAAACTTACACGCTGCAGAAGCAAATGCGAAGGATTGAGCCACTATGCCTGTTATCAAACGTTATCCCAATCGGAAGCTGTATGATACTGAAGCGAAGCGCTACATCACGCTGGATGGCATTGCAGAGCTCATCCGGGACGGTGCTGAAGTGCAGGTGATTGACCATACGACCGATGAAGATTTAACGGCCGTTACCCTCACCCAAATCATCTTTGAACAAGAAAAGCGCAACAGCGGCTTTTTACCCAAATCGGTACTCACCGGGCTGGTGCGCGCCGGTGGCGATACGCTTAATACGCTGCGCCGCAACCTGAATTCCCCGCTAGAGCTGCTCAAACACGTAGATGAAGAAATTGAAAAGCGGCTGCAAACCCTGGTCGAGCAAGGCGAACTTGCCAAAGACGAAGCCATTGCCTTAAGCGAAAAGCTTATTTCCGCCGGGCAGGAAAAAAGCAAAGAGCTGTTTGCTGGTCAACAGCGGTTGGAGCGGCTGCTGACGCTTCGCGGAATGCCGTCTCGCGAAGAAGTGGAGGAGCTAACGAGCCAAATAGAATCATTGTCCGCAAAAATTGATTCCCTCATTGACGAAAAAGATTCTAACAACCATCAAGAGAATTAACCCCAATTCAGCTGCATGATCAATATCACAGGCTCAATTAAACGCGCGTTCGTTTTTCCCGCAACTCCAAAAATCGCTCTAACTTATTACGGTGATCTCAGCCGGGTGACCGCTTTTCTGCCGCATATTTCGTTGGTCCACACCTACGCCCCAGACCAAATCCGAATTCTGTATGAAACGCTGGAGCTGGGCGCCTATACCATTCAGATTTATTCTGACCTGGAAAGCAGCGTCGATTGGGACAAAATGCTGCTTCACGTCTATCCTGTCAAAATTGAAACGGCCGCTCCCATACAGCCAGAAACGTCCATGCGTCACTCCACCGGCAGTGGTCTTTTTGCCATCGACACGCAATTCTTCGATCTGGGCAGCCAGACCCGTATTGAGTACGCCATTAGGCTAAAGGCGGAGCTGGCACAGCCCCTGGGAATGCGCCTCATGCCCAAGCGCATTGTTAAGCGCATCGCCCAGAGCATCACAGATGAACGTATACGCGAAATTGCCGATGGCTTTATCAAACAGTCCATTGAGGCTTTTCCTGAATGGGCGGCTAACGTTAATCCGGTAAGTAAATAAGATGGAGTTTCACGGCACGGTTATCTTTGCGGCGACCCAAACGGCCGTTTGGCACACGCTCACTACCCCCAGCCTGGTTAGCCAGTGCACACCCCGCCTGCAGGGCTGGATTGCCCTGGAACCAAACACGCAGTTTCAGCTGCAATTTGCCTATGGCAGAGGCAGCAGCACGGTAAACATTCCCCTTGTCCTGACCTGGCAAACCATTACCCCGCCCGCCTACCTACAGTGGCAAGCGCAAGCCCAAATGGGCGGTACGGCCGTGCCTCTGCAGGGTGACTTTCACCTCCAGGCAACCGACGCCAGGCAAACAGACCTCACCTTTTCGGCCAAACTTTTTCCCCCCAACAAGTTTATCGGCAAAATGATTCAAAACACCGCCCCGCAGCTAATTAAGCAATTCTTTAACTGCCTCAAAAAAGCAGCAGAAGCGGTTTGACATAGCGCCCCACATTAGGTAAAACTTATAACAACAAATATCTACATTTTTCAGTCAATTTCCACAAACGTGTAGGTGTCTGTTCCTTCTAAAAAACACCAAATTCGTTACTTGTACTGTCACAAAGCAAGAGAAAAAGCATAACCCATTAGGAGAAAAGCAATGAAAATTGAAGGCAGCTATCCATTTGCAGCGCCTCGTGATGTTCTCTGGCCGATGCTGCTTGACCCAACCGTATTGGCAAATATTATGCCTGGCTGTGAGAAGCTAGAAACCGTTGAAGAAAATCAGTATCAAGGCGTCTTAAAAATAAAAGTTGGCCCTGTCCAGGGCAAATTTCAGGGCGATGTTGTTCTAAGCGATATCAACAGCCCCGAAAGCTACAACATTACCGTCAACGGCCGTGGCGCCCCCGGCTTTGTCAAGGGAACTGGCTCACTTCAGCTAGAGGCAGATGGCGATATGACCACGCTTCATTACAGTGGCGATGCCCAGGTTGGGGGACGTCTTGCCAGCGTCGGCCAGCGGCTACTAGACACCTCGGCCAACGCCATTATTCGGCAAAGCCTGGAAGCACTCGGGCAGCAGGTTCAGGCCCGCATGATGGCCGATGCCAGTGATGAGCTGGGCACGGACAATATCCCCGCGCCGCCACCCCCACCCTCCCAGACGCAATTTGTCGCCGGTGTAGCCAAAAATCTTGTCGAGGAATATTTACAGCCTGAACAGCGAGACAGCCTTGTAAAGAGCGGTTTAGCAATTTTAGGAGGCCTCTTGCTTATTCGTCTGATCAGCAGTTGGTGGACCAGTAAGATTGCAGTTAAGGTAGCCAATGAGCTAGAAAAAAGGAGGTAATGGGGCAAAAACAAAGTAGTAGCAGGATAAAAGTTAAACACTTCACCCCTCGCTGTTTTTCTCGCAGCGAAACCAGGCAAACGGCCGACGGCCGTTTGCTACCACGCACTTTATCATCGGCGCACCCCATGCGCCATCCATACTCAGGAAGGAGACGGGCTTTATGAAAGTCAGTGTAACCGTAAACGGAAAGTCAGCAGAACGAGAGGTGGAACCTCGTACCCTCCTCGTTCATTTCCTGCGCGATCATTTGGGCCTTACGGGTACCAATATCGGCTGCGACACCAGCCAGTGCGGCGCCTGCACCATTCACATGAATGGGCTGGCCGTGAAATCTTGCACAACGCTGGCCGTGCAGGCCGACGGTGCCGAAATCACCACCATCGAAGGGCTCGCTACGAATGGCAAACTGCATCCTATGCAGCAGGCCTTCTGGGATAACCACGGTCTCCAATGCGGCTACTGCACCCCAGGCATGATCATGGCCGCCACCAAGCTAGTTGAAAACAATCCCAAAATTACAGAAGAAGAAGTACGCCACGGTTTAGAAGGCAATATTTGCCGCTGCACCGGCTACGAGAACATCGTTCGTTCAGTTTTGGCGGCGGCAGGCGGAGGCGACTAATGGGTAAGTATATCGGTCAAAGCATGAAGCGGGTCGAAGATCCGCGATTTATTCAAGGCAAGGGTCGCTATGTGGCCAACCTTACGCTACCCAACATGGCTCACCTGGCAATTAAGCGCAGTCCTTACGCCCACGCGAAAATCACCAGCATTGATACATCTGCCGCGGAAGCGCTGGCGGGCGTGCTGGCCGTTTACACTGGCCAGGATTTGCTGGATGATGATGTGGGGCCCCTCCCCTGTGGCTGGCAGGTTCCCGACATCAAAATACCCGTGCATCATGCGCTGCAAGTTGATAAGGTCCGCCACGTTGGGGACCGTGTAGCGATAGTGATTGCAGAAACCCCTTATATTGCCTATGACGCCATTGATCTAATTGATGTGGACTACGAACCGCTGCCCGCCGCTATTGGGGCACGCCATACGATGGACACCGATGCGCTGGTTCACGAAGAAATTGCCAATAATCTTAGCTACGCCTGGGAACTGGGTGATAAGGAGGCTCATGGCAAGGCGTTTGCTGAAGCTGATCATGTAGTAGAGCTAGAGCTGATCAATCAGCGACTCATCGCCACCGCTATAGAACCACGTGCGGCCGTTGCTCAGTGGAACAATTTCACCGAAGAGATGACGCTGTGGACCACTAGCCAGAACCCTAACCTCACTCGTGTGGTAATCAGCGCGTTTACGCTGAAAATACCAGAACATAAGCTGCGTCTTATTTCCCCCGACGTTGGCGGCGGTTTTGGCAGCAAGATTCCTCATTATCCTGAAGAGATCTTAGTGCCATGGGCAGCCCGCAAGCTGGACCGGCCCGTAAAATGGGTGTCTACACGATCAGAAGCGGCCGTTTCCGACACGCAAGGCCGCGACCATGTTACCAAAGCCCGCCTGGCCTTTAAAAATGACGGCACCGTCACCGGCCTGGAGGTGAACACGTGGGCCGACAACGGCGCATACCTCTCCTTAGTGGCCCCGTTAATCCCCACCGCTTTTTACATTACTCTGCTTTCCGGCTTGTATAAAATACCGGGTATCTACGGCAACATGTGGGGCACGCTCACCAACACCGTTTGGGTAGACGCGTATCGTGGTGCTGGTCGCCCGGAAGCTGCCTATGTGGTCGAACGATTAATGGACCTGGCAGCACATAAACTTGATGTAGATCCCTTGGAGTTCCGCAAGAAGAATCTGATCCCGCCTGAAGAGTTCCCGTACCAAACGCCCGTCGCTTTACAATATGATAGCGGCAATTATGATGGGCTATTTGCCGAGGCAGAAAAAGTTGCCAACTATAGCCAGCTGCGTACCGAGCAGGCCAAAGCCAGAGCAGAAGGACGGCTGGTAGGCGTGGGCGTGGCTGGCTGTATCGAAGCGTCTGGGCCGGCACCATCCGCTGTAGCCGGTGCGCTGGGTGGTGTGACGGGTTTCTGGGAAAGCGGCACGATTCGCGTACACCCCACCGGCAAGATTACGGTGCTGACCGGAGCACACAGTCACGGCCAGGGGCACGACACCACTTTCCGTCAGATTGTGGCAGATCAGCTCGGCGTAAGTCCAGATGATATTGATATTTCGCATGGGGATACGGCCGTTGTCACCAACGGTATGGGCACTTATGGCAGTCGCAGCACCTCCGTCGGCGCTTCCGCGCTGGTGCGTTCGGCAGAAAAAGTACGCGCCAAATTAACGAAGCTGGCGGCTCATTTGTTGGAAGCGGACGAAGCGGACATGACCTTTGATGCCGCTAAAGGCAACTTCCACGTAAAAGGATCGCCAGACAAAGCCAAATCGTTTGGCGAATTGGCATTTGCCGCTTACACGGCCCACAACTTGCCCGAAGGAATGGAGCCTGGTCTGGAAGAAGATTGCTACTATGATCCGGCCAACTTCACCTTTCCCAACAGCGCCCACATCGCCCAGGTGGAAATCGACAAGGATACTGGCGAGATCACGATCCAGAAATATTTCGCGGTAGATGATGTAGGTAACGTTATCAATCCCATGATCGTGCGCGGGCAGGTAATTGGCGGTATTGCCCAGGGAGTAGGGCAGGCGTTATGGGAGGGTGCCCACTATGACGCCCAGGGCCAACTGATCACCGGCACGCTGCTCGATTATGCGATGCCGCGTGCCGCTGGCTTCCCCATGATCGAAACCAGCCGCACCGAAACCCCCTCGCCGCATAACCCGTTAGGCGTGAAGGGCGTGGGAGAAATGGGCACGATTGCCTCTACCCCAACCATCGCCAACGCGGTGATGGATGCGCTGGCTCCGCTCGGGGTTAAACATATTGACATGCCGCTTACGGCCGAAAAGATCCATAAAGCCATTGCCACAGCCAGCAATGGAGGAGGTGATTAATGTATCCACCAAAATTTGACTACTATCGTGCTGGTTCTACGTCTGAAGCCATTTCATTAGTCAAGGAACATGACGGCAAATTCCTGGCGGGTGGTCACAGCCTCATTCCGGTGATGAATTTACGCCTGGCTGATCCGGGCACCCTGATCGATATCGGACGCTTGTCTGACCTGAAAGGGATCTCCGCTCAGGGCGACAACGTGACGATAGGTGCGCTGACAACCCATGCCATGGTTGCGGCCTCTGACGAGGTTCCCACAGTTTTGTCGGAAGCGGCGAGTATGATTGGCGACCCGCAGGTGCGCAACCGGGGCACGGTGGGCGGCAACATTGCTCATGCAGACCCTGCGTCTGACCTGCCCACGGTGATGCTTGCCCTAAAAGCCACCATTCACACAGAAGGCAGCAATGGCCCCCGCTCCATTAGCGCCGATGATTTTTTTATTGATCTGTTTGAAACGGCGCTGCAGGAAGATGAGATCATTACCTCTGTGAGCATAGCAAGCGAAGGCAAGAAGAGTGGTTCAGGGTACGTAAAGCTGTTCAACCCGGCCTCGCGCTATGCTATCGTGGGCGCAGCAGTCCAAATCACCATCGAAAATGGCGTTTGCTCGGCGGCCAGCGTGGCTGTTGGCGGGCTGACGCCCAAGGCCACACGCGCCAGTTCGGTGGAAGCTGCACTGGTTGGCAAAAAGCTGGATGAGGAGACGTTGGCGGCTGCGGCTGCGGCCGTTTCCAATGACCTGGGTGACGATGTGATGGGCGACATGCACGCCAGCGCAGACTACCGGCGTCAGATGGCTCCCGTGTTTGTGCGGCGCGCTTTGGAGAAGGCCGTCTCCCGTGCGTAAGCTTGATTTTCATCAATAAAGCAGAATTGTAATATGAAAAGTTAGCTGGTTGGTTCATCATCAACCAGCTATTTTTTTGCTTACAAGGAGTTAATGATGATCAACTGGCTAGCAAATCTCACGCCTCCCGCAGAGCTATCTGGAGCAACCCTCACTGCCTACGTTTTGTTTGATATTTTTCTCATTATTGTTTTGGCACGGCTTCTGGGCAATGCCATTGCCCGCCTGGGCCAACCGCGTGTCGTAGGGGAAATTTTGGCCGGGATTTTGCTGGGGCCAACGCTGCTTGGCGAAAATCTATCGCTGGTGATAACGCCCTTACAGGCACGCCCGATTTTGGCGGCAATGGCCACCGTTGGACTAATTCTGTTTATGTTTTTGGCGGGTGTTGAATACGATATCAACACGATCAAGGGTCGCGCCGGGCAGGCAGGTGTGCTGGGGCTGTTCTCGGTTGGCATTCCTGCCCTGCTGGGTTTTCCGCTGGCACAGATCATGTTTACACCTCAATATGCCGCCCAGCCAGAGGGTTCCATGCTGCCGTTTGCCCTCATTATTGGCGCGGCGCTTACCGTAACGGCCTTTCCGGTGATGGCCCATATTTTGATGGAACGTGGCCAGTTGAATACGTCGATGGGCTCCCTGGCCGTGGCGGCCGCGGCGATTATTTCGATCCTGATGTTTGTTTATATTGCCATTGCCAGAGCGGTGGCAGAAGGCAGCGCCGTGGCTGATTTGCTGTATAAATTTGGCGGGATTGTGCTGTTTGGCATTGTTGCCTGGTTTGTTATACGGCCGTTGCTCACCAAACGCGTTACTCAGCCCCTGGGCGGTAACAGCATGGCAATTATTTTTGGGGGCATGATTCTATTTGGCTTCATTGCCGATCGGCTGGGGCTAAATGCCCTGGTTGGCGGCTTTATCTGGGGCCTCATTTTGCCGCAGAACGCTGCCTTACAGCAGCAAGTAACGGGCAGCATCCGCCACATCACCCTCACTGTATTTTTGCCGATTTTCTTTGCCCGAGCTGGCTTTTCGGCTGATCTGAAGCTGCTTACGCCAGACACAATGTTGATTGCCATACTGGTATTGACAGCGGCCGTTGTAGGAAAGTTTGTTGCGGCCGTTCCGGCCCGGCGCTATGGTCTCACCTGGAAGCAGGTGGGAACCTTAGGCGCTTTGTTTAACACGCGTGGTCTATTGGTTTTGGTTGTGGGGTTAATTGGGCTCCAGCTAGAAATCATCACCGAAAGCACTTTTGCCATTACCGTACTGGTTGCTTTAGTAACTAACCTGATGACGCTGCCGCTGCTAACTATTTATCAACCTGCTGCCTCCTGACTTACACACTTTAGGGCATAGTGTTCAAATTTGGCGGTTCTTAACAGGCATATTGTTACTCGATAATGGACTTTATCATTACATATGTCATGCTAATAAGGGGGCTGCTGGTTATGTCCTTCAAACGTTTTGTTGTAAAATTCGCTTACCTTTTAACCTAAATTTAGGCGCGTTATCACTTTATGTAGAAAACATATAGGCTTTAGAAAAAGTTTCTATAGAAAGCAGAGTCTCTCTCTTCAAAGTAACCCACCCATAGCCTTTCAGTTTTAAAAACCTTTATAGGTCTACGCAGTAATGTTTATGATTCTCGTGCAATAAGGAGTTTGTTTTGATCCACCGCCCTCTTCATAGAATCTGTTTGCTTTTAAGCTTTTTTTTGTTCCCAATTCTCTTCGCCTCCTCTTGCACGCAAGAGACAGAAACCACACCAACAGTGCCGCTCCCCACCGCAACGCCTATTCCTACTTCTACCACGACCCCAACACTTAGCCCCACACTCACTCCCACTTACACACCCACTCCTGCTCCGCTGACTCCTGCCCAGATTTTTGAGCAGTTATCTCCTGTCGTTGCCTTTGTGGATACGGCCGTAGGAACAGGAAGCGGCATACTAATTGATGGAAACTACCTCCTTACCAATGCACATGTTGTGTGGCCATTTGAAACTGTGCGCGTGGTTTTTGCAGACGGAGAGGAATTTTTAGAGGCGCCAGTGACAAACGTTGACTTGATGGTCGATCTGGCAATTATTGGTCCTCTAGAAACAGAAAAAACAGGCGTTCCTCTAGTAAACGGGGAAGATTTAGTTATCGGTGCCGATGTTTTCCTTATTGGTTATCCAGGAGAAGTGAATGATTTTCCCCAACCAACTATTACGCGTGGCCTCATCTCTCGCCTGCGAGAATGGAATGCATTAGGAATTACATATTTCCAATCGGATGCTACTATTGGCAGTGGGCAAAGTGGAGGGGTACTCGTTTCTGAAATGGGAGACGTAATCGGGATTTCCGGTTTCTACTTCAGTGAAGCCGCTTTTGCGCTCGTGACTTCTGCTCACGATCTGATCCCTCATGTAGAAGCACTTATCAGCGGAGAATCTACTGATCAGCTTGGTAACTGGCACTTGCCTCTGGACAAACCGGGACGAGCTGCAGACTACGTCACCCTTACCGGATATTGGGATCACGCGATATTTTTGATCAATGAACCTACCGATACAGAGCTTGAAATTGAACTAAGTGGTGATGAGGACGGCGTTTTAACTATCCTTGATATTTATGGTTATCCAATCATTTATGCTGATGAATCGTTTGGCGGAACAGAGTTTGGCGAGGAAACAACTGCGTTAAACGCACCCCATTTTGTTGTCATTGAGCACAACTCTTTTCATACAGCCTATTTACGGTTGGAGAGCAATTTGCAAATGATTCCTTATCAAGAGATCGTGGAAAACCGA
>JBHIWP010000099.1:0-16010 GCA_041987425.1 Promineifilaceae bacterium (SeqCode) | reverse complement strand
GAAGAAGGCGGCCGTTTTGCCATTCGTGAAGGTGGCCTGACTGTTGGCTCTGGCGTCATTACCAAAATCCTGAATTAGGATTGTCATAGAGGCGTTGCGATTCCTGGAATCCAACGCCTCTCATTTCGAGGAAACGTATGGCAAAGCAGAGAATTCGTATCCGTTTAAAGGCTTATGATCATCGCGTGTTGGACCAATCTGCCCGACGCATTGTAGGGACGGCCGAACGCACCGGCGCCCGAGTGGTGGGTCCCGTGCCATTGCCGACACGCATTGAGCGGTTTACCGTGCGCCGCAGTACTTTTATTGATAAAGATTCGCACGAGCATTTTGAGATTCGGACTCACAAGCGGTTGATAGACGTGATTAACCCGGACTCAAAGACAATTGATACCCTGATGCGGCTTAATCTGCCTGCCGGGGTTGATATTGAGATTTCTATTTAAGATAAATCTCTGACCAAAGGATGATGCAGCCCGCGCCTGGTAGCTGACAGTCCTGGGAGGTTAACGTGAAAGGATTACTAGGCAGAAAATTGGGGATGGCCCAGGTTTTTGATGACGATGGTGTTGTCACTCCGGTGACGCTCATTGAGGCTGGCCCCTGTTATGTAACACAAGTTAAAACTGAAGATTCGGACGGGTATACGGCCGTTCAAATTGGCTTTAGTGAAGTTAAAGAAAAGCGCCTGAGCAAGGGACAGCAGGGTCACCTGGGCCTTCTCAAGAAGGGAAAGGGCCGGAAAAAAGGCCAGGGCATTCCAGCTTTGCGCTATTTGCGTGAGTTCCGCACCAAAGATGTAGCCGACCACTCTGTGGGCCAGGCTCTAACTGTTGAGCAGTTTGAAGTAGGGGAACGCGTGGACGTGACCGGTAAAACCAAAGGTAAAGGGTTTGCCGGTGTTGTGAAGCGATATGGTTTTGGCGGGGGTGTCAAAACCCATGGTCAATCTGATCGCTGGCGTGCTCCTGGTTCTATCGGAGGTACGTCTGGTACCGGGCGCGTCTTCAAAGGCAAGCGGATGCCAGGGCGGATGGGCAATGATCGATACACGGCCCAAAACCTACAGGTGATGCGCATAGATACAGAGCGTAACTTACTTGCTGTTAAGGGTGCAGTCCCTGGAGCAAAGGGATCGCTTGTAGTTATTCAGAAAGCAGCAAAAGGCTAGCGGAGGCGTTGTGATGAAAGTTTCGGTTTTCAACATGGCTGGCAAGGAAGTCAACAGCGTAGACCTTCCAGCTAGCATATTTGAAGCAAAAATAAATCGTGATCTAATGCACCAGGCGTTGGTACGGCAGTTGGCCAATGCTCGCCTGGGAACACATAAGGCAAAGGGTCGTTCAGAGGTGAACCGCACAGGTGCGAAGGCATATCGCCAGAAGGGCACCGGCAATGCGCGCCATGGCAGCAAGCGAGCTCCCATCTTTGTAGGTGGTGGCGTGGCGCACGGACCTTTGCCGCGAAAATATACCAAGCAGATGCCCAGAAAAATGCGTCGGGCGGCGTTGCGTTCGGCATTGAGTGCAAAAGCAGAAGCTGAAGCCATCATATTGGTTGATGAATTGAGTTTCGATGCACCCAAGACCCGTGAGATGAAATCGTTTGTGCAGGCCGTAGGAGCAGAGAGCAGTGCTTTAGTGCTTTTGCCCGGTCGTGATGAGAATGCAGAGAAATCAGCTAAGAATTTGAGCGATGTAAAAGCATTGCACGCAAATTACTTAAACATTCGCGATCTTTTAGGCTATGACAAAATCGTAATGCCCCTTGCAGCGTTGGATGTAATTGCCAACTTTTTGGGCGCAGATGAAGATTTCGAAGACGAAGACGTTGAAGAATCAGGGGAGGAGGCATAATCATGCAGCTTCATTGGCGTGAAATAATCCGTCGCCCTGTGGTGACAGAAAAAAGTAGCTATAACGTTGATTTTAACAATCAATATACATTTGTAGTGGATGCGCGGGCCAACAAGATGCAGATCAAGCAGGCGATTGAATTAGCCTGGCCTGAGGTTGCTGTAGAAAAGGTTCGTGTAGCTAATATGCCAGCTAAACGGGCACGCCGTTTTCGTCGTGTAACTACCCGGAAAGTGGGCTGGAAAAAAGCGATTGTAACGCTGGCACCTGGCGACAGCATCGATTTGTTTGAAGGTGTATAGCGCTTTGCCAAACCAATCTCATTGGATAATGAGGCTGGTGCGAAACGCTTAAGCTGAAGCAGATTTAACTTGCTGCTAACTGTTAATGCAGAATTGCTTCAGCATTAGTGTTAAGAATTTTTTGAGCAGGGATGAGGGCGTTTGCCTGAAGGGGTTTGTTCCTGACAGGCCAAAATGTCTGTAACCCGTCTCTGGAGGAAATATGCCTATCAAAATTTTTAAGCCTACGTCTCCAGGCCGCCGAGACATGAGTGGGCAAACCTTTGAAGAAGTGACCCGGGTAGGCCCGGAGCGCAGTCTTACAAGAGGTTTAAGAAAGCAAGGTGGCCGTAACTTTCGCGGGAAGATCACCATTCGTCATCGTGGCGGTGGACACAAGCGCCGCTATCGTGAGATTGATTTCAAGCGACGCGACAAGTTTGGAATTCCTGCCCGGGTCAGTTCAATTGAATATGACCCAAACCGCTCGGCGCGCATTGCGCTGCTTGTATATGCGGATGGAGAGAAGCGCTACATTATTGCCCCGCTAGGGCTGCGTGTAGGGGATGAGGTAATGAGTGGCCCTGGGGCAGAGATTCGTCCTGGTAATGCGCTGCCATTGCAAGACATTCCCTTAGGTACGCAGGTTCACAATATTGAGCTACAGGTAGGTCGTGGCGCACAGATGGTGCGCTCGGCTGGTACATCGGCACAGCTGCTGGCCAAGGATCATCCCCGTTACGCAACGCTGCGCTTGCCTTCTGGCGAAGAGCGTTATGTGCCGCAAGAGTGCCTGGCGACGATTGGTCAGGTAGGCAATGTGGAGCATGGCAACGTGAAGCTGGGTAAGGCAGGCCGTAAGCGGCATCTGGGTATTCGCCCGGGCGTGCGCGGTTCAGCCATGAACCCGAACGACCATCCTCATGGTGGTGGTGAGGGCCGTTCACCTATTGGTATGGCCGCACCGAAGACCCCGTGGGGGCAACCGGCGCAAGGTAAACGTACTCGTCGTAATAAGGCTACGGATAAGTTCATTTTCCGTCGTCGCAGTAAGAAGCGTCGGTAGGAGGTAGATTAGAAAATGTCTCGTTCATTAAAGAAAGGTCCATATATTAGTCCGAAGTTACTGAAGAAGGTTGAGGCGCTAAACAGCTCTAAGAAGCGTGAGGTGATTCGTACCTGGTCTCGGTCTAGTACTGTTTTTCCGCAGATGGTTGGGCACACAATTGCTGTTTATGACGGCCGTCGCCATATTCCGATTTATGTTACGGAAAACATGGTGGGGCACAAGCTGGGTGAATTTGCCCCCACGCGCACGTTTCGTGGCCATATTAGCAAAGCGGAAAAGAAGGGGCGTCGTTAATCATGGCAGAAGTATTTGAGATTAAGGCGAAATTGCGCCACTTACAAATAACGCCCCAGAAGGTTCGATTGGTGGTGGACACGGTGCGCGGCAAGAATGCCCAAGAGGCGTTGGATACGCTGCGCTTTATGCCCCAACGTGCGGCTGAACCTGTATATAAGCTGATTGCCTCCGCAGTGGCCAATGCTGAGCAAAATTTTGGTCTGGAAGCTGATGAGCTCTATGTAAGACAGATTTTTGCAGACGACGGACCGCGCCATCGCAAGGCACCCTACGGGGGTCGGTTTGCCGGACGCGGCCGTTTTCGGCCCATTATTAAGCGGTCATCCCATGTGACAGTCGTTTTGGCTGAGCGGGATGTAGTTGAGTACGGTGATTATTAATGAAAACGATCGGTAACATCACCGTTACTGCTCGTATGGAGGATTAGTCTTGGGACGCAAAGTACATCCTGTTGGATTCCGTTTAAAATCAATTCGCGATTGGAATACGCGCTGGTTTGCCGAGGGAAAGCAGTACGAAGAACGCTTGCATGAAGATTTTGCGATTCGTGAACTCATCATGAAAGAGTTGCCTTCGGCGGGCATTTCTCTGCTGGAGATTGAGCGGTTTCCCAATCAGGTTCAGGTAACGATTCATACGGCCCGTCCGGGTATTGTGATCGGCCGTAAGGGTGCATCTGTGAAGGATCTGCGTGGCAAGCTGCGTGATTTAACTGACAAGGCTGTTCGGGTTGAGGTGGAAGAGATCTCCCAGCCGGATACAGATGCTCAGCTCATTGCTGAGAATATTGCTGGTCAGCTGCAGCGCCGTATTTCCCATAGCAGGGCTATGAAGCGTGCCATTCAGCAGGCCATGCGCCAGGGTGTGGAGGGTATCCGCATTGAGGTAAGCGGCCGTTTAGGTGGTTCTGAAATGGCGCGTAAGGAAAAACTGTGGGACGGCCGTGTGCCCCGCAACACAATTCGGGCAGATCTGCAGTACGGGTTTACCGAGGCTCTAACAACTTTTGGCCAGATTGGCGTGAAAGTTTGGGTCTATAAAGGTGAAATCCTGCCGCAGAAGACTGAGTTTGAAGCCACGGATGTCTATATTAGTGAGTAAGAGTAAATTCTGGAGAGGATAATAACTTTCCTGATTTTTGGACGGAGTTTGAGCTATGTTAATGCCAAAGCGAGCAAAATACCGTAAGCAATTCCGTGGGCGCATGCGCGGTATGGCTAAGGGCGGCTCTGATTTATTGAACGGTGAATATGGCATCCAGGCCCTGGAGCCTGGTTGGATCACCAGCCGCCAGATTGAAGCTATTCGCCGTGTGGTTGTGCGTCACAACAAGCGGCGCGGCAAATATTGGATTCGAATTTTCCCCGACAAGCCCGTTACTGCAAAACCGGCCGAGACCCGCATGGGTAAAGGTAAGGGTTCTGTAGATCATTACGTGGCGGTTGTGAAACCAGGCCGCATATTGTTTGAGGTTGCTGGGGTTCCGGATGATGTCGCACGTGAGGCGCTTCGTCTGGCCAGCTATAAGCTGCCGATTAAAACGCAGATTGTTTCTCGGGAGGATCGGTTGTAATGGCCAATATTGTTGAATTACGTGAGATGAGCGATGCCAAGCTGGAAGAGATGCTGGAAAACAGCCGCGAGGAGATGTTTAACCTGCGGTTCCAGAAGGCTTCTGCACGGCTAGAAAACTATGCACGTCTCAAGACCGTACGCCGTGAGATTGCTCAATTGGAAACGGTTTTGAACATGCGACAACTGGCGATTGAAACGGCCGTTGCCAATGAAGCCCTCTCTGCCGCTCTAGCCGGTAAAGAGTGGGAAGCGTCAGCCCGGTACAGCTACGAAGACAGCGGCTGGCAAGTAACCTTTGTCGATGGCAGCGGTGATGAGCTGGCTACTGCGCTGGTGAATTTAAATAAGAAACGGCCGCACAGCCGCCGCCAGGCCAAAAAGGTAAAACAACCCCAACGTGCTGTAGCCGTTGAGGTTACAGGATAGAGGTAGACCATGAGAGAGCAGCGTAAACGATTAAAAGGCGTTGTGACGAGCGACAAAATGGACAAAACCGTTGTCGTCGCCGTGACCACAACAAAACGCCACCCAATTTACGGCAAAGTCATGCGGCTGGTAAGAAAATATAAGGCTCATGACGAAACAAACGAATGCCAGATTGGTGATCGAGTAGAAATTATTGAATCCAAACCCATTAGCCGTCATAAGCGGTGGGCGGTTGTCTCCGTTTTGGAGCGAGCAAAGTAAGAGGACTGCATCATGATTCAAAAAGAAAGTCGTTTGAATGTCGCAGACAATTCCGGTGCTCGTGAACTGCTGGTCATTCAGGTAATGGGCGGTTCAATTCGCCGCTACGGCAGCGTGGGCGATATGGTTACGGCGACGGTTAAGAAAGCTGTGCCAAATTCGGCCGTGAAGAAGGGTTCCGTGGTAAAAGCAGTTATTGTGCGCACCAAAAAAGAGTATAAGCGCGATGATGGTAGCTATATTCGCTTTGATGATAATGCCGCAGTAATTGTTGATCCGGACAGTAAAAACCCAATCGGCACCCGAATTTTTGGTCCCGTTGCCCGTGAGCTTCGTCCGGCTGGCTATAACCGCATCATGTCGCTGGCACCAGAGGTGTTATAGAGAGGAAGCTATGCGAATTAAAGTTGGAGATGAAGTAGAAGTTGTTTCTGGCAACTATAAAGGCACCCGGGGTACCGTTCAGCGCGTTCTGCCAAAAGAGAATCGCGTTGTGGTATCTGGCGTTAATTTGGTGAAGAAGCATCAAAAGCCCCGTCCTACGGGCGGACGCAGCCAGGCGCAAGGTGGCATTATTGAATTTGAAGCCCCAATTAGCGCCTCCAATGTAATGCTTGTTTGCCCAGAAACTGGCGAGCTCACTCGCGTGGGAATTCGTCATGATGAAGATGGAAACCGCGTTCGTTATTCAAAGAAAAGCGGAAATCCAATAAGCTAAACTATTTTATTTGTACCGTCGGTGAGCCAGGTGGCCTAAGTACAGAAACTGTATGCTAACCTGCCACTCAAGTCGGAGGTAAATTGTGTTCACACCACTTAAACAGCAGTATGCAGATGAAGTGGTGCCTGCCTTAATGAAGGAGTTTGAATACTCAAGCGTAATGCAGGTGCCGCGCGTTACAAAGATTGTGGTTAACGTTGGTTTAGGCGAAGCTTTGGATAATGCCAAAGCGATTGAGTTTGCGGTAAATGACATTACTGCAATTACAGGCCAGAAGCCAGTGTTGACCAAAGCGAAAAATTCAATTGCCAGCTTTAAGCTGCGCGAAGGCCGCGTAATTGGGTTGAAGGTAACCCTGCGCGGTGAGCGTATGTGGGCGTTTTTGACGCGACTTATTCACGTTGCGCTGCCTCGTACGCGTGACTTTCAGGGTATTTCCCCAGATTCATTTGATGGGCGTGGTAACTATACCCTGGGCTTGCGCGAGCAGTTGATTTTTCCTGAAATTGATTACGATCGGATTGATAAAATCCGTGGTATGGAAGTTAGCATTGTAACCACTGCCCAGCAGGATGAAGAAGGGCGGCGTTTATTATCGATGTTGGGCATGCCCTTCTGGGAGAATTAGTATGGCAAAGAAATCAATGATTGCTCGTGAATCGAACCGCAAATATAAAGTTCGGGTTCGTAATCGTTGTAAATTATGTGGACGGCCGCGTGGCTATATTCGCCGCTTTGGGCTGTGCCGCATTTGTTTCCGTGAGCAGGCGTTGCAGGGCAATATCCCTGGCGTGGTTAAATCAAGCTGGTAAAGGTGGTGCGTCATGTCAATGAGTGATCCAATTGCTGATATGTTAACACGCATTCGCAACGCCCAAATGCGGGAGCATAAGACGGTGTCTATGCCGCATTCAAATGTGAAGGTGGCGATAGCGGATGTGTTACAGAAAGAAGGTTATATTGAAGCATACAAGGTGCTGCCAGAGAAACCGCAGGCGGTTTTACAGGTAACCTTGAAGTATGTAGGCGACCGGCGGACTCGCCGCTCGGTAATTACTGGGCTGGAGCGGGTTAGCCGTCCTGGGCGCCGTGTCTATGTTGGTAAGGGTGAGATTCCTTGGGTGTTGAGTGGCATGGGTATTTCCGTTGTCACCACTTCTCAGGGCATTATGACTGGGCAGCAGGCCCGCCGCAAAGGTATTGGCGGCGAAGTGCTCTGTAAGGTCTGGTAGTTGGAGGGATTATTATGTCTCGCATAGGTAAAGCCCCCATTACTATTCCAAATGGGGTGCAAATTGAAGTGAAGAAGGGGACCGTTAATGTAAAAGGTCCTAAAGGGCAGCTGGCCCAAGTTGTTCATCCAGACATGCAATTTGAGCAGGAAGATGGGGTTTTGACGGTTAAACGGCCGTCTGACTCACGTCAACATCGCTCTTTGCACGGGCTGACTCGCGCGCTCGTCAATAACATGGTTTTAGGCGTAAGCGAAGGCTTTTCCAAAATCCTGGACATTGAAGGTGTAGGTTACCGCGCTGAGATGGAGGGCCAAACGCTGGTGTTGAACGTGGGCTACTCCCATCCCGTTCGTTTTGACCCCCCAAAAGACGTTTCTTTTGTGGTTGAGAACAGGAATAAGACAATCATTATTTCTGGGATTGACAAGCAGGTTGTGGGTGAGGTGGCTGCGGTCATTCGCAAGCAGCGTCCCCCGGAACCTTACAAGGGCAAGGGAATTCGTTACAGGGGTGAATACGTTCGCCGTAAAGCTGGTAAAGCTGGCAAGGTCTAGAAGAGGTAGTTAGCAATGGCTATTAAATCAAAAGTTGCACGCAAGCGGCGTCATCGTCGCATTCGCACAAGAATATCAGGAACGGCCGAACGGCCGCGTCTAAATGTTTTCCGCAGCCTGGACCACATTTATGCTCAGGTTATTGATGATGTGGCGGGAAAAACCCTGGCCTCAGCTTCTACTGTAGATAAAGGGCTGCGTGGAGAGGTGTCTGGTAAGACTAAGAAAGAACAGGCAACCATTGTGGGTAAGGCAATTGCCGAACGGGCGAAAGAGGCTGGGGTTTCCGCAGTTCTTTTTGACCGGGGCGGTTACCTGTATCACGGCCGTATCAAAGCGCTGGCCGAAGGTGCTCGCGAGGGCGGCCTCGACTTCTAAGGACGGAGAAAGAAATGGGTCAAAGACGACAAAGTTTCGAACAAGAATATGACGAACGAATCATCGATATTACCCGCGTTGCTAAGGTTGTAAAGGGTGGTCGCCGTTTTGCCTTTCGCGTAACGGTGGTGGTTGGTGATAACAAAGGGCGCGTTAGCGTTGGCGTAGGCAAGGCACGTTCGGTGCCAGATGCAATTCGCAAAGCATTGGACGCTGCTCGTAAATCGATGACAAAGGTGCCGATTGTAGGCAGCACAGTTCCGCATGAAATTATTGGGGTGCATGGTGCAGCGCGCGTATTGCTTAAGCCTGCTTCGCCGGGTACTGGTGTTATTGCCGGGGGCGGCGTTCGTGCCGTCATTGAAGCGGCTGGCTATAGGGACATTTTGTCTAAATCTTTAGGCAGCGCCAACGCATTGAACGTGCTGCAGGCAACCATGAACGGTTTGCGCAGTTTGAAGAGCGTAAAAGAGGTAGCTGCAGACCGTGGAAAGGACGTAGCTGATGTAACCCCGTTTTGGAGTCGTGGCAATGGCTAAGTTACGCATTACGTACACAAAAAGTTCAATTGGTTATAAAGAAGATCAAAAAGGAACCATTCGCGCTTTGGGTTTAACAAAGCTAAACCAAACGGTTGAGCACGATGATACGGCCGTTATTCGCGGTATGGTAAACAAAGTCAGTCATTTAGTGACTGTGGAAGAGGTAAAGTAAGATGAAATTACACGATCTGCGCCCGAATGAAGGCTCAAAGAAAAAGCGCAAGCGAGTGGGTCGTGGTATTGCTGCCGGGCAAGGAAAGACTGCTGGCCGTGGTACCAAGGGTCAAGGCGCTCGCAGCGGTGGGGGTAAAGGTATTTACTTTGAGGGTGGTCAGCTACCCTTAGCCCGTCGTTTGCCTTATAAGCGTGGTTTTACCAACATCAACAAAGTTTATTACAAGCCCGTTAATCTAAAAAGCTTGGCGGAGTTTGATTTTGAAGGTGTTGACGTGACGCCAGAAGTCATGTCTGCTATTGGGCTCATCAAAAAACCAACCGATCCCGTCGTTGTTTTGGGTGACGGTGATTTGAATGCGGCTCTTAATGTAAAGGCCCATCGTTTTTCTGCGTCTGCTATAGAGAAGATCGAGGCAGCTGGAGGTACGATCGAGGTACTCCCCCTCACCTAACATGTTATAGACGGTTCACAGCCATCTTAATAACATTATCTTTGGAGGAAAATCATGATCGAATCAGTCAGAGCTGCCTTTACCTTGCCAGATCTGCGGCGCCGTATCCTTTTTACGGTGTTTATTCTGGTAATTTACCGATTGGTAGCCAATATTCCTGTGCCTGGTGTTGATTTAGGGGCCTGGTTAAGCTTTACCAACACCAGCACCTCAAACCAGCTTGTTAACGTTTTGGATTTGCTTTCTGGTGGGGCCGTGCGCAACTTTTCAGTAATGGCTATGGGTGTTTATCCCTACATTACTGCATCCATTATTATTCAGTTGCTGACCCCGATTATTCCACAGTTACAAGAAATGGATTCGGAAGGCGAGTCTGGACGAAATCGAAAGAACCGCCTTACCTATTACTTAACTGTCCCGCTTTCTTTGCTGCAGGCGATTGGCCAGATCCGTTTGGTTGGCTTTAGCCTGGGAGCAGGAGGCGCCGATGGGCTGGCCCAGATCATGCCGAACTTTGGTTTTGCCCCCGAGCAATTATTGCCAACGCTGACTACGCTTCTGGCTATGATGGGCGGTACGATGTTTGCTATCTGGATGGGTGAGCTTATCACCCAGGACGGCATTGGGCAGGGCATTTCGCTGATTATCTTTGGCGGCATTGTGGCTCAAATTTTGCCTGGTATCTCCAGACTATTTCAACTGGATGATAACACGGCACGAATTTTCACAATTGTTGCTTTCTTAATTATCACCGTTCTCACTATTTTTGTGATTGTGATTGTACAAGAAGGGCAGAGGCGAATACCGGTGCAGTACGGCCGTCGAGTTCGTGGGCGCAAAGTGTATCAGGGCCAGAGCAGCTACGTGCCGCTAAAGGTCAATACAGCGGGCATGATTCCCATTATCTTCGCCCAATCCATTCTCATTTTTCCGTCCGTACTGGCAGGCTTATTTATTACGGGTAATGGTGGTTTTGTAGATAACATTGCCACAGCTATGAGCCGTTTTGGCAGCGCGGAGCCGACAGATTCTCCGTGGGCGTTTACAATATATTGGCTCTCCTTTTTTGTTTTGGTGGCTGGCTTTACTTTCTTCTACACAGACGTTATGGTGCGCCAGCAAAATATTCCACAAACTTTACAGCGACAGGGCGGGTTTATTCCCGGCATTCGTCCCGGAAAACGAACGGAAGACTACATTACAAAAGTGGTTCGCCGTATCACCTTTGCTGGCGCCATTTTCTTGGGAATCGTTGCCATCTTGCCTGGCATCATGCGCATCGTTGGCCTAATTCTAAGAATTCCGGGTCTTGAGCAAAGTACGTTAGTTGTGAGTGGGTCTGGCCTCATCATTGTGGTTGGTGTCATTATCGATACAATGCGCCAGCTTGAATCCCAGTTGCTCATGCGACAATACGAGGGTTTCATCTGATGAAAACCTTTGTTGTGTTGATGGGGGCGCCTGGAGCCGGCAAAGGAACACAGGCAAAAAGGCTTGAAGCAACATTGTGCCTACCCCAAGTAGCTACTGGCGACCTGTTTCGGGCAAATTTAAAAAACGAAACTGAGCTCGGTAAGCTGGCCCGTACTTACATGGATAAGGGCGAGTTGGTGCCTGATGAAGTGACTGTAGCTATGGTACGTGACCGGCTTTCGCAACCTGATTGTGAAAGTGGCGCCATCTTGGATGGATTTCCTAGAACGCTCGCTCAGGCAAAAGCCTTAGATGCGTTGCTTAGCGACTTTTCTGCCAAAATCGCAGTAGTGCCCTTCATTGACGTTAGCGAAGATGTGCTGGTGCAGCGGCTAGCCAAAAGAGCAGAGATTGAAGGACGAGCGGACGATAACGAAGACACAATTCGGGTTCGGATGGAAGTCTATCAATCAGAAACGGCACCACTTTTAGCGTATTACGAAAGTAGAGGGTTGCTGGTAAAGATCAACGGTGAACAATCTATTGATCAGGTCACGGCGGATCTAAAAGAAGTAGTACAGCAGGTCATGTAAGCAATTTCTGGACAGAATCAAGGTTTGATGGCAAAATAGTAGATTGCTTTGAACGCAAACAATCAACTATTTTCTCAAGATTTTTACCAGAAACGATTTGTGATGAACGGTCTGATGCAAATGAGACTGTTTTTAGGAGTTTAAGATGAAAGTATCAGCATCTGTTAAACGTCGTTGTCCAAAATGCAAAATTATTAAGCGAAAAGGTATTGTGCGCGTGATTTGCGTTGATCCAAATCACAAGCAGCGCCAGGGCTAAAAAAGAGTTGTGCCAGCAAAGCCTGGCATAAGATTATCTCGCAAGGGGTTTCCGGAGGAATTATGGCACGTATTGCTGGTGTAGATATCCCCCGTAATAAACGGGTAGAAGTAAGCCTGACATATATTTATGGCATTGGTAAAACAGCCAGTCGGGCTATCCTGGAAAAGGCAGGTGTTGATCCAAACACGCGCGTTCAGGATTTGTCAGAAAATGAAGTAATGCAGCTGCGTCAAATCATCGACGGTGAGTACATGGTAGAAGGTGACTTACGGCGCGAGGTTGCAATGAATATTAAACGGCTGACGGAAATTGGTTGCTATCGTGGATTGCGCCATCGTCGTCATTTACCGGTGCGTGGGCAGCGGACCAAGACCAATGCTCGCTCGCGTAAAGGCCCTAAGAAGACGGTTGCAGGTCGCGGTCGTCGCAAGGGCAAGTAGTTCTTTGGATGTGTTTTTAAGTGAGTGGGTTACGGCCGTTTGTCGCGGCCTCCACTCATTGTTCAGGTTTTAGGAGACGGAATGGGACGTAGAAGACAGACACAAACCCGTAAAAAGGTAAAGCGGATGGTGCCTCAAGGTCAGGCGCACATTTACGCTACTTTTAACAACACCATTGTTACTATTACTGATACCGCTGGCAATACAATTGCCTGGTCCAGTGCTGGGGCTTCTGGGTTTAAAGGCTCGCGTAAGAGCACGCCCTATGCTGCCCGTCTGGCTGCTCAGAGCGCCGCTCGCGTAGCTCAGGAAAGCGGCATGCAGGAAATGGATGTAGTGGTGAAAGGACCTGGCCCTGGTCGTGAACAGGCCATTCGTTCTTTGCAAGCTTCGGGAATCCGGGTCAAGAGTATCCGCGATATTACACCGGTGCCTCATAATGGGTGCCGTCCTAAGAAGAAGCGCCGCGTTTAATAATTATAGTTAAAGTTTAGTGGTTTTTGAGAGGGACGAAGGGGTGTGCCACACCTGTAAACCTCTCATTTAGCTTAAATACGGAGGTTAAGTTGGCAAGGTATACTGGTCCAGTATGTAAGCTTTGTCGCCGTGAAGGTGAAAAGCTGTTTTTAAAGGGGTCACGTTGTTTGACTCCAAAATGCTCTTTTGAGCGTCGTTCTTATCCACCTGGGGAGCATGGTCGCGATAATCAGTTCCGCCGTGGGCGCGCCTCAGATTATTTGCTGCAGCTGCGCGAGAAACAAAAAGCGCGTCGTATTTATGGCGTGCTGGAGCGTCAGTTTAGCCGATACTTCCGGCGAGCTACGCAGCGTGTAGGGCTGACAGGTACCAATCTGTTGGTTATTTTGGAAACCCGTTTAGACAATGTTATTTATCGTCTAGGCTGGGCCGATTCCCGCGCGCAGGCACGCCAGTTGGTGCAGCACGGACACATAACGCTGAACGGCCGTAAAACAAACGTACCCTCAGCGCTTGTAGCTCCTGGTGACGTGGTTGGCGTTCGCTCACAAAGTATGCGCAATAGCTACTTTAAGATTTTACGCGAAGATCTGGATGATCGTCAGGTACCGCGTTGGTTATCTTTAGACACGCGTAACGTGTCGGCAAATATTTTGAATTTACCTGCTCGCGATGATATTGATGTATCAATTAACGAGCAGCTTGTTGTTGAATATTACTCCCGGCGGTAATTTTAACCGTCCCGAGCCTAGCATAGGGAGGTATGTACGTTGGCTATTAGTAATCTTATACTGCCCAAAATTGAAAGCACCGCGATGTCGCGGGAATACGGCCGTTTTATCCTCGGGCCATTAGAAAGAGGGTATGGCACTACCTTGGGCAATGCTCTGCGCCGCGTCTTGCTTGCATCATTGCCGGGGGCTGCTATTACATCTATTCGCGTAACCGATGTGCCGCATGAGTTTTCGGCCATCGAGCACGTGCGCGAAGACATGATGCAGCTAATCCTGCACATTAAACAGCTCCGCCTAAAACTGCATGGTACCGATACGGCCCGGTTGCGGCTGGAGGTGCATGGTGCAGGTACGGTAACGGCAGCAGATATTCAGACGCCGCCAGAGGTGGAAATTATCAATCCTGACCTGTATCTTTTTACCGTCGATTCTGATGATGCCTTTTTGGAAATCGAGATGACGGCGGAAACAGGACGCGGTTATTCTCCTGCTGAAGAGCGGGGGCGCCTGCCTATTGGCGAACTGCCCGTCGATGCGATTTTCAGCCCAATCCGTCGTGTTGGCTACGAAGTTGAGAAAACGCGCGTTGGTCAGGCTGCGGACTATGATCGCATTATCATGCAGATCTGGACGGATGGCACCATTAAACCAGAAGAATCGCTGGCCCAATCAGCCCAAATTATGATGCAATATTTGCGGCCTATTGCTGGTGTAAGCGAAGAAACCTTCTTGCCCGTTGAAGAGGAAGAAGAAGAAGAAGGCGCCATCCCGAATGAAATTTATGATACGCCAATCGAGCAGCTAGATCTGAGCGTTCGTGTGTTTAATTCGCTTAAGCGCACCGGGATCACCAAAGTGGGCGAAATGCTGGATATGTTGGAGCGTGGTGAAGAAACCATGCTGGCCATCCGTAACTTTGGCGAGAAATCCCTGGACGAGCTGAAAGATCAGCTGCGCGCCAAAGGTTTTTTGAAAGACGAGGAAGGTGAAACGGCCGCTGTTTAGTAACGGCCGTTTTACTTCAATAAAGAGGAAATCACCATGCGACACAGAGTAAGCGGTCGTAGATTGGGTCGAGATACTGCTCACCGCAAAGCATTGCGTAAAAATTTGATTGCAGAGCTGCTCGTCCATGAAGAAATATTGACCACAGAAGCAAAGGCAAAGATGCTGCGTCCTGCAGCTGAAAAAATTATTACCCTGGCGAAGCGTGGCCTTGCCAAGAATGATCCAGCGCAAGCGGTTCACGCCCGGCGCTTGGCCGCAGCTCGCATTGCGCGTCACCGCGAGGTGGAGAACGAAGAGGGTAGTATTGAAGAGGTGGATGTTGTCAAAAAACTTTTTGAAGACATCGCGCCTCGCTACGCAGAGCGACCAGGCGGGTATACTCGCGTGGTTAAAATTGGCAAGCGTTCTGGTGACAATGCCGACATGGCCATGATCATGTTGGTTAATGAGGAGTAGTGCTTGCCAAACTACGCTGCTCTGATTGCCTACGATGGCACAGAGTATCATGGTTTTCAGCGGCAGGTTGAAACACAACCAACTATCCAGAGCACAATCGAAGACGTCCTGAGCCAGCTTGCCCGCCAACCCGTTACATTGCTTGGCGCAGGACGTACAGACAGCGGTGTTCACGCAGTTGGTCAGGTGGTTGCTTTTTCTCTTCCCTGGCGACACAGCGATGAGGAACTAAAAAGAGCACTCAACGCAAACCTGCCAGAAGACATTGCAATTTTACAACTTAAACAGGTCTCTTCCTCTTTTCATCCCCGGTTTGAGGCACAGCGGCGAGCCTATTTGTACAACATTTACAATGGGTCCATTCGCCACCCGCTAAATCGACGTTTTAGCTGGCATGTGTCAAGACCACTGGATGAGCAAAAAATGAACCAGGCAGCACAATGTCTGCTGGGAGTCCATAACTTTGCTACGTTTGGACAGCCGCCTCAGGGTAACAACTTTGTGCGCGAGCTGTTTGTAGCAGAATGGGCTCGTTCGGGAAACGATTTGCGGTTTTGTATTGAAGCCAATGCGTTTTTGTACCGGATGGTGCGCAGCATTGTGGGTAGTCTGAAGCTAGTTGGAGAGGGAACCTGGTCTATTGAAGAGTTTGTGCAGGCATTTAGAGCCGAAAACCGCGACGCATGTGGTACGGTTGCTCCGCCACAAGGTCTTCATCTTGTTTCTATTACATATGAGAACCTGAATTGGTCTACGTAAATCAAAAAAGTTTTGGAAAGCGTTGAGACCAAATGGTTTACGTT
>JBHIWP010000098.1:0-16077 GCA_041987425.1 Promineifilaceae bacterium (SeqCode) | reverse complement strand
TCTTTAGCTGCTTATGGATTGCCTGTACTGCCTGCGCACCCATGCCCATGGAAGAATCGGCCGTTTCTCCTACATTGGCCCGATCTACCGTAAGCGTCACGCAAACGTCCCTAAACAATGCCAATACGGCTACGTCGACTACAGTGCCCAGGGCTACGGCCGTACCGCCCACCGCCACAGCCATATCCACATCGACACCATTGCCAACAGCATCAACCGCCACCGTCAATCCACTGGCTCTTTCCTTAGAAAACGTACTCTCCATCTCGCAAATTGGCCAGTTTACGCATGGCACCATCAACGACATTAAATGGTCGCCGGACGGCACGGTTTTTGCCGTGGCCAGCAGCATTGGCGTGCAGCTTTACGACACAACCTCTTGGAGCATTACCCAGATTTTGGACACAAAGGCAGGCGTCAGCACGGTTCATTTTTTCCCCCAGAGCACCCTCATCGCCGTTATGGTTTGCCAGGAAACAACCTGCCATCCGCAAATATGGGATAGCAGCAGCGCCCAGATGGTAAAAGCACTGCCAAACTTTATGAGCATGTCTCCCATTTTCCCCAATGGGCACTTTATTGCCGTAGAGCAAATAGACTTAGAAACAGTCAGGCTACACAGGTTTGACCAAACGGGTGAGCAGCTGCCCCAAACCGTGAACCTGCCGCAATTCCCCCTGGCCTATAGTCCCGATGGCACCACGCTGGTCATTGCCACAAACGAAAATGAGTTGGAGCTTGTTAATTCCAGCGATGGTGCGCTTTTGTATTCACTGGCTGCTGGTGGCGGCTCGCTAAGCGCCGCCTACAGCCCCGACGGCAGCTTGCTGGCCGTGGGCAGCAGCGACGGCCAGACGCGGCTGTGGCGCGTGGCTGATGGTGAGCTGCTGCATACGCTAGAAGGAAGCAGTTTTGGCCTGGCGTTTAGCCCAGACGGCCGTCTACTGGCTACAGCAGTGGAGAACAGCACGATTCATCTCTGGGACACAGCCACTGGACAACTTCTCGATATGCAAAAGGGTGGCCCCAGGCTGGCGTTTAGCCCGGACGGTTCTGAGCTGGCGGCAGTTCGTATGGGTACGATCTCGTTTTTTCCGCTGGCAGATTTTGAGCTGCTGCGCGCGTTGGGAAATTATGGATTCCCGATTGAAGGCATTGCCATTAGTCCCGACGGCCGTATGCTGGCGGCAGCAACTTCCGCAGAAGTACAACTTTGGACTCCCAGCCACGACCTACTAGAGTCTATCATCTACCCCGACACAACTTTTACCGGCGTAGCCTTTAGCCCCGATGGCCGCATCCTGGCCCTGGCTGGCAGCCCACCCACAAACCTGCGCCTTTGGCACCTGGAAAACCGCGAACTGACAGCTTGGGTCGACGGCCAGACGAGCTATATCAACAGCGTCGCCTTTAGTCCAGATGGGCAGCTGGTAGCTACCGCGGACGGAGACCAATCGGTAAAGGTGTGGGATGCCGCCTCTCTGGAACTTTTGTTTACCACACCGGGCGCTGAGTTTGCCTTCCACCCCAACGGCCGATTCCTGACCGTTGCCAGTTTAGCAAACGCAGCCTCTGGTGAGTGGCAGGTGGAGATTTGGGACCTCACTACTTTTGAACGCCTGCACACGCTGGCGCAGGTTGGGCCGCAAATTGTTTTTGGTGCAGACGGCCATTTGCTGGCCGCGCAGTGCTGTTTTGACATTACAGTGTGGGATGTGGCCTCGGGCCAGATGATTCGCCGCATTTCTGATGTTAGGCCATTTGGCGCCGTGAGCCCCAACAACCAGCTCCTGGTCAGTACCGACTACTCTCATGCCCTGACTGTGTGGAATTTGGAAACCGGAGAGCGCCTGACGGACCTGCCAGGACACACAGCGGGCTTCTCCGAAAGAAGCAGCGGGTGCTGTATTGTGTTCAGTGCAGACGGCCGTTTCTTCGCTTCCGGCAGTTGGGATGGCACGATTCGCCTCTGGGGATTAGCAGAAAGTCCTTAACGGAAAGTAGGGACGATTATTAAAATAGAGCAATAGCTCCAAGGAAAAATCTGATGAAAAAATTGTTCGTCGTTCTTCCGCTTCTTCTTATCACTTTTGCCATTTTGGCAAATGGCCCAGTGGCGGCAGAGAGGGTAAACCCTCCCCGACATCCCGCCCGCACGGTCGTTTATGTCACCAATTTTGATGGTTTAGCGCCCGGCCTCACCCAGCCCTTTCCCGGCACGCCGGGGCAGGACGGCTGGTATCAGGAGCTGGCCCAGGCGCCAGGCTTTGGCGAGATCCAAAATCAGGTTGCGGTCTCTGGCCAGGCGCTGCACGAATTTACGTCGTCCGACGTGCCGGGGCATTTTCAGACCATCGACAAGCGCTTGATTACCCCGCCAAATCTGCGACGGTTTCCCCTCATCACCCTGCAAGTTGATTTTTATGCCCGCACCAGCGCTCTCGATGCTCAAAACGGTTACGATGCCTTTATGGCAGTAAGCGGTGGTCCCCATCCAGGGTATGAAATTGTGGGCTTCGGCCTCACGAGTGGCAACGGCGTACCAAAGGGAGAGGCTCAGGTAAATATTGTCCTTAATAGCTTCAACGGTCAGGACAATAACGTGCCCGTTTTTCCCAGCGTGGGACAGCATTTGGCGTGGGAACGGTGGCATCGCGTAATTCTCGTAGTCGATCAGTCTCGTGACCGCTACGTCTCGCTTACGGTTAACGGCCGTACAGAAGATCTTTCTGGCTACACTCTACCCCGTTCGGAGCTAAACGGCATTTGGAGCCGAGGTCAGCTCATGGAGGCGATCATCGCCAATATCGCCCCGCACGGGGAATTTGTAGACAAGAGTGATGACGATATTTATTGGGACAATTTGAGGATCGTCGTTGAGTCGGCCCGTCGGTAAGAGGTGTGTGATGCGCGGCAAGCTATTGCGAATTCGCTTCTTGTTGTCTCTTGCCGGTTTACTGTTATTTTGTGTCGCCTGCGCGCCTGTGGAGGAAACGGCCGTTACCCCCACGTCACTCCCAACGACGGCCACAACGAACAGCCTGCCGGAAGGTACAGTCGTGCCGCCGACAGCAACAGCCGAATCGGCCGTTCAGCCAACTGCGACTGCCTCAGCCACCAGCACCCCCCGTGGAACGGCCGTGCCGCCAACGCCCTGGATTATCACAGTGCCAGTAGATATCCCACCAGAACCTTTGCCATTGAAGGAAGAAATTACCTTTACTGTTGTGGGACAACTGGGCGGAAGAGTAAACGCGGTTGCTCTGGAGGGTAATATCGCTTACGTGGGCATTGGGCCCCGTCTTGTGCTGGTAGATATCAGCAATCCGGCCGCGCCACGCTTTCTGGGGCAGAGTGAGCCGCTGCCCGAGCTAATCAACGCGGTTGCGGCGCAGAATGGTGTGGCCTATGCTGCCGGAGCTGATGTCTATGTCCTGGACGTTAGCAACGTGGCCGCACCAACCGTGATCAGCAAGCTGAGTGATGCTGGCGAAATGAACTATTGCTACATCTCTGACCTTATTGTGGTAGATGATGTCCTTTACGCCTTCGATGCCTGCCCCAACCTCCGGGCCATTGATGTAAGTAACTCAAGGCAGCCTGCGGTGCGCAGCAATATTCATCCATCAGGCGTAACCGGAATTGCGCTGTTCAACAACACACTGGCTCTGGCCGAAGAAAGCGGCCGATTGAGTCTTATTGACATGGCCGATCTCAATCGCACCCTTGGACAGTTTCCCATCACCCTGCCACCACTACCAAGAGAATTTGCTTCTACCAACGAGTTTCTCTTTGCAGTAACGGGGACTGACTGGCTGGATTGCCACACCAATTCCTGGCAAATCATCAACATTGCCAATCCAACAGCGCCACAGCTCCTGACCGAAATTGACCCACCAAATTGCGTCAATGACATGGCCGCAGCCGGTGACATTCTGTTAGCGGCCGCTGGCGACGGTCTGCGGATTTATGACGTCAGTAATCCATCCAGCCCTGTCCTCGACAACATATTCGTTCCCGCTGCCGGTTTTACCGACCTGCAGAAAATTGCCATCAATCAAAACTCTGCCTATCTCTTTTCTGCTGCGGGAGGCGCTGCCCAGGTGCACACGCTCGATCTCTCCCAACCAGATTCGCCGCGTGTCGTTGGCACGCCACTGGACTTAGGCCCGGAATTAAGTAACGAGGCACTTGATTTTAGCTCCCAATTTGCTGCAAGCTGGGCAACCGGATTTTATCGTCAGGGCAACACTCTTTTTCTTAGGGTGTCAACGTACGAGCAGCCGCCGCACTACGTTGTTGCCATAGACATCACCCAATCTACCAATCCACTGCTCTTGGGTACTTACGACTGGGCTGCCCCAATCGTGGTTGGCAATGTCCTCTATACGCCGGTAGATGGCGGGATAGCAGTGTACGACATCACGAATTCAGCTAATCCGTTGCTACTCAACACGGTTCAAATTGATAATGTCTCTGCTTTCTGGAATACGTTGTTTGCCTGGGACAACTATCTAATTCTTACTGAGGGAGGCACGCTTTATGATATTAGCGAACCATCGACTCCTCAGGAGATTGGCCAGCTCCAGCAGCTGCCACAAACATTGGCAAAAGTAAATGATACCCTTTATGCGCTGGGCAATGATTTGTTCGCTATCGATATTTCTAATCTATCCCGATCACCAGAAATCAGCCGCTTCTCGCCCCAATCCATAGCGTTAAACAGCGTGACGGAAATGGTGCCGGCGGGGAATATTGTCTACATTCGAAGTAGCGATCCAGAGGCTGGCATTTGGGCGCTAAAAGTTGACACAAGCGCCAAACCTTATCTGGCCGGGCATTTTCAGCATCCTTACTTTGGCTACCCTCCTCTGTCCTCCAACGGCAATTTTGCTGTAAAAGATGATTTGCTTTATCTGGCGGCCGGTGACTTTGGCCTGCTCATTGTGCAGGTTGAAGAGTAACAAGGAACTTTAAAGTGATACATAAGCACATTTATTTCGCAGCACAACTCACCTTAATGCTAATCACAATTGGAGTGCTGACTCGCTGCACGCCAGAAACGGCCGTTACCCCCACACCCCTCTCTGCCACAGTCATCCCGGCGACAGCGACACCTATACCCACAGCAACGGCCGTTTTACTGCCAGCAACCATTGAAAATATCAACCAACCGCGCTCAACAACCGCACCACCAGCAGCCACTGCGACAGCTTTAAGCACCATTCCCGCCACTGTTCCCGTAGACCCGCTGATCATTTCACCAGAAAATGCGGCGCAGCTCACCCAGAAGGCGCAGATAGGTAACGGCCGTATCAACAGCATCATCTGGTCGCCAGATGGGAACCTCATAGCCATTACGCGTCCTCAAGGGTTTGAACTGTATGATGCCCAATCGCTGCAGCTTTTGCAGCATGTCTACAATGAAGCTCCTTATAACAATTATGATGTCGCCTTTAGCCCGACTGGGGATGTGCTGCTCGTGAGTATATACGGTGAATATACGCCTGAATTCCGTTTGTGGGACATTACCACGGGACAATTTTTGCGCAATCTGGACACCTTTACTTTACCTGTCTTTTCGCCCGATGGCCATGCAGTGATCTTCAAACCGTTGCCCCAACAGAAGTTAATCTGGCAAGAGATTCACACAGGTCAAACTCTGCGCGCCATTGAGCTGTTGCCAGCACAATCGCCCCCATTTGACTATTCCCCCCATCTGGCCAGCCAGACATTTGCTCAACTTATTTTTAACGATGAGGATCAGAGCAGATCGCTTCAACTATACGATATGGTCAGCGGTGATCCGAGATTCGCGCTTGAAGGTTTGGGCGATTTTGAAGATATCGTGTTCAGCCCTGTAGGAGAGTCACTGCTGATAATACCGATGCCCTCCACAACCGACCCGCTGCGCCTGTATGACCTCGCCAGCGGCCAACTGCGTCACACGCTCGAAAGGACGCCAACTGCCGAGTATATTACGTTTTCACCCTTGGGAGACCTGCTGCTGCTCGAACGCGAGCCGGAAGGAACGGTGACGCTACGCCTTTATGACGTCAGCGGCCAGCAGGTACAGCAATCTTTCACGGCGACTGGCGATGGCTATGCTTTCACTGCTAATGGGGATCGGTTGGCTGTCACAGATACCAACGGCCGTATCCGGGTCTGGCAATTGCCCGGTGGTGACCTGCTCTATGAGATAGATGGGCAGACACGCGGGATAGTCGTTGGTTTTAGCCCGGACAGCCGTTATCTCATCAGTCAGGGTGAAGACAATTCGCTGCGCCTGTGGGATTCTAGCAGCGGCCAGCTGCAACAGGTCCTGCCAGCCGGGGAGGCTTGGCCAACGTTTAGCCCCGACGGGCGCGAGTTGGCCGTTACCCGCAGCGGGAATGTGCTCTTCTTTGATCTGACCAGCGGCCTGCCGGGGCGCATGATAAACGGTTATGATTTCAGCCCCACTCTGGCGTTTCATCCAGACAACGGCGTTTTGCTCGCCGCCAGTGGCGCCGATTTATTGACCATTGATAGTGAGAGTGGCACGGTTCTCTCGACGTATGAAAGTGCGCAAAAGATTCAACAGCTGGCCATTAGCCCAGACGGCCGTTTTCTGGCCCTGGCTGGCGAGAGCTGGCTGCAAGTGCAGATGTTGGCTGATAACCAACCTGTTTATACTGTGGAAGCCGACACAGACCAGGTCAATCAACTGGCCTTTAGCCCCGATGGCCGACTGCTGGCTGTGCAAAGTGGCAGTTGGCAGGCACCTGTGCTGCACTTGCGAAACAGCAGCAACGGCGAACTGTTGGCCACCTTTTCAGCAAATACGTTTGCTTTCACGCCAGACGGCCGTTTTCTGGCTACTTCCATCACTCCATTCGATCCTAAGACGGCGGGTCTTGACCTGTGGGACACAGGCACCCTACAATTAGTTCGTCATATGGATACCATCACCCTCCTGGCTATCAGCCCAGACGGTCGTTTGATGGCTTCGGAAGGTCACGGAATTGTGAACTGGTGGGATATTGAAACGGGTGAGCACCTGCTCCCACCATGGCGTCCTGAAGGGCCAATTACCGCTCACTCGTTTAGCCCGGACAGTCGTCTTTTGATTGGGGTTAGCTATTATGGCTACATGGAGATGTGGGAGACCGAATTGGGGCGTGGGGTCTGGAGCCAACCTTCCGCTCAAGAAGCCGTCTTTAGCCCGGACGGCCGTTACCTGGCTACCGTCGGCGAAGACGGCGTAATGCACCTGTGGCGCGTGCCTGACAACAGGCCGTAAAGGAAGCAAATGATGTATCGGTTAACCTTGCGTTTCATCATGTTCACCCTGATTTTTCTGATTCTCACCCCATTTTTGACTGCGTGTGTGCCAGAGTCAGAAACGGCCGTTTCCCCCACACCCCTCTCCGCCACAGCCACGCCAACAGGACTGCCTACGGCTGCGGTCGCGGCCGACCCTACAGAGCCGCCAACCGCTGAGCCAACGGCCGTGCCGACGCTTGAGTCTTCCCGGCCCCCCACGCCCACCTCGGCGCCAACGGCCACGGCAAGCTCTTATGCCGCGGCAGAAAAACAAACGATTGATTCGCTGAATCCAGCCGCGCAAATCAAGATCCCATTTGTGCGCGAGGGCAGCATCTATCTCTACGAAGATGGCCAGGAAAAGCTGGTGGCTGCGCCCGGGGGAACCACTTCCCAACAGGCGTGCTATAACCTGACCTATCCGTTTTTATCCCCCGACGGAAACACGCTTGCCTATCTCGACCAGGCCGGTGAACTGCCAGGCGAATTTTGGGGCTGTTTCTATGGCAATCTGCGAATCGTTGACCTGACTACGGGAATCGATACGCCAACAAGTTACCGAATCCTTTCATACCGCTGGACGGCCACCAACCTCATTCAATTTCGCCCGGATCGGCAAGTCGATGAGACAACCAACCAGGTGATTGAAAAAGAGATTTTTATCGATCCCGCCACCCAGACAGAGCACCACTATGAGACGATTTATGCTCGCGACCCGGAGACATTTGCCGAAACGATGGTTACGGCCGAATATCCCTCGGATCAGCTCACCCAACTCATTCGATTCAAGGACGAAAGCTATTTTCTAGTCGATGTGGCCGAAAACGAGGAGCGCTTTCTTTTTAGCAAGGATGAAGTTGTGAGGTTCCTCGGCTGGTCACCCGGTGGCCGTTATGCACTTTTTGAAAGCCCGGTGCAGGCGACCGACATTTTTGGCGTCATCGAATACGTAGTCGACACCCAAAATCCCGACAGCAAACCTGTAGAAATTGCGGTTGGTCGCGGCGCGGCCGGAGGCGATTTGCCCGCTGGCCGTAAATGGTACTTTGAAGCAGGTTTTGTGCCCTATTGTCGGGAAGAGATGTACTTCGTAGACGGCCGTCCTCTCCTCCAATTAACAAACGACGAGGGCGGAGGTTGCAATAATGAAGAAGGTTTCGTTGCCACCTCTCCCAATGGCAACTACGCGCTGCTGAAATTTCAGGACCGCTTCGAACTGCACGATAGCCAGGGCAACGCGACCATTGTAGAAGAAGTGGAACCGCTAGCTAAAGGGAGAGGTATGCCCAAGAACTTTGTCTGGCTCAACAATGATTTTATGGTGATATACCAGGCAACCTTTGGTTTTCCAGCGTCCGACGCTGACGCACCTGACATCTATCTATTTGACCGGGCGGCAAAGACAATTGAGCCGCTTATCGAAGACGCCTACTTGATAGACGCTTCACCTTAATTGTCTTGCTTGATTTAGCGAGAAACGTTCCGCATACAAAACCCTAAGGGTTTGCTTGACCTCTAGAAATTGACCCTGATTTTGTTAAAACCCTTAGGGTTGGTACAAGGAACTGTGTGTTAGTGAATCTGCACGGGGTCTTTAATGGCCCCGCGGTCGAGCAGCGGCTCGTCGTAGCCTTCGTCCCAGCCTTCGGGCGCAGTTGTTTTCTGGATGCGAACGGCCGTATTCTTGTAATCCGGTATCTTGGCCCGCTCATCCACCCTGTCCAGCGTTAGCAAATTGGCCGCCGCTTCGGCAAAGTGAAACGGTATAAAAATCGTTTTAGGTAAGGAGCGCTCTGTGACCAGCAGCCGCAATGTAATCTCGCCACGACGCGATGCAACTTTGACCCAATCTCCGGTCTCCAAACCCAAATCTCTGGCATCATCAGGATGCATCTCACACGTCGCTTCCGGGTAGACATGTTCCAGCGTAGAACGCCCCGTCATCGTGCTGCCGCTCCAGTGATACAGCACCCGCCCGGTGCTGAGGTTAAACGGATACTTTTCGTCGGGCTGTTCTGAGCTTGTGCTGTATTCCACTTCCCAGAACTTACCCTTGCCCCGAGGAAAACCATCGGCAAAGAGAAACGGCGTGCCCGGATGATCAAAGCTGGGGCAAGGCCAATGGACGCCGCCTTCACGCTCCAGGCGATCGTAGTCGATGCCCCAGAAGTCGGGCGTGACCTGGCGCATCTCTTCCCAAATATCGCGTGGGTGCTCGTAATTGAAGCCGTTGGCCAGGGTCAATCCCAGGCGCTGCTCAATGCGCTGCCCCAGATCGCACAGGATGTCCCAATCTGGCCGGGAATTGCCGACGGGGGGAACGGCCGTTCGGCACCGCTGTACCCGCCGATCTGTGTTGGTAAACGTGCCATCCTTCTCGGCGAAGCTCGTCGCCGGCAAAATAACGTCCGCCATCTCGCCCGTTTCGTTGATGAAAATGTCCTGACACACCAAAAATTCCAGCTGCTCCAGCGAATGGCGCGTGTGCTCCTGATTGGGCTCGCTCATCATAGGGTTCTCACCCAGCACAAACATGCCCCGCACGTCGCCGTGCAAAGCGCCCGACACCATCTCCGTGGCTGTCAGGCCAGGCTGCGGATTAAGCTCGGCGCCCCAAAACTGCTCAAACTTTGCCTTCACCTCGGGATCAGCCACATTTTGGTAGGCGGTGAACACGTTAGGCAAGCCGCCGCTATCGGAGCAGCCCTGCACGTTGTTCTGGCCACGCAGCGGGTTTAGCCCCGTGCCCGCCTTGCCCACGTGCCCACACATCAGCGCCATATTTACCAACGACAGCGTGTTGTCTGTACCGTGGGTGCTTTGGCTGATGCCCATGCCCCAATAAATCGAGGCCCGCGAGGCTTTGGCATAGATTCGCGCCGCCTCCCGGATATCGTCGGCCGGAACGCCGCTGACCGTCTCGGCCCACTCAGGCGTAAACTCCTCCAACGATTCCAAATAATCGTTAAACCCTTCAGTTCGTTGCGCAATAAATTCCTCATCGTAAAGCTTTTCTTTGACAATGACGTGCGCCATGGCCTGGAAAACGGCTACATCCGTTCCTGGGTTTTGCCGCAGCCAAATGGTAGCAAAATCGGTCATTTCAATGCGACGCGGATCTACCACGATTAACTTCGCGCCATTTTTGCGCACCGCCTTTTTGAGAAAGTTTGAAATGACCGGATGGGTTTCGGTGGTGTTGGAGCCGGTAACAATGAATGCTTCCAGGTTTTCCATTTCCGCAATGGAGTTAGACATGGCGCTGGAACCAATAGAAAGCTGCAAGCCAGTGACGGAACCTGCATGGCACAGGCGGGCACAGTGATCAACGTTGTTGGTGCCAATCAAAGCCCGCATCACTTTTTGGAACACGTAGTTATCTTCGTTCGTCGCTTTGGCGCTGGCATAGCTGGCAATGGCATCGCCGCCGTTTTCTTTAACAATGCGCGTTAGCTCATCGGCCACGAGATCGAGCGCTTCGTCCCAGGTGGCTTCGCGCCACACTGGCCTGGCGCTTCGTCCTTCTTCTCGGTTTGCGCGGATCAGGGGGTTCTTAACTCGACCGGGATGCTTAACATAATCCGTCCCAAAGCGACCTTTAACGCACAGCATGCCGTAGTTGGGTGCGGCGTCAAACGGCGCTTCCACAGCATAAATGTACTCATCTTTTACCTGTAAGTGCATCTGGCAACCCACACCACAGTAGGGGCAGGTGGTTCTTACGGTTTTATCTGGTGCGATCATATTTGTGCCTCCAGCAGCAGTAAACTTAGCGGAAGTTTAAAACGAAGTCAGTGACTCAAGTGGTTTAGTCTGATACAATCAAGCATCTGTTCACATTTTGTACTAATTATAAGCGATGCAGGAACATGCTTGAAACTTTTGATCTTTCTTTTGGACAAATCACGAAGCTGCAGAATAATCTAGCAGAAGTCGTCGTGGATGCCCATGTTGAGTTTAACATGGACATGATTGCTGAATATCATGGCTGGCTGCTATATCATCTGAGCGCGCCGTTTGCTATATTAATCAATAAGCTGAATCCTTATACCTACACCTTTGAAGCGCAGATGAATATCGCGAATCTATCTGAGATCAAGGCGATGGCAGTGGTGGTCTATTCTAAAATTACGGAAGAATCCACGAATGTCTTAATTGATATGCCACGAAAAGCTCAATGGAACATCCGCATATTTGGAAACCGTGACGCTGCCTTAAAGTGGCTACAGACGGAATTAGACGCTTAAGCCACATCAGTGATACGCTGAATGGCTGGCGATAAACTTGTTAAGGCCTGAAACGGCCGTTTCCCTCACTTTTTTCTGCAACATAGGCGTCCAGCCAGCTAATACCCCCGGCATACCCAACGCCATTCTCGTCCAGCGCCATAAATCAAACTGATCAACGTGCCGCACAATCAGCCCATCTGAAAAGGTGAAGCTGGCATCAATCTTGTTGTGCACCTTGCGCCCGGTTGAGAAAGTGTAAAGCGCCTCCCAATGCGCCTGCCCGCTGCTTTGCGTGGCAACCACATCGCGGAAGGTCAGCTGCAAATCCTTGCCGCGCTCGCACAGCATGTGCCACATGGCCATGGCCTGCTTGCCGTGCAAATCGCCAAACGCAGGGTCTGTAAAATGCACGTCAGGATGGTAACAGGCAATCATGGCGGCATGGTCTCGCTGCTGAAATGCCGTGTAGAAATTACGGATAAGCTGCTGATTTTCCTGCATCTGTTTCCTTTGCCGGTTGCTTTTCTGGCTCATCGGGTTGAGCAAATGTCAGTCCAGGCGTCGGCGAAAAGACGGCGCTAAGGTTTAGCACCGGGTCGATCTCCTCCAGACGGTGCTGAATGATTTGTTCCGGCGGAAGGGAAGCGTACGGCCGCAGCACGGGCAACCCCCAGGCTAACCGTGCTTTGTCACATTCTGAGCTAGCCTGGCCACCTTCCCACGCCACCCGAAAATCGCGACACGGTGACGGCCGTTCCGCATAAATGGCACAGCGCACGCAGGAACCAATTTGTCCTTCAAGCGCCGCACAACGCGGCGATTTGGCGTTGGTTCCAGCCATGGCCCGGCGAAAATCGTTTAATTTTTCTGTTAATGAAATAGGTACCGAACCACCAAGTGAAGGTTCAGTCTCTGCCCAATAAAATGATACCCGATAATACGCACAACATGCGCCACATTGTTGACAAACATGCTCCGCACTCATACATTTTTACGCGAACAGACGACTCCTTTAATCATTGATCTAATATCTTTGCGTTTGCTACGTTGTACTGTGTCGTTGTTTTCATGTGGATTGATAGACCAACAATCAACTAGTGACACGGCCGTATTCATCCGGCACGCCCAACGTCCCTACCTCATCCAGCTCATCATAAATCTCGTGCACATCTTCCGCATGAAAACGGGCGGCCTGCTGCGATGGCGGGAGCGGCTCATCATAGAAAAAGTCTGGCAGTTCATCATCTTCCTCCGTAAATCCGGCAGCAAGATTAAATTCACGCTCCAACAGCAGGCATTCGCGGCCAATCTCATGGAAAAATGTGGGTTCCAGTTCTGTACCAACGGCCGCATTTATCGCTTCGGCCAAAAAGGCCACGTTGGGATTGGTAGTGGTACGGCCGAATACGCACAGACCAATCGAATCAACGGCCGCACAGGCAATCTGTGCTTCCAGGCTCAGTCGCTTTAGCTCCGCCAGATCCTTATTGCGGGAATCAACTCTGGGCACGTTCCCCGTGGTATGGTCGGCTCCTTGAGCCGAAGTCATCATCGAGATGCCCGTTACTTCGATGACGCGAGGATCGTAGGCCGAGATAGCCTGTTTCTTCACCACCGGCACGCGATGAATGCCATGATGCTCGCCAACCCGCGCCGTACCCTGCGCCCACAGGCGGCCCTGCTCAGAACCATCGTGCAGTTCTGCAAACACCTTGCGCATAAAGTCCAGATCGCCAAATTCTGCCTGTCCGGCGTCCATCAGCACAGCAATCGTGGCCCCCGTTTCAATGGTGTCAATGCCCAATTCATTACAATACTGGTTCATCTCTGCCAGATGATCGGGATCGCGCAGGCCGCAGTTGGTGCCCAGCAGCGCCAGCGTTTCATACTCTACCGGGGACGTAATTTCCTTGCCCTCGGCATCTACATAGACGTTGCTGCACTGGATTGTGCAGCCAGGCATACAGGCGTGGGTGTGGTTGCCGCCGCGTGAATTGTTCAGTTCAGTAATGTAGGTGCCGCCCATTTTAAACGTTTCTTCTTCATCGTTGACTTGAGCGCCCAGCGTAAAGTTATTGACCGGGATGCCGCCGACGTGATTGGTATAATCGGCCATTGCCATCGTGCCGATTGGATTGTAGCTGTTTTGAATCACCGGGTCTTCCTGGATGAGTTTGGCATAGTGGCGCACAGAGTCTAGCGTCTTTTTACGGTCGTGCAGGTTGGGCATTTTGTGCAGCTCAATAACGATGGCCTTCACCTTCTTGCTACCCATCACTGCGCCTACGCCGCCGCGCGCCGCCAGCCGCGAAGCACGGCCGTCGCTGTCGCTAATGGTGATGCCAGCCAACAGGCCCAGATATTCGCCAACCGGGCCGCACAGAGCAAAGCTGATCTTTTTGCCATATTTTTCATAGAGCAGTTCGGCTGCTTCGCTGTTCATTTTGCCCATGTAGGGCGTAGCATCCTGAAAGGTGAGCTGCCCCGCTTTGTCGATGTGCAGCACCACCCAGTCGTCTGACTGCCCGTGAAGCGTGAAGCCAGCAATATCCACGCGCCCCATGGCGTAGGCCAGCGTGCCGCCGCCATTGGCTTCCTTAATTCCGCCAGTGAGCGGGCTTTTGCAGCCGATGCTCACCCGGTTAGCGTTGGAAAAGGTGGTGCCGGCCAGGGGGCCAGCCGAAAAAATAAGGGGATTGTCGGGGCCAAGCGGATCAACGGTAGCCACATCATTTTCTACAAGGGTTTTGGCAATTAAGTAGCGCCCCGCTTTCACCAGCGCTTCCCCCTCTACGGGTTCGCTGGTCACGGTTTGCTCATTTAAATTGATGTGTAGGTAGTTTCGCATGGTTTCCTCTTCTTAAGGTGGGTCAAATATTGGGTTCGCTACTAGATTATCACAAAACGGCCGTTCCGTGTCCCACCAACCGGGCAAATTATGATAAGATTCTCAAAAATCAGACGCTTAATTAGCCCTGTATTCATAAAAGGACCCACAGCACAAACTCATGAACAAGATCCCCCAAATTTCGCTAGAAACGGCCGTTTCCCACGTAAAAAGCGGCCATACCATCCTTGTCGGCGGCTTCGGCATGACAGGAAATCCGGTGCACCTGCTGCACGCCCTGGCCGAAACCGACGTCAATAACCTCACTTACGTCGCCAACAACGTAGGCGAACCGGGGCTAGGCGGCGGCCGCCTGCTGCGCAACGGACAGATAAAAAAGGCCATCGGCTCCTTCTTCACCAGCAACCGGGAGGCGGTTGCAGCGGCCCAGTCTGGCGCTATCGAAGTGGAGCTTATTCCCCAGGGCTCGCTGGCGGAGGCCATGCGCGCGGCCGGGTCAGGCATTGGTGGCTTCTATACGCCAACGGCCGTGGGTACCGTGCTGGCAGAAGGCAAAGAGACCAAGGAGATCGACGGCAAGCAGTATCTTTTTCAGCCCGCCCTGCGCGGCGACGTGGCCCTAATCCGGGCCTGGCGTGCCGATGAGGCAGGCAACCTGGTTTACCGCATGACTGAGCAAAATTTTAACAAGGCAATGGCCACCGCCGCCGATTTAGTCATTGCAGAAGTCGAAGAAATTGTGCCGCTAGGCAGCCTGGACCCCAATGAAATTCACACGCCCGGCTGCTATGTCGATTACCTGGTGCAGGCCCGCACCACGCTGGAAGATTTAGGCTCCTCTGCCTCCATTGACGGCGGTGCCAAAAAGGTAAATGATGCCCGAATGCTAATGGCCGAACGCGCCCTGCAAGAGCTCAATCCAGGAGATGTAGTAAACCTGGGCGTGGGCATTCCCACCCTGGTGGCCGATCTCATCACCCCAGAACACGGCATTATCCTGCACACAGAAAACGGCATGTTGGGCGTGGGGCCTGCGCCGGAGGCGGGCGGAGCAATGGACTACCCGGTAAACGCTGGCAAAATCCCGGTGACGGCCTTGCCCGGCAGCAGCTACTTCGACAGCGCAGATTCATTTGCCATGATTCGCGGCGGGCACGTGGACGCAGCCGTCATGGGTGGTTTACAGGTAGATGAAGCTGGTAACCTGGCCAATTGGGCGGTGCCCGGTAAGCCGCTCCTGGGCGTGGGCGGGGCAATGGACCTGGCCTCGGGGGCGAAAAAGCTCATCATCACCATGACGCACACCAGTCGCGATGGTCGGCCAAAAATTGTGCCGGAATGCACTTTGCCCCTGACTGCTCCTGGCGCCGTAGACATGATCATCACCGATCTGGCGGTATTTGCCTTCAAAGCTGGGAAGCTCACCTTGCTGGAGCTAATGCCGGGCGCATCCCTGGAGGAGGTTCAGGCAAAAACTACGGCCGCATTTACTCTGGACGCCACGTTTTAGCAAACTCCTACACAGGAGAACATAACTTTTGTGTATCTAATTTCTCTATCCTGGTAGATAGAATGGTTCTTCCTTTCAGAGTAATGTTATGCTACGAGTAATGGAGGAAGAACAATGAATCATGAACTAAAGCAAGATCTTTCCGTCATAACGGCCGATGATTATCAGCTTGGCCAGACGCACAC
>JBHIWP010000097.1:0-16157 GCA_041987425.1 Promineifilaceae bacterium (SeqCode) | reverse complement strand
ACAGAGAAAAGGAAGGACCGCTAAGGTGGGGTTGCGGAAAATTCCTCCTTTTTGCTTCTTCCTCCCCCCTCCCCGTTTCCAAAAGCAAGCAAGCAAACAAAACCCGCCGCGGGACGAGTCCAAGACGGGGAGGACGCAGAGCATGTCCAGCAAGTCGTTCTCCCGCGCGTTGAGGTCCTCGAGCGCCGTCAGGCGCAGCTCCTCCAGCAGAAAAATCACCTCTTCCGCCGGTTCCGAGCGCTGCAAATAGTCCAGCGTGGCGTGAGCGTAAAACAGGCGCTCCTCCGGCGTAAAGCCAAACTGATCCGGAGCAATCCGCCGGTATTCAAAGCTGGGATAATCCCAGGCAATCACCGCCCGAATCATGCCCAGCCCCAGAAAGAACGGCATGGCAATGATGATGACCCATTTTATGACGTTAAGTAGCGTTTTGTTTCCCAATTTCTTCTCCCTGTTTTTCAGTATTCAGTAGATGAGTGGTCAGGAATCAGTTTTTTCTACTGACCTACTGATTGCTGTTTTACTGAATACTGTTTACTGTCCTAATCCTGGCAATCCTCCCACACCCTCACTCAGCAAATAGCGCAGCACCAGGCTGTCGATGATTGTTTCTACCGGGGCGCGCTCGTCGGTGAAGATGACGTCGCTGGGATTGTTGGCAACGTGGTGGGTAACGGCCGTTTCCAACGCCGTTCGCAGCAACGGATCTGCCGTCTCATCCAGCTGCGCCAGGTTTTGCTGTAAATTTTCCAGGGTCGTGGGCTGAACTGTGGCCACTAAAATGGTGTTCAGCGAGCCGGGCACATCGATGGCATGCACGGTAGGATACACCGTTTGCAGCGTGGCTGTCATTGCATCAATCAGGCTGCGATCTTGCGGAGCGCGACCCACGTTCATGGCCACCACACCGGATTCTGTAAGATGATCGCGCACTTCTTCAAAAAACTCTTGCGTGGTAAGGTGCCAGGGGATATACGGCACCTTGTAGGCGTCGATGGTGATAACGTCGTAGCGATGGTTGAGCTGGTTCAGTTGGTAACGGCCGTCGCCCACAATCAGGTTAATATTCGGTTCGTTCAGGGCAAAATAATCAATCCCCGCCTGCACAATTTCGCCGTCCAATTCAATGCCGTCAATGGGCAGCGGACCAAAAACGCGCGTGTACTGCTTGGGAATGGTGCCCGCCGCCAGGCCAATCACCGCCACCCGGTCAATGGCTACCGGCGGTTCGTTAAAATAGGGCGCCGCCAGCATGATACTCCAAACCGACACCCGCGGCACCGCGCCGCCATCGCAGTAAAATGAATGGTACGCTTGCCCCTCGTTGAGCAGCAGGTAATTGCACTCGCCCTGCCGAACCACCTGAATGTAGTTGTAGGCCGACTCTGTCTCATAGATTTGCCCTTCGTAGGCTTTAATGCCGCCCGAGGTCCAGGCCAGGGCCACGGGCAGAAGGATGAGCGGCATGAGCAGCGCGGCCACACGACTGCGCGCCTGGGTTTGCCATAGGCCGCCCAGCCCCACCAGAAGCAAAATACCGCCAAAAATCAGCGCCGTCAGCCGCGACCCCGCCAGGGGAATCACCAACAAAACGGGCAGGTACGTCCCCAACAGGCTGCCCCAGGTGGAGATGGCGTAAATTCGGCCGCTGATACGCCCCGCCTCAGACACGTCCTGCACCGCCAGCCGGATGGCAAATGGTGAGATGCAGCCTAACAGCGTCACCGGTACGGCCAGGGCAAGGACCACGCCCACCAGCGAACTGACAATGGCTCCCACGTTGACGGCGGCCAGGGTAGATGCGGCCGTTTTCAGCAGCACGCTCGTAAGCAGTAAGAAGAATACCCCGCTAAACCCGGCCCAGGCCACCAGGGCATAGAACGTTTGGGGATACGGCCGTCTATCCGCCAGTCGCCCCCCCACAAAGTAGCCCACAGTTAAAAACAGCAGTACCAGGCCAATCACGTTGGCCCAGACAATGTTGGATGTGCCATAGACGGTTTGCAGCATACGGCTGGTCGTAAACTCGATGGCCAGGGTGCTCATGCCCGCCACAAAAACCGTCATGTATAAATATCTTCGATTCGTCACAAATTATTTCAACGCAGAGACGCGGAGGCGCAGAGGAAAATTTCTACAGAATTCCGGCCCTATGGTTCCTTTTTCTTGAGTTGGTTGGATTATAGCGGGATGGGTTGTTTGGCGCAGGTGATAATCAACGTCTATTCTGCGGGCACCTCGAACAGAGATTGCAGGTCAGCGGCCGTCTTGCGCTCCACGTTCTCAAAAATTATCGTTAGCGGCTGGTCATAAACGATGAAGCTTTCGTCGGCGCGGCCCAAATTGATGCCCGGCTGGTCGGTTAGATGGGCTTGTACCAGCGACGGTGTCGGCAAGTTGGGCCAGCCAAAAGTGTCCGTTCGCAGCCGCCAGCCAAACAACGTCGGGTAGCGACCAGCCACAAAAACCGGCTCGAAGCCTAACGCGCCAGAGAAAAGCAGTTCGTGATACTGGCTAGAGATGGGGTACCGTTCAGGCAGGCGCGGTACGGTACCGTAAATGCGGTTGGACAAAATCGTCACATAATCGGCCTCGGCCAAAAGGGCCAAATTTTCCGACAGCTTTTCCTCGTTGTCGGCAGTGTCGGCCCCCGTCAGCCAGGTAAGTTCTGCGTTGGGATACTCAGATCTACGGCGCACTTCGCCGTTCACCACTATCGTGCTGGGCAGGGAATCGTCCCACTGCTCGCTTAGAATCAGCGACCCAGGCTCGGCATTGCGGAATAGCCATTCAGAGGCGGTTACCCAGGGGTGCGGCTGCTGGTACATGTTTACAAAACTGATGGCATAAAGGGTGGTCAATACGAACACGGCCGTTCCCCCCCCCCACTTCAGCCACGTCTGCCGCCAGCTAAACACCCACGCCGCCGCCCACAGCATTAAAAATGGCGTCATGGGCTGCAAATAACGCATGAACTTCACGAAAAAACCGCCGGTTGTGAGGAAGAACGGCACAACCCAGGCGAGCAAAAGGAGACTGAAGATCGGAGACTGGAGATTGGAAATGGTTGATCGCCAATCTCTAATCCATAGTCTTTTAATTTCTTGCCAAATTACCCAGCCGAAGCCGCCAAAGGCCAGCAGCCCCAATGGCCAGCCCATGCCCCAGCGCAGCTGCATTTCGATAAAGTAAACGTAGGGCAGCGTGCCGCTGTATTGGCGCGTGAAGGGCACATCACCGCTGCCGCGTACCATGTGTCCTTGGGTGAGGATGTTTTCCAGATAGCAGGAACCCCAGTTAACGGCCGGAACCGTTACCGGGCCTATTGCCACGTCTGGCGTATTTACTTCGCAGCCAAAATCAAGCACGGCAAAGGGATTGCTGAGGAAAAAGGTGATGGCGATAGTGAGAACGGCCGTTCCTAACCACCACTCCCAGCGCCCCCGCATCCACCACGCCGCCAGCAGCAGCGGCACAAACAGTAAAACGGCCGCAAACTTTGAGCCAATTGCGAGACCGATAGCAATTGAAGCGATTAGCCAGTAAGCGGTGGTTCGTGTTCGGTAATCAGTATTCAGTATTCGGTGAGCAGTAATCAGTGATCGGTTAGGGGTAAGGGGTAAGCGGTGATCACTGTTTTTTATCTCAGTATCTCTGTGGCTGTTTTGTACTGCCAGCACCAGAAAGAGCAAGGCGGCGACGGTGAAAAAGGTTTGGTAGGGATCGGAAATGAAGAAGTGGCTGAGCTGAATGTGCATGACGTTGACGGCCAGAAAGGCAGCCGCCAGCAGACCAACCTGAGGCGAATACAATCGGCGTGCCAATAGAAAAATCAACCAAACTGTACCTACATCCACCAAACCCGTAAGGGCGCGGGAAACGGCCGTTAAATGCCGAAACTCAATCAGTTGAGATTGGTTTAAGATATCTTGTGTCCACAGCCATTCGTCTGGAAAAAGTGGCTGCAGGCGCGGCCCCGCCCACTCCAACAGTCGCGTGGCGAGCACGCCCAGGTAAAGCGGTACATGGCCATAGGCAAAGTCACGCGGGGCATCTTGTGGCACCTCGATGCCGTCACTGGCGGCATTGAAGGACCAATAAAATGGGTTAAAGCTAGACTGCTGGGGAGAAAAAGCGGTTTGCCAGGTAGACGGCCGTTCAATGGTTGTAGCTACCCAGGTGATGTACCGTTCGTCTGGATGATAATGATGGTAATCATCCCAGTCGATGCCGCTGAAGCGCAAAACGGCCGCAGCCAGCAAAATAAGACCCAAACAGACATGCTCTTGCCACTTCTTCATGGGCAAATTGTATCTTGGCGAATGGTGAGGGGCGAATATACCTGTTCAGCGCAAGAAAAAAGGCCGGAACCACCGTCCCAGCCTTTTGCTTTACCATATTTGTAGGAATATAACCGTAGCGATTATCCTTCCTCGTCTTCGTCTTCCGTCTTGCCTTTCTCGATAATTTCCACAGAATCGGCAGTGGGCTCGAAGCCTTCCAATTCTTCCTCTTCTTCCTCTTCTTCGAGGCGGGCATATTCAAAGCGGGCAACGGCCGTTTCCGGGTCAGTCAAAATAGTAACGCCATCAGGTACAACCAGATCGCTCACGTAAATCGGTTCATCAGCAGACTTCATCTGGCTCACGTCTACTTCAATTTCCGCGATCAGGTCATCGGGCAGTGCTTCAATTTCTACACTGTTTAGCGATAAAACATCTGAACCCAGCGCATCTTCCATCATCTGGGAACGACCTACCAAAACCAGAGAGGCTTCAGCCGTGATCTTTACCTTCAGGTCAACTTCCTGAAAATCCACATGGATCAGATCGCCCCGTGTTAAATGCTGCTGAATGTCTCGGGCCAGCACCGTACGCGTATCGCCATCAACAGAAATGTTAATGAGATTGGTGGTGCCTGCCCGGCGCAGCACGCGCCGCAGCAAAATATTGTCCATCTGGATGGTAATTGGATCATTGATGCCGTAGATGACTGCGGGGATAAGTCCCTCGCGGCGTAACTGCTTTACTTTCTTACCAACAACCGTGCGCGGTGCGGCGTCGATAGCTAATCTATCTTGTGACATGATTCTAAACCTCAGTTTGTAATATCCTCAAAAACGAGGGAGCATTTTATCGTGGTTGCGTAAACTGCAAATGGTTTACGTTATTCTCAACAAAAAGCCTGCGGACGCATAAGCCCCAGGCTAGAAATGGAAGTATATCATTTTCTCTTCAATCGTCAATCAAAAATTTAGCGTGTTTCCGTAGCGGTGGTGGTCCATTGCGTGTGGCATTCATCGCATATGAATGAAGGCGCTGACATACAGAATCCCGAACCACACAGCCTAACTCAGTGCACGGTTAGCGAAGCCAACACGCGTGGGGCCGTCATGGGCAGGTCTGTAAGGCGCGCGTGGGTGGCGTCTGCAATAGCGTTGGCAACCGCCGCAGCCGTAGCGATGATGGGCGGTTCACCCGCGCCGCGCGCGCCAAAGGGGCCGTGTTCCGTGGGCACCTCCACCAGCACCGCCTCAAATTCGGGCACCGCATGAACGAAGTGAGGCACATTGTAGTCCATCCAGGAGCCAGTGAGCGGCGTGCCGTACTCATCGTGGGCCATCTGCTCATACAGCGCCCAGCCCAGGCCCTGCATGGCCCCGCCCATGATTTGCCCTTCTAGCGTCAGCGGATTAATAGTCCGGCCCACGTCCTGCACCACAATCAGCTTGTGTACCGTCACCTCACCGGTTTCCTTGTCAACAGAAACCTCTGCCAGCTGGGCGGCAAAGCCAGGGGAGTTAGTGGTGTTGGCGTGACGGCCGTTTCCCACAACGGGGGCATATTTGCCGCCAAAGCGCATTGTCTTTTTGGCAATGTCACCCAGCTCGATCGCTTTGTCCGGCACGCCCTTCACCTGCACACGGCCGTCCATCACCTCCATGTCCGCCACGTCTGCTTCCAGCTCCTCAGCCGCAATCTCCATCACCTGCTGGCGAGCCTCCTGTGCCGCCTTAATCACCGATGGCCCCACCATGTAGGTAATCTTGCTGCCGCCGGTAGCCCCGGCAAACGGTGCGGTTGACGTATCGCCGCTAACAATGCGCACCTGGTCGGGCGAAATGCCAAACGTCTCGGCCGCAATGAGCGAGAAACCCGCCGTCGTGCCTGTGAGATCAACCGAGCCCACGTGCACGTGCAGCGTGCCGTCCCGATGAAGCTGGCAGGATGCGGCCGTGGGCTCAATGCCCCCGGGCCAGCCACCCACGGCAACGCCAACGCCACGCCCTTTCGCCTGTGCCTCGGCGCGATTTTGCCAGGCTGGATGAGCTTGCAGGGCTTGCAGCACTTCCGCCATCCCCATCGTAGACCAGGGCTTATCATTAGCCATCGGATCGCCTGCTTGGCTGGCATTCTTCAGCCTCACCTCTACAGGATCTAAATTCAGCTGGCGAACCGCCTCATCGATGGCGCTTTCCAGGGCAAAGGCTGCCTGGGGCGCACCCGGCGCACGGTAAGCGGCCGTAGACAGCTTGTGCGTCAACAGCTCCGTGTAGCGAATCTCCATATGAGGGATCTGGTAAAGGCTGCCCATCAAAAAGGCTGCGATGCCGTGCGGGCTGGGGTAACATCCGGCGTCAAATTGAATGTCGGCCTCCAGGGCAGTAATGCTGCCATCTTGCTTCATTCCCAGCTTGATGTGGAAACGGGCGGGCGGCGCGGGATTGGTTGCCAGCATATCTTCGCCGCGGGTGAGGGCCAGCCGCACGGGGCGGTTCACCGCCTGGGCCGCCAGGGCAACCAGCGGCTCGTAAAGCAAGAATTTTGCGCCAAAAGCCCCGCCCACGGTGGTGGGAATGACGCGCACGGCCGTTTCTTCCACACCCAGCACCTCCGCTACAACCTCACGAACGTAGAATGGCGCCTGCGTGCTGGTCCACACGGTGGCCCCACTGCCCATAGGGTCTGGCTGCACCAGCATGGAGAAGGTTTCCAGGTAGCTTTGGTGCACCATCGGCGTAGTAAACGAACGTTCCACTACCACATCCGCCGCGGCAAACCCTTCAGTCAGGCTGCCTCGCTCAAACCTGGATTCACCGGCAACGTTACTGGGCTTCTTCTTTTTTTCCTCCCCACCCACGTCCGCCCCGTGAGCCGCCGCTTCGCCAGACTCGCCCGGCGTGCCGGATGGCCAAACTAGTGGGGCATCTTCTGCCATCGCTTCGTCCAGCGTCACAACTGCAGGCAAGATCTCATAATCTACCCAGACTTGCTCCACGCCATCCTGAGCCGCGCCCGCATCTTCAGCCAGCACCAGGGCTACGGGCTGCCCGGCAAAGATGACCCGGTCGCGGGCCAGCAGCAGGCGATTGCGCGCCTCCGGTGCAATTTTCGGCAGATCGGCGGCGGTGAGAACGGCCGTTACGCCAGGCACTTCCAGGGCGGCCGAAACATCAATGTTCTCAATTTTGGCATGGGCGTGCGGACTGGTAACAAAGCGACTATACAGCATGCCTGGAATAGTCAAATCGGGCGCGTAGCGGGTACGGCCCGTTACTTTATCGAAACCGTCCAGCAGGGGTTTAGGACGGCCTATTTGCTTAAATTCACTCATTCTGCTTACTCCAGCTTGAAACGTTGAGGTTGTCTTGTGGCAATACCGCCACTTTTACAACTGCGATCATAGAGCGAATAGTTGGTTAGGGCAAACGACCGTAAGTCAGACTTTCTTTCCATACCATGTGTAGTTAGCAAATCTTTATTTACCGTTTATTTAGCAGATAAGCTACATTCAAAAATGCTATCCAAAAAACTGTGGCCGCAACGAAAATTGCCCAACCAGCGGCTGGAGAATTAATCCACAACCATTCGACTTCTTTTTCATCAAACCGAAAGGCCACTAAAAGTAAGGTCATGCCCACAGCCAGAGCTAAGAAGAGTTTTTGCTGAAAAAGTATCTGTTTTGTTTTCTCAAATGATTTCATCTCGTCCTCCTTTTTTAAGGGAACAGGAACGTCATTACGCCAACTTTCGTGGTCCGATTGCTCAACCAGTTTGGCCAGGGCCGGATCATCAGCTAAAAACTGTTCGATAAGTTTGCGTGACTCCTCGCTAGCTTCGTTGGCTAGATAGAGGGGCAGCAAATCGATAATAACGTCTCGCGTAATTTTCATGACTCAGTTACCTCCCAGGCCAGACGAACGGCCGTTAGCTTCAGGCGCGCCCGATGAACTTTTACTTTGGCTGCCGATAATGAAATGTCTAATACGCGGGCAATTTCCGCATACGGTAATTCGTACTCTATCCGCATAATTAGGGCCGTGCGTTCGCTTTCAGGTAGTTGCTGTAATTGCTCAATCACTTCCGTTAGTGCCAGACGTTCCTCAACCAATCTTTGCGGCCCTTTGTTAGCAGCCTCTTCCGCATGTTCCAAACTCACCTGCCGCTTTTTTCGCTTTAGCTGCTTCAAAAACAGGTTTCGGGCAATTGCAAACAGGTATGCCTTCACCGTTTCTGTCTGAATTTTGCTGCGGCCCGCCCAGGCGCGTACAAACGTCTCTGAAGCAATATCATCAGCTTCGGCCGGGTCGCCAGACAACCAAAGGGCAAATCGGTATACATCGGGCGCATAACGTTCGTACAAATCGTGAAAAGCTTTTTGGTTCATATTGGCTGCTCTGCTAATAATATCCGCCAGCAGGCGAAAAGTTACAAAACAGGCTAAGATTGAGCAAAAGCGTTGGAGCAAATGGCTCAACATTTGGTTTGAAGGAGCAAGGCGATGCCGGATATTTTAGATATTTTATTGTTGGTGATTGGCGGCTATTTTCTAATCGGGGTGATTTTTAAGCCCAGCATTTTCTGGGAACGCGGCCGTATTCCGCGCACGCGGGAGATCATCGGCGATCAGAAGACGGTGATCATGTACGCTGTTCTGGCGCTGATTATGATTGGCGTGGGGCTGTGGGGTAGTTTTCAGTAATCGGTAGGGCAGTAATCAGCAGATCAGTGGTCAGAAGGTCAGTTGATAAGTGAGACTGTTTTTACTGAATACTGATTACCGATTACCGTTCACCAACCAAAGGAAGTTAACATGAGCAAACTATGGGGCGGCCGTTTTGCCGGGGGCACGGATGCGTTGGTGCATGAATTTAACGCCAGCTTACACTTTGATAGGCGTCTGGCGGCGCAAGATGTGGCAGGCAGCAAAGCCTGGGCGCGTGCGCTCGTTGGCGCGGGCGTGCTTACAGCGGCTGAGGCTGAAACGATAGTCACTGGATTGGAACAGGTGGCGGATGAGTTAGCCAACGGGCGTTTTCAATTCCAGGCCGGTGATGAAGACATTCATACGGCCGTTGAGCGCCGCCTGACAGAAATTGTGGGAGCTGTGGGAGGCAAGCTGCATACCGGCCGTAGCCGTAACGACCAGGTAACCACCGACTTTCGCCTCTGGCTGCTGGCAGCCTGCGATCAGGTAGCCGCCCTGCTGGCCGATTTACAGCAGGCGCTTATTGAAAACGCGGAAGCCAACCTGCATGTGCCCATGCCGGGCTATACCCATCTGCAGCACGCCCAGCCCGTTACCTGGGGGCATTGGGTGCTGTCCCACTTTTGGCCACTGGTGCGGGATCAGGAACGATTGGCCCAGGCGCGACAGCGAACGGCCGTACTTCCCCTTGGCTCCGCTGCCCTGGCCGGTACAGCCTTTGCCATAGACCGCCAAAAGCTGGCCGACGACCTTGGCTTCAACGCCATCAGCCAAAACAGCCTGGATGCCGTCTCTGACCGAGATTTTGCCGCCGATTTTTTATACGTGGCCGCGCTGATTGGCCTGCATCTTAGCCGCCTTTCTGAGCAGCTCATCTTGTTTAGCAGCAGCGAGTTTGGCTTTGTGCGGCTGGATGATGGCTACAGCACCGGCTCTAGCCTGATGCCCCAAAAGAAGAATCCAGACACGCTGGAGCTAACGCGGGGTAAAAGCGGCCGTCTTATTGGCAATTTGATGGGGTTGCTGGCCACCCTTAAGGGGCTTCCTTCAAGCTACGACAAAGATTTGCAGGAGGACAAAGAGCCTGTCTTCGACGCTTATGACACGCTTAACCACACGCTCCCTATTATGGCCGGGCTGCTGCGCACCCTGCAGCTGCGGCCAGAGCGCATGGCCGCTCAGCTAGAGCCGGGCCTGCTGGCAACAGACCTGGCAGATTATCTGGTTAAGCAAGGCGTGCCCTTCCGGCAGGCACATCATCTGGTGGGGGAAGTGGTGCAGCTGGCCGAAAGCAGAAACGTGCTGCTGACAGAGCTCACATTGGCGGATTTACAATCGGTAAGTGAGCATTTTGGCGAGGAGGCAACGGCCGTTTTCGACGTCACCGTTTCCTTGAACAACCGAACCGTAACAGGAGGCACCGCACGACAGGCGCTGCAGGACCAACTCGCTGCTGCCAGGCAGCACTTACCAGATTTGGATTAGCAGGTACCTATTGAATTGCTTTGAATTGCTCAATTCTTTGTCGGGGAAGTGGTTTCAGCGGAGCGAGCGTTTTCCAACACTTCGCGAATGGTCTTAATCAGCTCTTCACGGGCGATGGGTTTGCCCAAATAGCGATTTGCGCCTGCTTCCAGGCCCTGGCGAATCGCTTCTGAGCTGATCCTGGCGCTGAGCATAATGATGGGGAGAGCGGCCGTTTCCGGCTGAGCACGTAATTTTTCACAAACTGTAAGGCCATCCATATTGGGCATCATCACGTCCAGCAGCAGCAGATCAGGTGACTTTTCGGCCACCATCAGCAATGCTTTTAATCCGTCCTCAGCTTCCAAAATCTCAAACCCGGCTCGCTCCAGCATCAAGCGAAGCAAATCGCGAGTCATCGATTCATCATCAACAATTAAAATAGAGGGCCTCAAATTAATTCTCCCGCTGCTCTGGTAACTTCAAACGAGCCAGCTAATTAAGATTACCATGCAGACGCAAACGACAGCCTAGATTCTATCGTCAGCCAGTTACAGCCGACCTTACAGCGTTTAAAAGCAGCTATCTTTCTCATCAAATTATACGGCCAGCTTCATTTTCATCCACGGCGCGGAGTTGTGGAAGTTAGCCACGGCGCTGCCGGGTGGAACCAGTGCATCGCAGACTGCACGAACGCCTTCATCTAAGTCCATATCCAGCACCGGCAAGAAATGATCGAGTTGGGCCAGCGTGCGCGGGCCAATGAGGGGCGCAGTTACACCCGGCTGATCTTTCACCCACAGCACCGCCAGTTGGGCGGCTGAAATCCCAATTTCTTCTGCCAGCGCCACAAATTTGTCGCCAACCTCAATGCCGCGGGCCGTGACGCGTTCGGCATAAATACCGCCTCGCAGCTGCGCCCGCGACTGTTGTGGGTAGGCGCTGGCATCACTGTAGCGCCCGGCCAAAATGCCCATCGCCAGCGGCGACCAGGGCAGGATGCCCAGGCTCTGCGCCTGGCACATCGGCACCAGCTCGTTTTCTATGCGGCGATCCAGCAAATTATACGGTGGCTGCTCTGAAACAAAGCGCACATAGCCGCGCAGTTCGCTCACCATCAGGGCTTCCATGACCTTCCAGGCGGGCGCGGTGGAGCTGCCAATATAGCGCACCTTGCCCTGGCGCACCAAATCAGTGAGGGCGGCGAGCGTTTCCTCTATAGGCACGTCAAAGTCTGGCCGGTGAAGTTGATAAAGGTCGATGTGGTCAGTTTGCAGTCGCCTTAAGGAATCCTCGCAAGCCTGGATGAGGTGGAGACGGCCGTTCCCCCTGTCGTTGGGTCCAGGCCCGGTGGGATAATGCACTTTGGTGGCGATAAGAACCTGGTGGCGACGGCCGTTTTCTTTCAGTGTCCGGCCAATAATCCGCTCGCTTTCGCCGCTAGCATAGCTGTTGCTGGTATCAATCAGATTAATTCCCGCGTCAATAGCCCGATATAATATTTCCCTGGCCTCGTCTTCTGGCGTGGGGTTGGCAAAATTGTCGGTACCCAGGGCTAGCGGGGCAACCTTTACGCCGCTGCGACCCAATCGTCTGTACTCCATAATATCTTCCTTTCGCTAAAGAACTTGACGCAAAGGCTTGTCCTGAGCGACATCGAAGGAACGCAAAGATTTTTAAGAGGCAAAGTAGAGCCTTTTTTTCTTTCCTAACCTTTGCCCCTTTGCGCCTTTGCGTCAAAAATCTAGCGAGCCGTGTAGCCAGCATCGACGTTCACCATGGCGCCGGTCATGTAGCTGGCATCGTCGGAGGCCAGGAAGAGCACCACGCGGGCAATCTCCACCGGGTCGGCCAGCCGCTGCATGGGCACGGTGCTGGCAATGCGCTGTAGGATCTCGGCTGTCACGGGCTCGCTGCGCTCGGAGGCCAACATGGGCGTATTGACCTCGCCCGGGCAGACGGCATTGATGCGAATGCCATCCGCCACGTGGTCCAGGGCCATTGCCCGGGTGAGCTGGTGCACGGCGCCTTTGGACGCGCAGTAAGCCACCACGCCCGCTGCGCCCACGCCGCCCCAAATCGAGCCAAAGTTGACGATTGCCCCCTTGCCCTGCCGCTTCATCACAGCCACGGCGGCGCGGCTCAGGTAGAAGACCCCGCTTACGTTCACATTCATCACGCGCTGCCACTGTTCGTCGCTGGTGCCCAGGGCAGACGCGCGCACAATGATGCCCGCGGCGTTGATGAGAACATCTACACGGCCGTATTTCTCGACGGCCGTTGCCACCACGCTGTCACAAAAAGCGGAGTCGCTTACATCGCCAATAAGCAGATCGGCGCCAATTTCGCGGGCGAAGGCGGTGGCCAGCACCACATTCATGTCCACGATTAGCACTTTTGCCCCGGCAAGACGCAACTCTCGCGCTGTAGCCGCGCCCATGCCTGATGCGCCCCCGGTAACGATGGCAACTTTGTCTGTAAAATCCATGATTCTCTCCAAGTTTTGAAGTTTTAACATCTTTGGGATGGGCAAAATATTCGTGATTAATAAACATGATTTAGAATTGTTTATTAAATGCAGACAAATGTAAAAATCTTCGTAGGCTTCTGACTTCCTGGGCGATGGGTTTGACTTTTTAGTTCATCTGAAAGAGCGACCAAATTTTGTTCCAGGTCAAATTCAAAGGCGGCCACGGCAGGACGATCTCGTTTACCTTTACGGGCCGCCAAAAAAGCCAGGTAAAGATTGGGGAACGTATAAATTTGGGGATAAAGATTTTTGTACGTTTTCAACCCTCAATCCTATAAAATTTGAGCATAAAAGGTGGGGGGCAAGCCCCCCACCCCCCAGAAAACCAGAAAACAGAAATACAGAAAACCTAGCCTGGGGGAACGACACAACGAAAGCCGAAATTATCGTCACGATTGTCAGGAGTGTTGACGGAGCGGTCAGCAGCACGCATGTACTGCGAATTACCGTTCCAACCGCCGCCGCGCACCACCTTAAACTCACCAGTTGCCGGGCCAACCGGATTGTTGGTCAGTGCGTCGGCATAATAGCTATCATCATACCAGTCTGCTACCCATTCCCACACATTGCCAGACATATCAACAGCCTCGACCCAGCTATCCGCGGCAGGAGAATAACTGCCAACCGGAGCCGTCAAAGCGTAGCCATCATTGTAATCACTGTCGGCCCAACTTTGATCACAGTTACTGTCGCAAAAATTGACAATATTACCATCAAACGAATTGCCCCAAGGGTAGATACGGCCCTCCGGCCCACGCGCCGCATACTCCCACTGGGCTTCTGTGGGCAAAGCACCACCAACCCATTCACAGTAAGCGACAGCCCCAAACCAGGAAACATTCTGCACAGGATGATTGGCAAAGCCAGATTTTGACACAAAACTGCTGCCATTCATCTCAATGAGTACATCGGGATCATCCAATTCCAACCAGGTAAAGCCACCTTCTGTTTGATTTCCTTGTACACTTAAAAAATTGGCAAACTGCTCATTGGTCACCTCTGTGCGATCTAACCAAAAGCTGCTTAGCACGACTTCGCGTTGTGGCATTTCATCGCTCTGAGCATCTGTATCAATGTCTGAGTCGCTGCCCATCAAAAAAGAACCGCCCGACACAAATACCATCGCCATACCATCAGATGGTCTCACCCATCTGGCGCCTAAAACAGCATCCGCCGGAGGGAAATTGGGGTCAACGGTTGGCGTCGCGCTTACCGTGGGTGAAGGCGTCATCGTGCCAGTGGCCGTAGCAGGCCCTTCGATGAGTGTTGCTCTTTCAGTCGATTGTGTCCTTTCTTCTACCCCAGGCTCCTCGGTTACAGCAGCAATCGCCTCAGCCACTTCAGTTGGTTCCACAGCCGGGTTGTCAGCGGCATCAGGCCACAATACCCAGGCGATAAACAACAAGACAATCACACCACCGCTGCCAAATAGAACTTGCCTTGGCATCGTTTTTATCCAGTCAGTAATGGCTTGCAGCGGGTTCGGCTTGGTCAACTCGGCGGGCGGCGGGTTGGCGGCTAGATCGGGCAAGCCCGTATCGAGCGCCATTGACTGAGCTGGCGACTCATTTTTTTCTGGCAAAACAGCGTGAGGCGCTCTCACAACGGGTTGTGGAACCTCTTTTGGTTCTAGTTCACCCAATAAAGCAGCCAACCCCACGTCATAACCGGCATCAAACGCAATCCATTGGTAAGCGCGCCAGAGGGGAAGCGTGGCGGCGGGCTTCACGTTTAAGGGAAACAGCCGTATTTCCCCACGATGCTCCATGCCAATAGCCACGTTCATTTCGCTTTGCACCCAGCGGGAAGCAACAGCATCTGGTGTCAGCAGCAGCACAAATATTCCGCTTTCCATCAGGCCCCGGTTGATAGCCTCCACCCACTTTTCCCCTGGCTTAATATTGTCCGGCGCAATCCAGGTTTGCCAGCCGTTGGCGCGCAAATCGGCCGCCAGCCGTTGGGCCAGCTCGGCATCGTGGCTGGCATGGCTAATAAAAATCTGTTGTGGGTTGCGTGGCGCTATTTTAGGCACCTGTGGCATCTGTGGGATCTGTGAAATCAGGTGGGTCTTCTCAATAAACTGTTCCTGGTACGCCGTGGGTCGCTCCCGCTTCAATGCTGCCAGCAGTTCCTCAAACCGCTCCTGCCGCTGGCTGTGCGAAATAAGCATCAGCACCTTCTGGTTTTTGCGCATTCCAACGGTGAAATCGTTATAAACCTGGGGAAAGTAATCAAAGCAGAATGTGATAAGCTCATCGTCGTTGAAATACTCCTGCAAAAACTTTCGGGCCTGAATATGGATTTGTTCACTCATGGGTCTGCGTCTGGTTGATTTGGTTGTTGGACATACGACAAAACTGCCACTTCTATTTTAAGCGATAACTTCAACCTTACAACCTTACATTCCCCATCCAGGTTAAAAGGGCGTGTGGCAAATCGGTTTGTTTGGCGTGTAAAACAATTGATGCACCGTATCCGCATAATTAGCATCGGAAATTTCGGCCAAACCGTAGGCCAACAGCGTGCGAAAGGTGGTCGCCCCGGTGACAAGTGACGAAAATTCAGCAATGTCCAGGCTGATTTCGACCTCCGGCCGGGCATTGGGGTTCAGGCGGGCACGGCCGTTTTCCACCACCAATGTCCAACTGCCCGCACAGGTTGGCCAGAAGCTATCTGTCAGGTTAAGCTGCACGGTGCAGCGCTGCCCACCAAAGTTGTGCGCCGCCAATAGCTCAAAGAGGCGCGGCACGTCGATGACGCGGTACATGATGCCAATGCCTTGCGTGTTGCTTTCGTGGTAGCCCGGCGGTATTAGGCTTTGGCTGCCGTTGCGCGGATCGCCCAGCAGCAAGTGGAAATCTTCCTCCTGCGTGTTCAGCACAATCGTTTCTATTTGGTCCGCCTGAGCGCGCAAAAAACCCAGCAGCCCACGCAGCGCAGCCTGGTTCTCATACATCAGTGACCGCACGTTAATGTTGTTCCGCAGAAAATGCCCGTTTGGCACCGGCTCAAAGTTAAAAAGCAGGTAGCCACGCAGCTGCCCATCCTGCCAGTAGCCAAATTTTTGCAGATTAGGCTGGCTGAATAATGAATCCAGCTCATACTCCGTCTGAGCCATGAGGCCATTGCTTGCTTCCAAAATGCGCGTGTAGCAATCAGCCACGGCCTGCCGGTG
>JBHIWP010000096.1:0-16217 GCA_041987425.1 Promineifilaceae bacterium (SeqCode) | reverse complement strand
TTACGTCGGTGGACAAGGCCAACGTGCTGGCCTCGTCCCGCGTCTGGCGCGAGGTGGCGCATGAGGTGGCGGCTGACTATCCAGACATCGAATATGAAGACGTGCTGGTGGATGCAATGGCGATGTATCTCATCAATCGCCCCGGCGATTTTGACGTGGTGGTGACAGGCAATATGTTTGGCGACATTTTGTCTGACGAAGCGTCGATGATCACCGGGTCGCTGGGAATGCTGCCCTCGGCGTCGCTGGGCGAACCAGGTTCGGTGGGGCTGTATGAGCCCATCCACGGATCGGCGCCGGACATTGCGGGCCAGGGCATTGCCAACCCGCTGGCAACCATTTTGAGTGCGGCGATGATGCTGCGCTCCAGTCTGGGCCTGGAAGCTGAAGCAAGTGCGGTGGAAACGGCCGTTGCCAAAATCCTTGACGCCGGACACCGCACGGCCGACATTGCCAGACCAGGCGAGACAAAAGTGAGCACGCAAGAGATGGGCGATTTGGTTGTGGCTCATTTGTAACTTTAACGCAGAGGTACGGAGGCGCAGAGCGTTTTTCCCTTTGCCTCTTTGCGCCTTTGCGTCAAAAATTTTTCGCTAATGACGAAACGAAAAAAATCAGCCGAGAGTCCGAGTGGGAAATACGTTTTGTGGGTGGTTGCAACCGTTTTTGTCGGCTCTATTTTGTGGTCGATGTGGGCGGAGACGCTGCTGCCGCTGCTTCGCGCCGGGGATGCACGCAGCGTCTGGCTGCACGTAGTGGGGTTGCCGCTGATTTTGGCCGGAACGGCCGTCATCGTCTACGGGGGCTACGTTTTTGTGCGCGACACTTTTCGGGCTTTTGGTGATGAAACCTTACAGAAGAATGTTCAGGCCATCCACGCTAAACAGGCCGATGGGCAGATGCGCTGGCAAAATGCCAAAATTCTGTTTCGCGCCTGGCTGCCTGGTTTACGCTGGTTGGGTCTGGGTTTCTTACTAATTGCTGCAGGCGGCTTTCTTATTAACCTGTAACATCCGGTCAGGAAGGCAAACTTAGTAGCAGTTCAAGCTTGTAAAATTGGGACGCAGATCCCCCTGATTGGCCTGATTTTAGATCAGTGTAATCAGGGCGAGCATCAAGATCAGCGTTCTATAAAATTGAAAAGGAAGTCGCATTGACCAAACAAAGTTTGAATCCAAACACGTTATTCAACAGCCTGCAGTATGGTTTTTCGCAAATTGTGGTTGCAGAAGGCAGCCGCACGGTTCACTTTTCCGGGCAGGTGGCCTGGGATAAAAACGAGAATATCGTGGGCGAGAATGATTTGCGGGCGCAGGTTTGGCAAAGTTTGCGGAATGTGGAAACGGCCGTAACCACCGCTGGTGCCACCCTCAACGACATCGTCGCCCTGCGCATCTACATTGTGCAAAGCTGGATGGACAAAACGGCTCCGGTCAGTGAAGGTCTCAAGGAATTTTTCCCCTTCAATCCACCTGCGGCTACCTGGATTGGGGTGCATTCGCTAGCCCGCCCCGAATTTTTAATTGAGATTGAGGGAACGGCCGTTTTTTAAGGAGAGGAAATGACTCAGCTAAACAAATACAGTTCACAGATCACCCAGCCAAAAGCACGCGGCGGTTCGCAGGCTATGCTCTATGCCACTGGCTTGCAGCCCGCCGACATGGATAAGGCCCAGGTGGGCATTGCCAGCGTCTGGTATGAAGGCAATCCCTGCAACATGCATTTGCTGGACCTGGCGGCAAAGGTGAGAGAAGGCGTTACGGCCGCAGATTTAGTGGGGATGCGCTTCAACACCGTGGGCGTCAGCGACGGCATCAGCATGGGCACCGACGGCATGAGCTTCTCGCTCCAGTCCCGCGACCTTATTGCCGACTCAATTGAAACAATCATGGGGGCGCAGTGGTATGATGCGCTGGTGGCGCTGCCCGGCTGCGACAAAAATATGCCCGGCTGCATCATGGCCGCGGGCAGGCTAAATCGACCAACGATCATCGTTTATGGCGGCACCATTCAGGCTGGCTGCACGGCCAAACACCCCAAGCTGGACATCATTTCTGCCTACCAGAGCTATGGCGAGTATCTTGCGGGCAGCATAACGGATGAAGAACGTCAAGAGATTGTGCGCAACGCCTGCCCGGGCCCGGGGGCGTGCGGCGGCATGTACACGGCCAACACCATGGCCTCGGCAATTGAAGCGCTGGGGATGAGCCTGCCTTACTCTGCCTCCTACCCTGCCGTCTCCGAAGAGAAAGCCAGCGAGTGCCGGGAAGCCGGACGAGCCGTTCGTACCCTGCTGGAAAAAGACATTAAGCCACGCGACATTATGACGCGTGAAGCGTTTGAAAATGCAATGGTGGTTACGATGGCCCTGGGTGGCTCGACCAATGCCGTGCTGCACCTCATTACTATGGCCCGCTCGGTGGGCGTGGATCTTACGATTGATGATTTCCAGGCCGTGAGTGATCGCGTGCCGTTTTTAGCCGATCTAAAGCCAAGCGGCCGTTTCGTCATGGAAGATCTGCACAAAGTTGGCGGTACGCCCGCCGTCATGAAATATCTAAACGAAAACGGGTTGATCAACGGAGACTGCCTGACGGTAACGGGCAAAACCGTGGCCGAGAATCTGGCCGGGCTGCCGGGTTTGGCTGAAGGTCAGGAAATTATTCACCCCCTGGAAGCACCCATCAAAGAAACCGGACATCTCCAGATTTTGCGCGGGAATCTGGCCCCGGATGGCGCCGTAGCCAAAATCACAGGGAAGGAAGGGTTAAACTTTACCGGTACTGCGCGCGTCTTTGACTCGGAAGAAGACATGCTGGCTGGTTTTGAGCAGGGCGACATTCAAAAGGGCGACGTTATAGTCATTCGCTATGAGGGGCCAAAGGGCGGCCCCGGCATGCCGGAAATGCTTTCCCCCACAAGCGTCATCATGGGTGCAGGCATGGGCAAAGATGTGGCGCTAATGACAGACGGCCGTTTTTCCGGCGGCAGTCATGGCTTCATTGTGGGGCACATTACGCCGGAAGCGCAGGAAGGCGGCCCCATCGCCCTGGTGCAAAACGGCGACCAGATCACCATCGACGCCAGAAACCGCACCATCAATATGGACGTGAGCGATGAGGAGATCGCCCGCCGCCGCGCCGCCTGGACGGCCCCGCCTTATAAAGCGACACGAGGAACCCTCTACAAATACATCAAGAACGTGAAGTCAGCATCCGAAGGATGCGTAACGGATGAATAACCCACAGTGCGTTCCTTAACCTAAAACTGTTCTATTTTCAACAGGATTTCTGTATGGCAACGTTTACCTGGAAATGCAGGAGAAGTACCCCTGCATAAAAATTCCGTAAAATTCGTATGAAATGATAAGACTTGCTGTAAGGAACTCCCCCTAAGATGATGAAAGTGTAAAAAACAGCAAATTATAGACTGATTGGGACAAATCAATGACACCAGTAGCGACCAAAACAACCCTCAAACAAGCCACAAGCAAAACTGCAACCGTTACCCGGCTTCCCCACACGCAGCTAAACGCCCAACAGGCAAACCATCGCCTAAAAGCATTACTTGATTACACAGTTGTCATTCCCACCCTGCTATTAATCTGGCCACTCTTTTTATTTTTGGCCATCGCTATCAAACTGGACTCCCCCGGCCCTGTTATTCATCGTCGGCGGGTATTGGGCCGAGACGGCCGTATCTTCGATGCCTTCAAATTCCGCACCATGTATGTTAACGGTGATGAGATTCTGGCGCGGTATCCCAAGCTAAAAGCTGAGCTGAACCAAAACTACAAGCTCAAATGCGATCCTCGCGTAACCCGCGTGGGCACGCTCTTGCGCAAGTTTAGCCTGGATGAGCTGCCCCAGCTGTTCAACGTCCTGGCTCAAGATATGTCCATAATTGGGCCACGCATTATTGCCCCGGAAGAAATTACCAAGTACGGCCGTTGGGGACAAACCTTGCTCACCGTTATGCCCGGCCTCACTGGCTTGTGGCAGGTAAGCGGCCGTTCCGACACCTCTTACGACGACCGCGTAAAGCTAGACATGCAGTATATTGATAGCTGGTCGGTCTTTTTGGACATTAAGATTTTGTTCAAAACCATCCCCGCTGTATTGAAGGGGGATGGTGCTTACTAAAATAGAACGAAAACAATAATTTCCCCATAATAAAAAAAGCTCTCCGAAAATTAGGAGAGCTTTTTTACTTTGGGGGTAATAAAACCTAGCGTTGACGCTGGGCTTTACGTTGACGCCGAATCGCCTTTTTCTTCTCGATGCGTTCCAGCTCGCTCTTGGAAACAAACCAGCGCTTGCGACGCACGTCTGCCAGAACTTTGCTTTTAATCACCGCTTTGTTAAAGCGACGCAGCAGCTGTTCTTGCGATTCGTTTGAACGTAATTCAACTTTTGGCAGTGTTCTCACCCCCTTTTGGGTTTATTTTCTTTGGTCATACCACTTAAATATGTAGCAATCGCTACACCATCCATAAGTTTACCTGCTAGAAAAAATTACGCAAACGATCAGCAAAATTGCCCTAAAGGGCCAAATAATCTCGCCCCAGAAGCCGCCCCTCTACTTTTTGCCAGATTTGGTCCAGATGTTCGTCATACTGCACGTAGTTCAGGTTGTTGGTGTCTATTGTTAAGACTGCGCTGCGAGAAAAGTTAGTGGCCCATTCATCGTAAAGCTGGTTAAGCTGTTCCAGGTAAGCATTAGCAATTGTTTGCTCAAACTCACGGCCGCGCAAGGCAATTCGCTGGCGCAGGGTTGGCACCGATGCCTTTAGGTAAATTACCAAATGAGGCGGTGTCAGCACGGTAGCCAAAGTCTGGTAAAGATCAAAATAGCTGGCCCAATCGCGCTCGCTCATGTTGCCCTGAACGTATAAATTGCGGGCAAAGATTTCTGCATCTTCATAAACGCTGCGGTCTTGAATGATGGCATTTTGCCGCTGAAGCAAATAATGGTGCTGTCGCAGACGACGAGACAGAAAGAAGACCTGTGAATGGAAGCTCCAGCGCGTCATGTCCTGGTAAAAGTCTGCCAGATATGGGTTTTCGGTAACGGCTTCGTAGACTGGCTCCCAGCCGGTGCGTTCGGCCAGCAGCTTCACCAATGTCGATTTGCCAACGCCAATGTTTCCGGCAACGGTTATAAAATACTTGGGCATATGCTTGTTTCCTTTCCTGCATTGTGCGTAGACGGCCGTTATCAGCCGTGCATTGTGTGTATACTCAAAACCTGGTAGCGCCAGACCTTGCTCAGTCAAGTAGAATGTTCGGCTACGGTTTCTAATGCCGGTAAATTACCGTGAATATCAGATAGAACAGCAACTTTCACAGAATAAATTGTACCCGTTTTTAGGAGAGCAAAAAGTAACAGAAAATGAAGCCCGTATAGAGGAAACCAATCGTTGTAGAGAGCAGAACCAGCCATTCAGAACGCGGCGCTTCTGGCCGACGCCAAAAGCGGTGCAGCAGCGCCGGTAATCCAATAACGCCATAGGGCAGTAAATACCAGGGGATTGTTCCATTAATTACGGAAATGAATGCCACCAGCATACAAACGGCCGTCATCCAACGCAGGCCCTGAACCACTCGCTGGCGCCCCAGGCGGGTGGTGAACGTGCCGCCGCTGCGCAAATCAACCGCGAAATCACGCGCCTGCTGTTCTAGCTGGGCCGTCAGCGACGCTAAGGCAAGGATGATGAGCAGCACCCCATCAAGCACGCCCCAGCGAGCCTTGATGAGTATAAGGCAGGCAATATAGGGAAATGTTTGTACGAACAGAGTGTGGGTAAATAAGTCAAACCCGGGTCGCATTTTCAGGCGCAGGGGCGGTGCAGAATATGCCCAGGCAACCAGACAGCTGACCGCCCAAAGAAGCCAACCAGGCAGGCCAAACTGAGCATAAGCAGCGGCAATAACGGCAAGCAAGAGGATGGAAAAAAGAAGCACAACTCGAGGCCGTATCGTCACCTGCACAAAAAAGTTTCTGTTGGCTTTTCGCTCATCCAAAGCGTCAAACGGGGCATCAAAATAATCATTTAGGGCAAAGGCAAACCAGTAGCCCAGGCCAATAGCCAACACAAGTACGGCCGTTTCCCGCCGAATAGCATCGTGGATCAAAAGTGGCAGCGCAGATATGACCAGCGCCACCTGCCAGGCGTCCATATGATTGGTAATTAATTTTAGATAGGTTCGTTTTTGGGATAATGGGGCCAGATTTTGAACCATAAAGTGCTGCAATGGTGTAATCGGCAAAAAATTTGCAGAAAACGCCAGGCGTTTGGGCCGATTACATGAGTAAAAGCGTGTGGCCCAGCAAAAACGGACCACAACCAGCTTAATTTTCCAACGGAGGCAACAGTTCGTTCACCGTACTGATCAGTTTATCGGGCATTACAGGCTGCGGCAAATAGCGGTTTGCGCCAGCCGCGAGCCCCTCGCGAATACTGCCCCCGTCCGCCCGGGCGCTGACCATAATAATGGGTAGTTCGGCCGTTTTGGGATTTTGCCGAACTCTCTCGCACACAACAAAGCCACCCATTTGCGGCATCATTACGTCCAGCGTCATCAAATCAGGCACTTCGTTATCCAACGATAACAATGCTTCCAGGCCGTCAGCGGCCTCTGCTACGCCAAACCCGGCCCGTTCCAATATTAAGCGCAAGAGCTGACGCTTCATTGGATCATCGTCCACCACTAATACTGAATATCCCATGACCTTTGCCTCTCAGAGCCGTTACCATTCAAATCCGGTCTCTACCTCATTTCAAAAGTTTCTATTTGCAAACGGAGTCTACAAATGAATGGACCGAAAAACCAGTCTTTAGACGAAGAAAACAAAATAGCGATAGATCTATGAATTTGGGGTAATGGCTATATGAATACAGAATGCTGGCAGTTGATTTTTTTACGCGTACGCTTCCAAGCTGCCATTATACAATAAAAAGCTGGAAATTTTTATCGTCTTATCAGATTCCCATATGCTTAACTCAGCGCTATCTGAGAACCAACGGCCGTTTTGCTCACTTCTATCCGGTTGGGAAAGGCATCGCGCAGTTCATCAATGTGGGTAATTACCAAAATGCGCTGAAAATCATCCTGTATCGTGTTGATGGCTTCGATGAGTCGCTGACGGCCGTTTGGGTCCTGGCTGCCAAATCCTTCATCAATCACCAGCGTTTGCAGCCGCGCCCCAGCCCGCTTGGCTAAAAGCTGCGACAGGGCCAGGCGGATGGCGAAATTCACGCGAAACTGCTCTCCACCGCTATAGTTATCATAGGGCCGCTCCCCGGCGTGATCCCGTATGTGAATGTCTAACGTCTCTGCCACGGCATCCCGGCTTTTGAGCTGCCGCTGTGACGCAAACGAAACGGTCATCTCGCCCCCGGTTAGCCGATCCAGTAGCTCATTGGCCCGCTCTTCAATTTCTGGCAGAGCCTGCTCAATGAGCAGGGCCTGTACACCGCTTTTGCTGCACGCCTTTTCTAGCAGCTTTAGCCGCTGAATTTGCTGAGAAACGGCCGTACGCTGCCCCGCCAGCCCTTTTTGCCGTTCTCGCTGGTCGCCCAATACCTCCAGCCGGTTTTGGGCCACAGCCACCTTTTGGTTGGCGGCAATTTGCTCCTCGCGCAGGTCAAACACCTCTTGCTCTACGCCACGAAGGTCACCGCCATTGGCCGTCATTTGGGCCAGATCGGCAGCGGCCGTTTCGTGCTGTTTTACCATCTCGGCCAGCGATTCTTCCTGCTCATCAATGCGCTTACTGCCCTCATCCAGGGCATCTTCCAGCGGCTTCACGGCCGCTTCTGCCTGCCGCAGCTTTTGGAACCGTTCGGGCACGTCAGCCAGCGCCTGCCGGGCCTCGCGCGCAGCAGCGTGTGCCTCAGCATCATAGCCCAGTTCGGCCAGCTCTGCGTTCAGGCCAGCCAGGGCGGCTCTGGCTTCGGCAGCAAAATCTTCGTTCGCAAGCTGCTGCCTCACCGTGCTCAGCTGCTCCTCGCCCGATTCAGACCAGTCGGCCATAAAGCGGTTAAGCTCGGTCAGGCGGGCCTCGCCGTTGGCCAGGCGCTGTTCCTGCTGTCGGCGCTCACTTTCTATGGCTGATTTGCTCTGCACAGCCGTTCCCAACTCAATCACTTTTTTCCGAAGGTCCGCTGCTTCATCCTGCGCCAACGCCACCTCTAATTCGGCCAGCTGGGCGGCTTCACCCGCTTCCCATTCGGCCACCTGCTGGCTAATCTCATCCAGGCGCGCCTGGGCCTGGGCCTGCCGCTGCTGCTGCGTTTGCAGCGATTTTTCCAGCTGCGGCCGCTGCGTTACGCGCTGGTTCAGTTCTGCAATCTGCACGGTAAGCACTTCAATCGTACGGTTGTTGCTGCGGAAGCGATCCCCCATGCCCTTGCCCTCAGTTTGCAGCTCCGCCACCACCTGTGCCCGATGCGCCTCGGTAAGTTCCTGGCCGCACAGGGGGCAATCACCACCAGTTTCAGCCTCTAGCTGCTCAATGCGCGCCTTCAGCCGGTTCATCTGTTCTTTGAGTGCGGGCTGGCTGCTCTCTAAACCCACCTTTTCAGCGCTGGCGGCGCTGAGCTCCTGTTCTGTCTCGCCTAACTTGGTTAGCTGAGCAGTGAGATCGGCGATCTGCTGCTGGGCCGCCTGCAGGTTTTGGGAAACGGCCGTTTCTTCCTGCCGCAGCGCAGCTATTCGTTTGGCTTGATTTTGCAGCCGGTTCAGCTCGCGCATCCTTGCTTCCCGTTCGCTTTCCAGCTTTTGCAGCTTTGTACGCAGTTCGTGCCACTCGGCCTCCTGCTTATTCAGCGCTGCCAACTGCTCATCTGCCACTGCCAGAGCTGTCTTGGCCTCGGCCAGCTCTGAGGCCAGTGATTTTTGCTCATCGGCGGCAGCTTCGGCTCGGCTTGCCTGGGCTTCCAGCGCTTGCCGCTGCTGTGTCAGGCGGGACTTTTCCTCAGCGATGGACAGTTCATGCGGCCGTTTACGCTGCTCTAGCTGGTTAAAGGCCTCAGCCTTCTCTTGCCAGCCTTGAAACGTGGCATCGGCTTTCTGCCAGGCTTCATGCTGCCCGGTAATGGCCTCAGCCTCGGCCAACATGGCAGAATAGCCATCCCGTTCCTGCTGCCGCTGCGCCTGGCTGCGCTGCAAGCTTTCTAGCTGCGCCTTGCCCCGGTTCAGATTGTTAGCTAAGGTTTCTACCAGCTGCTTGTGCTGCTGCACGGCCGTTTCGGCGCGGCGCAGCTGCTCCAAAAGGGCTTCTTTGTCAGCGAGACGGTCGGCAATACCTGCCAAAACAGACTGGGCTTCAGCAACGGCCGTTTGCCGTTCTTCTTCCTGCTCCAGTTCCGCCTCAATCTCCTTGATCTGGTGATCCAACACGTCTAGCTGCCGCTCCTCTTCCTTGCGCCGATTCATCGCCAGTTCGCGATACTGCTCCCAGACGCTAACGCCCAGCAGGTCTGCCAGGATCTCTTTGCGCCGGTTTGGCGTCTTGGTGGTGAACTCATCTGCCTTGCCCTGCAGCAAAAAGCTGGCGTTGATAAACGTATCGTAATTCATGCGCAGCAGCTGCTCAATCGCCAGCTGCGTTTCGCGCAGCTTGCCTTCAGTCAGGGTCTTCCAAGCGTTTTCACCCGCCGCAATTTGCAGATCCAGCTGGGTAGTTTTGCCTTTGCGCTTGCTGCGCACCACCCGGTAAAGCGTGCCCTCCAGCTCAAAGTCTAGCTGCACTTCAGCTGCTTTGTCGTCAATGGCAGAGAGTCGGTTCACCAGATCGTCATCACTCCGGCTGCGGCTCTGGCCAAACAAAGCCCAGGTAATGCTGTCTAGAATCGATGACTTGCCTGCTCCGTTAGCCCCAGAAATACAGGCCAAATGGATACCGTCGAACTGGAGAACGGCCGTTTTGCGATAAGATAAAAAGTTGGATATTTCAAGTCTTGTTGGAACCATGCGTTTTCGCTAAGTAATTATGTCATTAGGTAATTGAGTAATTCATTCCGTAACTCTACCACCCTGTCATTCAATCGCCCCTGCCAACACCTCTTTTGCCAGTGCCAGCATCACCTCAAGCTCCTCACTATCCAGCTCTTCGCTAAGCCAGTACATTTCTAGCAGCTCCAGCGGCGTCATTGTTTCCACGCCCGCCGCGTCGCCCAGGCGAGAGCGCTTGCTGCTGAGGTAATGCTTCTGAATCTTTACGTCAAAGGCTTCTCTGAAATGCTCCAAAATGGCGCGCTCATCCAGCAGTGGTTCGTCGTCTCGGGGAAAGCTGAGGCGCACCCGGCAAATGGCGTCCTTCACATCTTCAGCGGCGGGCAGTTGACTGAGCACATCTGCCATGAAGGATTCCGTACGCGGCGTGATGGGATCGGGGTCTATGAAGCGGCGCGTGTTCAGCTTGCGGTATTCCCAATGGGTTTCCCCCTTGCTCACCTCCGCCAAAACAAACCGTTTGTCTTCCTTCTCACCAAAATCAATCCGCTCAATGGAGCCAGGATAAACAATGGGGGGATGGCTGCCTGGGGCAGAGAGCTCCTGTGGTTTATGGATATGACCCAGGGCTACATAGTCTAACTTGGGATGGTTGACCAGCCCGCCGCTCAGCACGAGCTCATGGCCCAACATGACGGCCCGCTCGCTGCCATATTTGGCGCCCTGCACGCTGGCGTGGGCGGTGAGAATAAGCGGAATATCGGGATCGGCCGTTTCAATCAGCTCCGTGACGCGGCTGCTGACCAGCTCTTCCAGTTGCTCGTAAATTTCTGCAATTGTGCGGCCCATGGTCTCTACCCGCCCCACCAACAGACTGCGCGACAGCCAGGGGACGGTGATAATTTGCACAGGCAGGCCAAGCTGCTCGGCAGGCCACAGCTTCAGGCCGTCGGCCACGTGAATGTGGGGCACGGCGAGGGTGCTAAATTCATGCAGCGTATGGGCACGCCCCACCGCCGGGGAAACATCGTGGTTGCCCACCAGCAGCAGCGTGGGAATGCCCGCCTGGGAAAGCCGCATCATTCGCTTGCCCCAGGCGCGCTGGAACGTGGGCTGGGGATTGCGGTCTTTATAGGCATCCCCGGCAAAGATGACAAGATCGACTTTTTCCTCAACGGCCGTATCCACAATCTGGTCCAGCGCATTCAAAAAGTCCATCACGCGCCTGGGCAAGCCGGTTTCGGGATCGTGACGGCCGTAATTGGCAATATCAATATGGGCATCGGCAAAATGAAGCAAACGAATGGGTTTCTCTGGCATATAGTTTGAGAACTTAGAATTGAGAGTGGAGACTGGAGGCTGAAGATTAATTGTCTAATCTCCAATCCTCAATCCCCATTCCCCTGGTTTATTTTTCCACAATGATACGATAGCTTGAGTTGTCTGCCTGGCCAAAGATGCGCTCAACCATAATGTAATACCGTCCAGGCGCAAGCAGCAGCGTCACCGCTTCGCTCTGATTGCCGGCCAGCGTCCCGCTGCCGCGCACGCTCTTGTTGGCATCGTACACCGTAATGTTGTAGTCGCTGCCAGCAGGAATCTGGCTCAGGCGGACGGTGACCGTGCTGGTGTTAGGCTGGTCGAAGTAGTAGGCGTCGAAGAAATCAAACGTATCGCTAAACTTGGTTACGTGGGCTGCATTAAAGTTAAGCCGCCAGGCGGTGCTAAAGCTGTTATTCGCCGCTGCCCCACCTTTGGCCACAACAGGCAAGTAAGTCGTCCTGCCCAGGGCCAGCAGCCGCTGTACCAGGGGCGTCACTAAAAAGTCAATGGTGTCGTGCCCCCCAATGGCGTAAAGGTAGTTGCCAATAAACTCGCCCTGGGGAAAAGCGCGAGCGCGAACAACACTGCTGCCGCCCAGATCAAAGGTAACGTCCAAAAGCTGCCAGCCCGCCCCGGGATTGGCCGGATCATAAACCTCGACCTCTGGTACAGCTTCGTTGTTAAAATTTTGCCCGCCAAAAATATACCATTTGCCAGACGGTCCTACCGCGCTGCCCGCACCGTACCGGGCAATGTTTAGCGGGGCAATAGGCTGCCAGGCGCCGCTGCCTGCGGGCTGATAACATTCACCGCCGGGCAGCAGCTGGTTGTTGTCATCAATGCCGCCCACGACGCAGATGCCATTGTTGACCCAAACGGCCGTATGCCCATAGCGCGGCACCGTCATATCGGGCGTTGCTGTGTTCCAGGAAGTGCCATTGAAGAAAGAAACATCATCGTGAACAACGGCCGTATCCGTGAAAAAGGCCGTATTGCTAATGCCGCCAATCAAGTAATACCCGCCCTGGTCAGCCGGCACTACCGCCTGGGCCCACCCCACGGGAACGGGCACGGCCTGTCTATCTGGTTCCCAAATGCCGCTGGCAATGTTAAACACATGATGCGTACCAACCATGCTGTTGCCATCGTAGCCGCCCGGCACGAAGATGTTGCCGTTTAGCTGCGCGGCCGTCACGTCCGTCAGGGGAGCACCCGGCATTGGGGCCAGCGTGGTCCAGCTATTGCTGCCGGGATTATAGCGGTAAAGGCCGCTGCTGAGAGCTGGCGTGCCGGTAGCGTTGGTTTGCCCGCCCACCATGTAAATCAAGCCGTTGTGCTTCACGGTGGCGTGGCGCGTGCGGGCCGGAGCGGACGTGTTAAAGGTTGCCCATTTTGAGGGAATGGGATTCAGCACAAAGAAAATATCTAACTCTAGCGGCCCCGGCTCAGCGGCATTCCAGTCAGCCACTTCAACAAAGTAGGTCACGTCTTTAGAAACGTTAAAGGAAACGCGCGAGGCAAAGCCCTGATAGTCGTCGTTGCAGGCCACCATGCTCAGCGTTGCGGCACCGCATGTCCCGGTGTAAACGGCCAGAATGGTGTCGTAGCTGTTGGGGTTAAAGTTGTTGGCCGTGTCGATTGTGACACGGCCGTTGCTGTCTGGCGTAAATTTGTACCAGACGGTGCGATATCCCTGTGGGCGGCTGGGGCTGCCCCAGGCGCAGGTAAGCACCGGATCTTCGGCACCCTCAGTCATGGCATTCACTGTCGTCGTTTCCCCCACGCCAGACCCATTTAAGGTAACAGTCGTGGCGTTGGAACAGCTGTCTGCAGCCACATCGGCAATGAGCGGCTGTTCTGGCAGAGGCTGCAAGGTGATTTTTTCCACTTGCAGCGACTCCAGGCCAAGTTCTGGGCCAGCTGCCACGGCGGATACGGCCGTTACCGGTGCATCATCAGGCGCACCAATGACCACGCCCAGGCACAGCAGCAGCAGCAAAGTTAAAAGTGTGAGGTGACGCATAGACAAAGCCTTCCCAGTTTACCTGTCCTTCGATACGGTTCGCGCTGCCAAAAATTGGCAACGTCGCGATTGTACCAAACAGCTTACTGAATTGGCTATTTTACGCATAAATGCGGGTGATTCTCATGAAAGATTTTGGGACCGTGGATAGGGTCGACCCGGCTAGTCATTAAAAAATAAAACAGGTAATTCTTTATCAGCATCCAGTAATAGACCACAGATAACACGGATTGGACGGCTTTGCACTAAAACTCAGTAAAAATCCGCCAGAATCCGTATCATCCGCGTCATCTGTGTTCCAAATTCGTTGTTTCCAGTTACCTGATTATCAACTTAAACAGCAAACGGGTCGTCCTTTACTTACGCTTTTCGCAGCTGTAAGGTCACGTCCGCATCGCCGATGGTGACGGTTTGCGTGTATAGCGGATTGGTCATCGGGCCAGCTTCCAGGCTAACGGCGAGCGTCTCTTGCTGCACGAATTCTGCGAAGTTGCTCAGGGCGGCGGCAACGTCGCCATTGGCACCCTGGTAGCTCAACTCAATGCGGTCAGAGATTTCCAGCCCGGCGTCCTTGCGCATGTTATTCACCTGCCGCACAATGTCGCGGGCATAGCCTTCCTGCACAAGGGCGGGCGTCAGCTCGGTATCCACCGCCACCGTCACGCCTTTGTCACTGGCAACGGCCGTACCACCCCGCGATTCCGTCTGCACCAGCACGTCATCATCGCCGAGCGTTACCGTTTCGCCCGCCACTTCCAGCGTTAATGCTTCGCCTGCCTGGAGCGTGCGCGCTGCCGCAGCCGGGTCAAGCGCCAGCAGCGCCTGCCGTACTTTGGGGAAATCCTTGCCAAACTTTGGCCCCAGCACGCGGTTATTGGGCATCAGCTTGTAATCAACTAACTCGCCCACCTCCGACACCACTTCAATTTCCTTGACGTTGATCTCTTCGGCCAGTACGTGGGCCAGATCTTGCAGATCTGCCTGTGCCTGCTGGCTGCCCACGTTGACCCGCGCCTTGGCCAGCGGCTGGCGCAGCTTGATGTCTTCCGAACTGCGCGCCGAGCGGCCCAGGCTGGCGGTGGTGATGGCCAGTCCCATCTTGTCCAGCAGGCGACTATCTAGTACCTCGGCGGCGGCCTCTGGGTAAAGCGTGTGGTGCACGCTCAGCGGCGCGTTTTCATCCACGCTGCGCACCAAATTCTGGTACATCACCTCCGTGGTAAAGGGGATGAAGGGAGCCAGCAGGCGGATGAATTTGACCATAACCTGGTAGAGCGTGCTGTAGGCAGCGTTTTTGTCGGCATCGGCTTCGCTTTTCCAGAAGCGGCGACGGCTGCGGCGCACGTACCAGTTGCTCAAATCGTCCAACAGGGCTTCCAGAGCCTGCGTAGCTTTTTCGGCATCGTATTTGTCCAAAGAGGCGCGGACGGAAACGGCCGTTTCGTTCACCCGCTCCAAAATCCAGCGATCCAGCTCGGCATGGGCCCGATTAGAAGAGTGGAAATCAGCCGGATCAGTCTCTAGTCTCCATTCTCCACTCTCTGGCGTCCAGCCATCTAAATTCGCATACGTCACCAAAAAGGAATAGACGTTCCACAGCGGGATGAGAAAACGACGGCGCGTTTCGTCACCACGATTAAAGCCGAATAGCAAATTTTGCTCCGGCTTGCAGCTGGCGTAGAGCCAACGCATCGTGTCTGCGCCCATCTCGTCAGCCGCCTGGTTGAACTCAATGGAGTTGCCCCAGGATTTATGCATCTCACGGCCATCTTCGGCCAGCAGCGTGGAGTAGCCAAACAGGTTCAGGAACGGCGGCTCGTCGCCCAGCACTGTGCTTTGTGCCAGCAGGCTGTAGAACCAGTTGCGGAACTGGCCGGGGAAGCTTTCGCTGATCCAGTCTGCCGGGTACCACTTCTCCCAATACTCAGGATGGTGCCGGTAGCCTAGCGTGCTGAAGGCGACGATGCCCGCATCGAGCCATGGATTGCCCACGTCCTTGATGCGGCTCACCTTGCCGCCGCACTCCGGGCAGGCAATCTTCACCGCGTCGATAAACGGCCGGTGCGGCGTATGCCCCTCAAACTGCTCCCAGCCTTCCACAGCGCGCTCTTCAAGCTCTTCCTCATCGCCCACCACGGTGAAATGGCTGCATTCGTCGCACTCCCAGATGGGCAGCGCCAGGCCCCAGTAGCGCTTTTTGGAGATCATCCAATCGTGCATGTTGCGCAGCCAGTCCATCTCCCGGTCGTAGCCGAAGCTGGGATACCAGTTGATTTTGTCTACGCGGTCCATGATCTGGTAGCGTAAGCTGTGTGTCTTTTCTTCTGGCGTCACTTCTTCGCGCGGTTTGTCATACAGCTCGCCCATGCTGATGAACCATTCATCAACCAGGCGGTAGACCAGCTCCGTGCCGCAGCGCCAGCAGTGCGGGTAGCGGTGAGCGTAGCGCTGCTTACGATAATAAAGCTCTTTTTCACGCAGGTTGTCGAAGATGTCCTCGGCCACCTCCTGTGAATGACGGCCAGTTAGCCAGTCGAACCCGGCCACGTAGACGCCATTTTCATCCAATGGGGCAATGACCGGCAGACTGTTTTCCTTGCTGAGCTGGAAGTCCTCCGCACCGCAGCCGGGAGCGATGTGGACGATACCGGTTCCTTCGTCTGCTCCGACCTCTTTCCAGGGGATGACACGATGGGTGTATCCTGTCTCCAAAAAGGCTTGTTGAACGGCAGGCAGCTCGTCAAACGGCCCGCGATAGGTCCAGCCCACGAGTTCTTCGCCTTTCAGCTTGTCCACTACCTCGTAGCTGCCGATGAGCGTTTCTTTGGCGGCTTCTTCGGCCAGGTAATAGGTCCAGCCATCTTCGTGCTGTACCTTCACGTAGGTCAGTTCTGGCCCAACGGCCGCTGCCA
>JBHIWP010000095.1:0-16218 GCA_041987425.1 Promineifilaceae bacterium (SeqCode) | reverse complement strand
GAACGGTTCACCTCATAGGCGAAGTCGACATGGCCAGGCGTGTCGATGAGGTTCATGATGTACTCTTCACCATTTTTGGCTGTATACTTCATCCGCACGGCCGAAGCTTTAATAGTTACGCCTTTTTCGCGCTCCAGATCCATGCTGTCTAGCACCTGCTCTTGCATCTCACGCTCGGTAAGCGTGTTTGTCTCCTGAAGCAGGCGATCGGCTAAGGTTGATTTCCCATGATCAATATGGGCGATAATGCAGAAGTTGCGAATGTTGCTTTGTTTCATGCTTTTAGTATATCAAAATGACTGACAAATGGTTAAATTATGGTGGATTACGGTAGAATGGCGGTAAATTTGCCTGAGGATTCTCTATGACGCACCATGAAAACGCGGCTGACCCGCTGCAGCCCCATAGCCATGAACCTAACCCTGACCCGCCATCCGCGGATCCTGCTTTTGAGCTTGTGTTGGTGAACGGCCGTTCCCAACGCATTACCGTGCAAGATTTGCGGCAGCTGCCTGTGATATCAGTCTCAGATTGCTACATTGTAAGTACCGGGCACGGCACGTCCGGGCCATTTACCTTCTCAGGCGCAGCACTTTTAGACTTTGTGGCGCATTTTTGTCCAGGTGCGTGGTCAGAGGTAGAGGTGGTGAGCGCAGACGGGTTTGGCAACCGGGTCCTGGCAAGTGAACTACACCAACCAGATCCGGCTGGCCCGATCTTGCTCGCCTACCAGGTCGATGAACTGCCGCTCACTCGTGAGCAAGGATTGGTGCGAATGATTGTCCCCAGCGAGCGAGATGATGCGCTGCGGCAGGTGAAGTGGGTGGGCAAGATAAAGGTGATTGGAAATGGAGACGAAAAACGGCCGTAAAAAAAGCCCTTTATTGAGAGCTTAATTTACGGCCGTATCATATTCTTGTACTGTTCAAATTGCCACATTTATTGCAAAATGCAGTCTCAAACCGTGCGCTATGAAGCAAAAACAATGCGCTCAGTTAATGATTTCACAAAATCTTCAAGCCCTTGGCCCGCCTTGTCCTGCAAGGTCAGGCGATCGGCACAAACTTGTTCAACATCCTCAGCCAAATGCCGATTGCTACCCGTTACGGCAACTCGTCCCCGGCCGCTGTTGAATTCCATTAACAATGATTTTACCCGAGCATCGTGGCGCAAGGCGTCTCCATTGCGGCCGCCAGAAGGTAGAATCAGCAAGCATTCTTCTCCTGAGGGATCAAATGGCTTATCTGCCAGGGCATAATCTGCCTTTAAACCGACACCCTGGCGACTGTAAACCAGCTTATCGAAGAGGCTCACACTTTTGATTGATAAACCGGCCTGGCGAAAATTATGCAAGAAGTAAATAACTTCGAGTTCATCGAAACCGTCGCCAATCAAAATATAACTATGAGATCTTTTCTTTTTCCCATTGCGGTATGGTAGAGACATATTGCTCCTCGTGTTGCCAACAACTCACAAGGTCGTGGCTATCTTGTAATGCTTGTAGATACGTAGATGAAGTAAATAACTATTAGTAGAATCAGACGCCAGTGCAAACGCCGCCGCTCAGCGAGCAATAGCGATACATTTCTCCGTCAAGGAGTTCCAAGCCGGTACTGTATGTAGCCGCAGCAAAGGCTAAACATAACAATAAGCCAACCTGTACAAATAAGAGGAGGAAATAGGCCATTCTCTGGGAATAAATTAACGCCATCATGGAAAGTCTCCTAACCAAACAAATAGGTCTAAAATGCATTACTTCCAAAAAGTAAATTTGTGCAGTGGATAAACCCGAGCTAATCCCTACAATAGCAAAAGGCGTCTATAACAACCTACAAAGCAACTTCAATATGACTTTAACCCCCCTGCAAAATTTTCCCCAAAGCGTGTAAGATAGCTTATGATCCTGTGGTAACTATGTACATTAAGCATAAAATGGTGGCGTTATCAATAATTTAGATGAGGGATATTGTGATTAGTTCAGAAAATGTTTTAGCAGCTTTACGCTTATGGCATGGGGGGGAAACCAACCATTGGCCCCTACAAAATTTACGCCTGGGTCTGGAGCTCTCTCAATCCGAGGATAATTACAGCACCCTTGCAGAAGCCGGTCCAGCTGCAAACAATCGCGCCATTCTAAGCTATGGATTGGAGCAATTGCGCATTGTATCACCAGAAGCAGAAGACCTCCTGCGAGAACGTTTTGAAAATCGACGAGATGTATTAACGGTTGCAAACCGACTTAACATCTCTGAATCAACGCTCTATTATCGTCAGCGCCAGGCTATCTCCCATCTAACTGAAATTCTTAACCAGCAAGAAGATAAAGCAAGCACCGAATGGCGAACAAAAATGAATAATCGCCTGAGCCTGCCCAGTTATGAAACCCTGGTAGGCATCGAAAAGGCAGAGCAAATTCTTAAACAGGCGTTATTTGATGAAGAGAATCATTTTATCGTTTCAATTGACGGCATCGGCGGCCTGGGAAAAACTGCCTTGGCCGATTATTTAACCCGCCTATCCACAAAAACAACCCGATTTGATGAAATTGCCTGGGTAACGGCCAAACACACCCATTTGTCCATGTTGGGCCGTCTGCAAATAGAAAGCGGCCGTCCCGCATTAACCCTGCCCCTTTTAATTGAAGAACTGTGTAAACAGTTTAATCTAGCAGCCAACAACAACTCAACCCACGTGCAAAGGCAAAGAATGCTGCACAAATTTTTGAAAGATCGCCGCTGCCTGATTATTATTGATAACCTGGAAACCGTGGCTGATTATCAGAGCCTGATACCGGAACTTCGACAATGGCAAAATCCGGCAAAATTTTTGCTAACTTCCCGCATTCGATTGCTATCGGAGCCTGGCATATTCTCCTACTCCCACAAAGAATTGGGCAAGGACGCTGCCCTTCAGCTTATTCGCCAAGAGGCAAAGCGCGGTGGGTTTACGGATCTTGCCAGCGCGGCAAACAACGATCTTCTTAAGATCTATGAAGTTGTGGGCGGTAATCCTCTAGCGCTCAAATTAATTATTGGGCAGTTACGATTTTATTCACTGTCTAGCGTTCTTGCTCGATTTACAGCCAAAAAACCTACGGAAACCAATGAAGGAATATTCGATTACATTTTTCGGGAAATCTGGGAATCCTTAGAGGACAATAGCAAAACTATCCTGATAAGCCTGACCCAGGCAGGAGAAACCGGTTTTACAATCGAGCACCTTGTAGCGGTTTCAGAATTGTCAGAATCCATCGTTTATAATAGCGTAACCGGGCTTGTAATGTCGTCATTAGTCGATATTACAGGCTCTCTTTTGGAAAGAAGATATAAACTGCACCGCCTTACGGAAATTTTCTTACTGCGCATGCTAGAGGATGAATAATGAGCCTCGCTCCGCCAATATCACAAAAGGCCAAATGGCGTAATGTGCTTCAACAGCAAAAATTGGCCAATGCAGAGCGCTGGCTGGCCATTCTTGAGGCGAGCGCCGACCCTGCCACGCTAGTGCATGAAGATTACGATAACTTTTTGAGGGCGCTGGAGACGACTCTGCAAACGCCCAACACCTTCAAAATTGCCTACAAGCTTGGTCAAATTCTTTATCCAATTATCTTTGGTTACGCCGATTGGGACAGATGGCTCGTCTATCTCCAACAGATGCATCACGTGAGTAACCACCTCAATATGGAGCATGAACGAGCGCGTTTATTACAACAAATTGGAGATATCCAATACCACAAGGGTAATTTACAACAAGCCGAAGAAAATTACCATGCAGCCAGCTTACTCTACAAAAAACAGGGCAACCTCTCTAGCTACTCGCGCACCCTGGCCATGCTGGCAACATTAAAGGATATTCAAGGCGAATCAGAAGAAGGGATTGCCCTTTGTCAGAAGGCGCTGGAAACGGCCGAAAAAGCACAAGATGATTTAGCCCAGGCAAATGCCAATTTAAACTTATCCAACATTTTCCGCCGCATTCGCAACTGGGACCAGGCGCTTAAGTCTGCACAAACAGCCTACTCTATTTATCAACGGCTAGAGTACTCCACCTTGCTGACGAAAACCTCCATTACCCTGATTGCAATCTGGGCAGAGTCAGGAAACTGGCAAGAAATTCATCAATTCTCTGATGAGCTCATTACGGTTCTGCGCGAATCGGGCGATATTCATAAGTTGAGCCAGCTAAAAAATAATCTTGGCGGCCTGGCCTACAGCCAGGGCAACTACAACATGGCCGAATCGGCCTGGCAAGAGGCCTTGCAGCTGCATTCACAAATTCAAGAACCGATGGAGCTGGCCAGTATCTATAATAATTTAGGCATGGTGTATACCCAGTTAAAAGAGTGGGATACGGCCGAAGAAATGTTGCTAAAAGCAATTACTGCCTATCAGCGCTTTGGCGATATTTTTAGTTGGGCAAATTCCTTAGACAACCTGGCAGATCTGTACGAGGCAAAAGGCCAAACGGCCGAATTTAAGCAGACTTTACAGGAAGCTATAGGTGGTTTACAGGTGCTTAAAGAGACCCCTCACGCAGAAGAATTGCTGGACTACATGCAGCAAAGATTGGCTGAATCAAGCTAATATTCCCCAAATCTGCAAATTTTATCCCTTAGCAAGCCCATTTTGGGGGCAAAAAACAGCGTCTTTGCAGCTAGTTTATAGGTATTTTGTAGGCTTTTTGAGTGCTTGGTGCCACGATTGTGTTACCATGTTTTTAGTTTACATTGACTTTAAGCTGCATTGTTAAGCGAAACATAATAGTTTGACCAAAGTACGTTGTTTGTAAAGTTAGATATGTCATCAAATTCGTCGTCTCCCCCAAGTTCGCATGTACATCAATTAGAAACAATTGGGTTTCTGGCAACTGGCATTGCCCATGATTTCAGCAACCTCCTCACCAGTATCGTGGGCCAAACCTCACTTGCTTTAGCCAATCTGCCGCAAGATAACGTTGCTCGGTTCCACATTGAAAAAGCAATGCAGGCAGCCGAATTTGCCGCTGAGCTAACGCGCCAGCTTTTAACCTACGCTGCCACCTCTCAAGATGCTCCAGATGAACTGATAAATCTTAACGAACTGATCAAAGACAACGTTAGTCTGCTGAATACAACGTTGCTCAACGGCGTCTCTTTACAGCTTGACCTCATGCCAAGTATGCCGCCTGTTGAGGCCAAACGGGCCCATATTCAGCAGCTCATTATGAACTTAATTATTAACGCAGCAGAGTCAATTGAAGGGGGCAAAGGGCTGGTACTCTTGGGAACCGGCAAGGAAATGATACAGGAAGACAGCCAGCAACATCATTTTCTAAACACTAATTCGCTCCATCCCGGATGCTACGTTTATTTCCAGGTAACCGATACAGGCTGCGGCATAACGCCCTATCAGCTTCAGCAAGTATTTTCCCCATTTTTTACCACCAAGCCTTCGGGCCGCGGGCTGGGTCTGTCTACGGTATTGGAGGTTGTAAACTTATACAGAGGGGGGATTGAGGTTAACAGCCAGCCGGGGGTGGGTACAACCTTTAGAATTTATTTACCGCTGCCCACGCACCTGGGCACAATGGCTAACACTTCTACGCTGCACTAACTATCCTGATTATCGTCCTCGTTAATTTGCGCCAACAGATCGTTTACGGCCGTTTCGCTCACCCCATCCGCCACGCCCGCCTGCAGCCAGACCAGAAACTCTACGTTCCCGTCCGCACCGGTAACGGGCGACGCCATTAGCCCCAGCACCGCCAACTCACTCTCACGAAACCACTGCCTCAACTCCTCTAAAACTGCGCGATGAACGGCCGTATCCTTTACAATGCCGCCGCGCCCCACCTGCTTAGGCCCTGCCTCAAACTGCGGCTTGATGAGGGCAACGATGTTGGCCCTGGGCGCTAACCACTGCTTCACAGCAGGCAGAATCAGCCGCAGGGAAATAAAAGAAACGTCAATCGCCACAAAATCTACCGGCTCGTCCAGGGCATCTACGTAACGCGCATTGGTTCGCTCCAACACCACAACGCGCTCATCCTGCCGCAGCGACCAGTCCAGCTGGCCATACCCCACATCAATGGCATACACCCGCGCCGCGCCGTTCTGCAACAGCACGTCCGTAAAACCACCTGTGCAGGCGCCCACATCGGCGCAAATGGCGCCTTTCACCTCCAGGCCAAACGTCTCTAGAGCGCCAGCCAGCTTAAAGCCACCGCGCCCCACGTATGGTAATGGCGTTTTAAGCTCAATGTTCGATGCCAGGGGAACGGCCGTTCCCGGTTTGTCCACCCGCACGCCATCAACCAGCACTTCGCCAGCTAAAATGACGCCCTGCGCCTTCGACCGCGTGCCCACCAGCCCACGCGCCACCAGCAGCTTATCCAACCGTTCCTTTTTCTTCGCCAATCATCACTCCAAAATAGCTATTCAGTTCACCGCGGCTTATCTTGTTAACATCCGCTCCCTGAGCGCCTTGCAACCAACACTAAACCCGACGCGCCCAATCCTCGAGAACGTCGCTCAATGACTGCTCAAGGCTAAAGTGAGGGCTCCAGCCAGTTTGCGCCTCAAGCTTGGCGTAGCTGCCATACAGACAAGGCGTGTCAGACGGCCGCATCCGCTCTGGATCGCGCTCTACCAGCACGTCGGTGTCCGCAATTTCAATCAGCTTCTGTAAAATCGTCTCAATCATCACGGGCTGCCCGGAGCAAATCAGATATTCCTCGCCCGGCTCACCCTTTTCGGCCAGCAGCTCGTAGGCTCGCACCACGTCACGCACATCGGTAAAATCTCGCTTGGCTGCCAGATTGCCCACCATCATCCGCTTGGGCTGCTTTCCAGCCTGAATCGTCGCCAGCTGGCTGGCAAAATCTGGCACCACAAAGCCTAGAGATTGGTGCGGGCCGATGTGATTGAACGGCCGTGCCTCCACCACCGGCAGTTTGTACCGTTCCCAATATAGCGGCACCAGCAGGCCCGCTGCCCATTTGCTAATGCCATACGGATGGCTCGGCGTGGGTATAGTCTGCTCTGTAATGGGCAATGCCCTTGGGTCAATCTCCCCATAAATTTCGGCGCTGGTCACAATGAGCACGCGCGGACGGCCGTATTCCACCACCGCCTGGAGCAAATTGGCCGTCCCCACACTGTTTACCGCCAGTGTCAGGCCCGGCTGCTGCCAGGAACGGGCCGGATACGCCTGCCCCGCCAGGTGATACACCACGTCTGGCCTGGCCTCGGCAACGGCCGTTTCCAAAGATGCCCTATCCAACAAATCGCCGGGAACCTGGGTCATCTGCTCACTTTGCAGCAGCGGCTGATGACTGGTTGCCTGGTGTACTAAAGAGTAAATCTCATGCCCGGCCGCTGCCAGATTTTTTACCAAGTGGGACCCGGCGAACCCGGTTGCCCCTGTTACAAAAATGCGCATACATAGCCTCTGCTCTTATGGGGAAGTCAATTTGCCTCGGTCTTCATTCATCGACCTGCCACATTATACCTGCCAAACGGATGATGACTAAAGATCAGGTTGCGTATTGCCCCCACCAGTGCGGGCAAAGTATAATGCCGCCTATGAATGCTGCCCTCCACACCATCACCCAAACATTAAAAGCAGACTTAGGTTCTCAGTTAGAGGCAATTTTTCTTTTTGGCAGCCAGGCAGCAGAGAAATATCACACGGCCGCTTCAGACACCAATCTACTCCTCATTGCAACACCTCAAGCCAATATTCATGCGATTCGCCAAAGCTTTGCGCCGCTGTGGCAGCAGCACCGGGCGTCACTAAAGAGAGCGCCGCTCATTGCCAGCCGCCATGCACTGAAGCGGCATCTTCAGCTCAATCCCCACCTGGCGCTACACCTGCTCCAACACGGCAGGCTGCTGGCTGGTGCGCCCATGCCAGACGGTTACTTTCGCACCCAGGTAAAGCCAGCCGAATTGTATGCACATCTGGCGCAGCAGCTGCTAGACGCTTCCGCCGCGCTCAGCCAAAAAAGCGGCCCCCAGGCAGAAATGCTGCTCAACCGGCTGGCTCGTCAGGTAAGCAACCGGCCACTCACTCAGGCAGAAACGGCCGTTACTCAGTTCAACATCGTGCAGCAGGCGTTAACGGCCGTGCTCAACCGACTGCCCGCCGCCCAGGTCTGGCACAAAGCGGCCCAAACCGGCCCCACATCAGCCTCAATTCCCGGCCTGCAGGCCATTTACAGTGAAAACAATAAAAACATCTTCGTCTTCAATCAGCTAACACCCGCACAAATTAGCCGGATCAACTGGCAGGCGCTGGCCCAACATTTGCCGCAGTCAAACGATTCTCTGCACCTCACTACCGTAGCCCAGTTTTGTCTGATGGCCCTTCACGACAAGGCGCTGGATTTACGCTTCAACAAATATCAGCACAAGTGGGGCATTAACTTTCTGCCCCAGCTTGTCCCGTCAAACCGCCAGATCCTGCGGCAGGCGGCCCGCATTCCGTCGCAAATTCTGATTGATGCCCTGCCCCACAGCTTTCTCACGGCCGCCAATGCCAACGACGAGACGCTGCACAAGCTCATTCACGACTACCAAAACAAGATGCTCAACATTCAGCTAGAAAACGAGCTGCTCTTCCGCCTGGGCCTCATTCCAGCTAAATTTTCACCGCCGGAGCCGCTGCCCGAGCGCGATGTGTCCGCTAAACAGCGATTAGAGGCCATTTTCCAGCACCTGGAATGGTGGGCCGACTTTTACCAGAGCGCTCTTCAAGCCCAAACGTGACCTTGCCTTCTCCTAAACTTCAATTTCGCAGTGGGCTGCGCCTGCTGCTGCTCATCACCCTCATTTCTCTGATGCAGCCCGCGCCGCTGCTTATCGTGCCCGGGCCACCACAAGCGGTGGAAACCAGCCACCCCATCATCGGCGTGCACACCCGTCTGACGGATGAGGTGGAAGAGTGGAAAATTCAGCGCAGCCTGGAAATGGTGCGGCAGATGGGGTCACCCTGGATTGTGGAACTGTTTCCCTGGGCATACTACCACGCGGCCGACGGCGGCATCGCCTGGGACCACCCAGACATGGTGATCGAACACGCCCACGCCCAGGGGTTGAAGGTAATTGCCCGCCTGGGGCTTACGCCAGCGTGGGCCCGGCCGCCGGACACGCCGCTCAATTACCTGGACGCCACCGCTTACGACGCTTTTGCCGACTTTGCCGCCCGCTTCGCTGCCCGCTACGAGGGCAAAGTAACAGCCATCATTGTGGGGAATGAGCCAAACTTGAGCTATGAATGGGGCTATCGTGAGGCAACGGCCGTTGACTACGTCGATCTGCTCAAGGTGATGTACCCGGCCATTAAAGCTGCCAACCCAGACGTTCTGGTGCTGGGTGGCGCACTGGCCCCCACGCTGGAGCCAGCCGGATCACCGTGGGGGCTAAATGACCTGGAATACCTGGACCAGATGTACGCCGCAGGAGCCGCCGACTACTTCGACGGGCTGGCCGTGCACAGCTACGGCCTCACCTTCCCCGCCCTGGCCGAGCCTGGCCCGGAAATCCTCAACTTCCGCCGCGTGGAGCTGGTGCGCGAGGTGATGGTGCGGCACGGCGACGCCGATACCAAAATCTACATCACCGAATTCGGCTGGAACGATCATCCCCGCTGGACCATGGCCGTGCGCCCCGGCCAGCGCATCCAAAATACCCTCGGTGCCTTCACCTACGCCGAAGAGAATTGGCCCTACGTCGAGATGATCGCCATCTGGGCCTTCCGCTTCCCAGCCCCCACCAAAAGCTTTATGGATTACTTCACGCTCGTTACGCCAGAATTTGTCACCAAGCCGATCTATACTGAATTGCAGAGGTTCACCGGCAATGAATGATTTTGGTGGCAAGTGGCAAGTGGCAAGTGGCAAGTACTCTTGGGCAAGGTCTACTTGCAACCTGCAACCTGCAACCTGCAAATCCCATCACTTTTCACTTTTCACTTTTCACTTTTTACTTCCTCCTTCTCCCCGGATCGAAACCGGATCGCTTCTCCGTTATGCTGGGATCCTAGCTGTTCTTACACTCATATGCCTGCAATTCGGCTGCCGGGAAGCCGACAACAGCTGGGAAAGAGTACAGGCGGCCGGCGTGCTGCGCGTGGGGCTGGACCCCACCTATCCACCCTTCGAGGTCGATGACGGCAGCGGCGTGTACGGCCTGGACGTTGACTTGGCCAAAGCCATTGCTGAAGAGCTGGGCGTAGATGTGCAGTTTGTTTACTTTGGCTACGACGGCCTGTATGATGCTCTGGCAACGGAGGAGGTCGACGTCCTCATCTCTGCCCTGGTGATCATCCCAGAGCGGACGCGGGATTTTAGCTACAGTGAGCCTTACTTTGATGCCGGTGAAATTTTGATTGTCCCGGCAAATAATGACACAATTCAGTCAATGGAAGATTTAGCAGGCCGGACCGTGGCCGTGGAGTTAGGCAGTTTAGGGCATGTGGAGGCGACAGAGTGGGCCAAGCAGGTGGAAAATTTGGAAATTATGCCTTTTTCTACAGCAGGTGAGGCGTTAACGGCCGTGCAGCAAGGCGGTGCTGACGCTGCCCTCACAGACGCCATCAGCGGGCGGCTCTATCTGCGCGAACACAACGACCTCAGGCGGCTGCCAGAAAGCGTCACCGTAGAACCTTTTGCCCTGGTCGTGCGTAGTGAAGACCGGCAATTACTAAATGTGCTCAACCAAAGCCTGGACACCCTACAGCAGTCCGGCCAGCTAGAGCAAATCGAAGCTAAATGGTTAGGATCTTGATCTCAACTCAAAAAATGCTCATCAAATCGGAGGTACATGTTGCCACCTGATCTAAACATTTATGTGCTTGCCAAAGACCGAACTAAGGAAACCATTGATCGATTTGTTGAATTGTATGTGGATCGTACCGTGAGTGAAGTGCGCGATGATGAAGAGCTTATGATGCTGCCTCTTTGGTTTGGTAAGAAAAATCCAACTAATGAGATAAGAAATCTCTCATTAGATGATTATGATTGGGAACCTGCTCAAACTTTGACTAATATTATCGAACGTGGGTTACAATTTCCCCGCCGCTCCTTTTCAGTGTATCTCCAACCCAAAAACAAAAGGCTGGTCCAAGCTATCCTTTCATTCACCGCAGATAACCAACTGATTCTTGGCTTGTCGGTGGACGATGAGGGAGCGTTGCCAGAAAATGAGAGAAACGCTCAGCAAATTCTCGTAAATTTGATGGAGCAATTCAACGCTCAAACAGGGCTAATTATTGTCGACTGGTCCCCACCATTAACCGAATCAGATTTCATAAAACAAGCATCAAATCCTTTGACATTACACTTCCTTACGTCCGAACCGAGAAAAAATTGAGCCACTTTAAATCGTGATGCAAAACCAGATGTTATATTCTAAAATTGGGGCATGGACTCAATAACCATCGTTACACATCAGGTATTGTGGCTAGATAGCAAACTATGAACAAATCATCTGCATTGAAATGAAAAAGTCTCTCTATAAACAAACGAGCGCCACCTGTCATTTCGAGCCGCTTTTGGCGAGAAATCTTTCCAAGCTTGACCAGGCAGATGTCCCACCGAACTTAGAAGGATTTCTCCCTTTGGTCGAAATGACAATTGCAGGTCGCTCCTTCAATACCAAGTAGAGTAAACGCCAGTCAAAATTAGGTGACTAAAAAAACGAATGCAAAAACCTCAATCTAATCTGAAAATATTTATCACATTATTCGCAGCTTTTCTGCTGGTTAGCCTGATGGCCATGCCATCCTCGGTGGCGGCACAGACGAAATCGTTTTACTGGGAGCGGTTTGATGTAGAGATGACGCTGCTGGAAAATGGCGACATTGAGATTGTAGAGACGCAGGTGCTCAACTTCTCCGGCGCGCCGTTTACCTTTGGCTATGGCGCCATCCTCACCGGCAGCGCGGGCAACAACGACAACATCACCGACATCGAGCTGCGTGAGGGCGACCTGATTTATCGGGAGTCTAGCAGCAACGCCCCCGGCACGTTTGAAGTAAGTCGCTCCAGCAGCGAAGTGCGCATAGACTGGTACTTTGAGCCCGCGTTGGGGCGGCGCACCTACACCTTTAGCTACACGGTAGAAGGCGGCGTTATCGTCGGCACGCCGGATGCAGGCAGCGGCGACCAGATCTTCTGGAAAGCCATCCCCGCGGATCATCCCGGCCGCATTCAAAACAGCACCGTCACCATTCGCCTGCCGGAAGGCGTAGAGCCGCAGCGCTACATCGACGATGGCACGTATCTGGTGGAGGGATTGGCGGCTGGGAATTCAAACCTTGTAGAGACGAGCGTGAGCGGCAACGGCCGTATCATCACCTACACCCTTCTGGAGCCACTGCTGCCGGGACAGGCATTTGAAGTGCGCGTGCAGTTCCCCCACGGAATCTTGAATATTCCCTTGCCAGATTGGCAGCAGCGGCAGCAAAACGCCGACGTCTACGGCCTCATCGGGCTGGTGCTGTCTGGCCTGATATTTGTCGGCGGGCCGCTCAGCATATTGGCCCTGTGGTACGCACGGGGGCGCGACCCGGAAACCGGCCTTGTCGTGCCAGACTATTTACCAGAGCCACCATCGGACCTGCGTCCGGCGGTTGTGGGCACGCTGGTGGATGAAAAGGCCGACATGCGCGACATCATGTCTACGCTGGTAGACCTGGCCCAGCGCGGCTACATCACCATCGGCGAAGACAAGGCCAAGAGCTATATCTTTACGCGGCAAGATACGACGAAGGGGGGATTACGGCCGTATGAATCCCAATTCCTCAAGGACTTTTTTGGCAGCAAAAAGGAGCGTAAACTTTCTGAACTGCGCTACAAATTTGCCAGCAAGCTGCCAAAACTGCGCAACATGCTTTACGATGAGCTTATCAGCGAAGGGCTAGTAGACCGCTCGCCAGACAAGGTGCGAACGACGTACGTTGCGGTGGCAGTGCTGATTGGCGTCGTGGGTGTAATAACTTTTATCGTCATGGTCGCCGTACTGCCAGAAGAAGCGGCTTTTTCGGCCTGCTGTGCCTCCATTGCGCTAGGCATCACGGCCCTTTTTGCGGGCATCATCGGGCGACACATGCCCAACAAAACAGCCAAAGGCGCAGAGGAAAAAGCCAAGTGGGACGCTTTCCGCAACTACCTCAAAAATATCGAGGAATATCAGGATATGGCGCAGGCTGGCGAGCTGTTTGAAAAATATTTACCCTACGCCACGGCGTTTGGTCTGGATCGCACCTGGATTCGCAAATTTGCCGCCGCGCCCCACACACCCATTCCCCCCTGGTACCATCCCTATGGATACGGCCGTCCCGATTACTACGGCGGCAGCAGGCCATCAAGTACCAGCAGTAAAGGCAGCGGCCGTGGTGGGGCCACGCCTTCCCTGCCCACCCTCGATTCGGCCGCATCCGGCATGGCTGGTGGGCTGGAATCAATGTCAGCGGGGTTAACGCGCATGCTGAACAGCACCGCTTCCACCATGCGCAGCGTCCGCTCGACCAGCAGCAGCGGGGGCAGCTCTGGCAGCTTCAGCGGTGGCTTTAGTGGCGGCAGCTCCGGCGGCGGCGGCAGTCGAGGATTTGGCTAATCAAAACCCAAGATTGGGCCAATTTTTATAAAACGAGCCGCAATAGCAGGCAAATTGGTCCAATCTAAAAGACAGAGAAGCTAGTAACTATGGGCAAAACACTCGGACTCATTCTCATCGCTGGCGGCATTATCGTCGGCATCATTATTACAGCACTCATGGTTGTATACCGGGGCGAGGGTCGCTTGACGGCAGGCGGCATGGCGCTGGGCATTACGCTGGGCTTTTTGGTGCTGGTGCTGCCGCAGCTGGGCTTTGGCGCCTTTCTTTTTTGGAAGGGCGGGCAGGATGCGGCCGTTTCTGCCAGAGCACAAGACCAGCGCCAGCTGCTGGACATGGTCAAAACTCGGGGCCAAATTGCCATCAGCGACCTGGTCATTGAGCTGAACAGTAGCCGAGAAGCAGTGCAGCAAAACCTGTACCAACTTGTGGGCATGGGGCTGTTTTCCGGCTATGTAAACTGGGATGAAGGTATGTTATACTCTCGTCAGGCACAAGAGCTGCATGAACTTAACAAATGTGAACATTGTGGTGGCGAGTTAGAGCTGGCGGGAAAGGGCGTCATTCGCTGCCCCTACTGCGGCACGGAATATTTTTTAGAAAAGTAGTGGTAAGGGTAACCCGCCGGGTCACTGGTGTAGCACCCAAATTCTTATAAAGAGAGGCAACTCAATATGAAAGAACGAATTTCCGATTTATTTGACAAAATCCAGGGCGAATCAACCGGTCTGGGCAATTTGTTGAGCAAGATTCCTGGCCTGGACGGCTACATGGAGCGCAGTCGGAGGCGGGAGGCGGACCAACTGCTGCGCAAAACGATTGCCGATCGGTTGGAAGGGACGCGACTGCTGCTGGGTAATGTCAGTGAAGAGCTGAGCCGCGACATCATTAAGGCCATGGACCATGCAGAGCCGCTTGGCCGCGTGGACACCCGCCTGATGGGCCTTATCGGCAAAGTAAAGGATGCCCCCCAGGGCTACGCTGGCTTCTTCGACGCAATTAAGGTGAAGGAAGAAGATTTGGCCCGCATCTATGCCTTCGACGAAAATATGCTGAACTATGCGGAAGAGATTGCCGCAGGAACGGCCGTTCTGGAAAAGGCCGTTGTAGATGATGGCGATATCAGTGGGGCCATCCGCGAACTGGACAGTACGCTCAAAGAAGCGAACGCCACCTTCGACAGCCGCGACGAAGTCATCAAAGGCATTGGCGAACCAGCGGCCACCGACGACCTGAAAAGCGACTTTTAATTACGTACTGGAACCACAGCTTGCACAGGTTTACACTGATTAACTATTGTTGCAGATAAATAATCTGTGTAATCTGCGAAATCTGCGGATTATTTTAAGGAGATTGACTTATGGCAAAAGTATTTGATCGCGTAGCAATTGATTCCTGGCTTCGGGACGAGATTGTAAGGAAATTCCCGCCCGGTGGACTGGGCGATATTAAGTTAGGGTCGCCTTTGATTGTCAACCCTGGGGAAACGGCCGTCTTCGTGCGTCAGGGTGAGGCAATGGGCACCTTTGAACCCGGAACTCACATTCTCACCACCGCCAACATCCCCTTCCTGTCCGACTGGCTCGAGCGCGGCCTGTTTGGCGGCAAGAACGTCTTCACAGCAGACGTTTATTTTGTAAAGACCACGGACGTAACAATGAAGTGGGGCACCACACAACCCATCATCATTGAGCACCTGAACCGCCCGCCGGGCGCCAGCGCCATCGTAGGCAACGGCACATATGTGGTGCGCGTTAAAGAACCGTGGCGCTTCCTCAACGCCATGGACGCCTTCCGCGAAAGCGTGCGCCAGCCACAGCTGAAGGAACGTCTGGACCCCAAATTGGCCATCATGATGCAAGACAAGATGAGCGAACTGGCTATCGCCAAGAACCTGGGTCCGGCTCAACTACAATCTTTCTCGCAGGACCTCAACGAGTTGCTCATTGGCCTGCTCCAGGCCGAGTTCGACGCCTTGGGCATGGTGCTGGTCGATTTCAATATCCGTATGGGGCTGCATCCAAAGTCACTGGAAGTGGTTACCAACATGGGCTACGGCACCAGCTACACCCAGAAGCAGCAGGCCGATGCTTTTGTGGCAGCAGCCAACAATCCCTCAGGCGGGGGCAATATGGGCGAAATTGGTTTCGGCGCAATGGGCATGGCCGCCATGCAAAGCCTGCAAAACCAACAGCAGCAACAGCAGCAGCAGCCTCAACAGACTCAGGCACCACAGGCGGCAGGCGCAAGCGGCACCGCCGGAATGCCAGACGTCATGACTCCACAGCAAGCCGCCGAAATTTTGCAGGTTTCTTATGAAGATGTGGTTGCCGCCATTGAAGCTGGAGACCTAAAAGCACGCAAAATCGGCAACGCTTACCGCATCAGCAAAGCCAACATGGAAGAATTTTTGGCCGGATAATTAATCTAGCCGCAGAGAACGCAGAGAGCGCAAAGATATATTTTTTACTCTGCGTCCTCGGCGTTCTCCGCGGTAAATTATTCCTCATCTCTTAGACAACGATTCTGAGAAAGAGGATGTCGCCAAAGAGGTTGCCCCGGTCGTCGCGCATTTTCCAGTCGCCAAAGTAGGTGCCGCGCTGGGTGGGTGCTGTTTG
>JBHIWP010000094.1:0-16357 GCA_041987425.1 Promineifilaceae bacterium (SeqCode) | reverse complement strand
CGGTTCAGCGGCATCTGCACCGTACGAATGTTATGCTGCACCACAAAGACGTTTTGGGCGCACCATTCCAGCCAGCCGGGTGGCAGCCGCAGCGAAGGCGGCGCGTACTGCTGCCACACCTGCACCGGCCGCTGGTAAATGTTGTACGGCAGCGGCAGCGGCAGGGCCCCCGGCCCCTGTCGGAAGGTGCACGGCGTTCTAAACCACAGCTTGTGCCAGCGGTGCGGCCGGGCCTGCTGCAACAGTCCGGTAAAGCTGATCTCTGGCTGCACGGCTACGGTCGCCACCTGGAACTGCTGCTTTCCCAACGCCAGCGGCTGCTGCCGCGCGGCGGCCTGTTCCCAGGCGTGTACCATTAGCTCAACGGCACGGCCGTTCAGCGCCGCCAGGCTCAGGCCGGTGATCTGCCGCCCGTCGCTGTGCAGCGGGGCCACGGCACAGGGCTTGGGCGTCTGGTGGTTGTGCAGCCAGTCGGCCTCGTGGCGGCTGTAGGCAGGCAGCACGGCGCCAAACAGCAGGCCATGCAGCCCGCTGCCGGTCACCCGACGGCCGTCCAGACCCTGCCGGTTGGTTTCTGTCGCAAACGTTACGTTCAGTTGTTGAATCATTTTTGCTCCTTGAATTTTTAACGCAGAGGCGCAGAGCCGCAGAGAAATGATCCGCGCCATCGGCGTAAATCCGCATCCGATATTTTATTTCATCTTCTAGGCCCACACGCTGTCGATGGGCGTCAGCTGGTTAATGGGCCAGTCGGGCAGGTCTTGCCAGTTGGGAGGCAACGTTGCCTGCCACAAACGTACGCCGTGGGCCTGAGCCAGTTCAAGCGCCAGGTGCTCTACCAGGTGTGTATTGCTCACCAGCCAGCCATCGACCCGGCGTGATTCGGCCGTTTGCAGGGCGTTCATCTTGTTTACCAGCTTTTGCACCTCCCCATGCGTCACGGGCCGCTGCTCCGGCTGCTCAACGCGCAGCTTGCACTCCACCAGCAGGTAGGGCAGCTGCTGCACCGCCGACTGCCAGTCGGTGTCTGCCGCCGCCCCCGTGCGCCGTCTGGTCTGGCAGGCCGCCAGCAGTTCCGGCAGCCGCTCGCGGCGCTGCAGGTAGCCAATGAGGTTCTGGGCATACAGCGTGCGCGTCTCGCCACCAACCTCATCTGGCTCCATGCCCAGGTCCCAGGTTAGCGTGTACAGTTCGCCCAGGTTAAAGCGCTGGGTGAGCAGCGTCAGCAGCCGGGTTTTGTCCAGCATGTAGGGCCAGCCCTCGCCGGGCCGGGTCTGCACGGCAAACACGTCTACTTCTCCCAACCCCTTTTGCCCTTGCCAGGCGGCCGGGTAAAAGTGAAACCGCACGTCATTAAAGCCGGGCTGGTTGAGCAGGTAGGCGCCCACGGCATACTCAAAGAGGGTGCCCCAGAGCTGCCGGGGTTTGGTAAGCAGGGGCAAAACCGGCAGCTCGATCAGGCTCATGGCCCCGACGGGTGGGTTCATGTAGAGCTGGCGCTCCTCGAACCTGAGCCCGCTTAGCTGCTGCACGCTGCCCCGGGCCTCAATCTCCTCGTCCAGCAGTTCCAGGTGGAAAACGTGCACGTCATCGAGGCGCTTGGGGTTGAGCGCCAGGAATTTTTGCACGGCCGTAATGGTCCCGGCCACCATGCTTTTGCGCCCGCCGCTGACGTTGATGTAGAGCCTGTCGTGGGAACGGCCGTACTCTTGCAGCTTCTTCAAAACAAAGTCGGCAAACTCCTTAGACCGGCGCGAGTCGCTGAGGGTTTCGGCCCGGATGGCCGTGAGCTGGGCGTACTGGGGCCGGTCGTCCAGCAGGTCAAAGGTCTCGTTGATCATCTCCTGGCACACGCGCGTGCTTTCGCTTTGGCTGGTAATAGTCACTACCTGATCGATACGGCCGTACCGCATCCGCTCCAATATGAAGTAAGCCCCCGTCACCACCCCCGGCGACAGGCCCAATGTGGAAATCAAGATTTGTTTAGGCATCAATCCACTCCTGTAATTAAAATACGCCACCTTTATTTGTCATTTCGAGCCGCTTTTGGCGAGAAATCCCTCTGAGCCTGGAATTGTATTTGCCTTGCGAGATTCAAAGGGATTTCTCCCTTCGGTCGAAATGACAATTCCAGATAGTTCGGCATAACTGCCTGGCTCTTTTGAGAGTCTAAAATAGCGACAGTCACCTTAATCACTTTTTCTTTGGCCGAGCGGTGTTCAAGTAAGTCATGAGGCGGAAGGCCCAGAAGGCGATCAGAATCGCCCGCTGGTGCGGCAGGCCGTCCAGGTGCGTGGCGATGGCGTCGCGCAGCTGGATAAAGTAGCCTTGCGTCCGCTGGCTGTGGTTGAACCTGGCGCGCGGCAGCCGGTTGAGCAGTTCGGCCGTTTTGGCCACGCTGTCCGTGCGGCGCAGGTAGGTCACCACCTTACCAAACTCGTTGCGGTCGCTGTTTTTAGCCAGCGCCTGCGCCAATGCCCAGGCGCGGTCCCACTCCTTGTCGGTCAGTTCCAGATTGGGTGTTGTTTGTCTTTTCATCAGTATGTCCCCGTGGGTGCAGGCCGCTGGTTGCTGGGTTCCAAAACGCGGCGCAGGGCATCCCGCTGTGCGTCCTGGATTAAAGGCTCAGCCTGAGTGATGTAGTCGGATACGGCCGTTGTCAACACCTGCCCCTCCAGCACCGCATCTCCCGTTTCGTATTCCAAAAACGAGGCCGTTTGCTGCAAGTGAAGCGCCTGGGGTACGATTTTTACCCGCCCCATTGCCAGCGGCTTTCCGCCGCCCAGCCCCAGCTGAAAGCTACCGTCCAGCCCCAGGCCAAAGCACAGCAGCCCCAGCTCGGGCGGCGTCAGGTTGGTGAAATCGATATTGGCACGCAGCTTGCTGCCAGCCTTGAGCGCTTCAGCATAGCCGCCCTGGTGCTTTTGCGGACGGCCGTGCAGGTAAAACTTGCGCCCCTTCAGCTGGTCTTGCGAATTGACATAATGGTAACTATCGTCAGCACGCGTGCGGTACAAGGCAGGGAGGCGGAAAATTTCCGAATCGCCAGAGACAAACAGCGCATCGCTAAAGCTGACGCGCGCTAGCCTGCCCATCGCGCCAAACAGGCCGCAGGCCGGGCACAACCGGTCTCCCCGACATGAGCGGCCCTGGCCGGACGGCAGCTTGCGCCGCAGCCTGCCAGACACCACCACCAGGCAAGAGTTGGTCACCGACTCCACCACCGAGCGCACGCTGCCCTTTAACGTCGAGCCGGGCACGGCCGGAATGGGAAACTCATCTCGCAGCACCCGGTACATATCCTTCACCACAAATCCGGCCTTCAGCCCCAAATCTTCCGACAGCGCATAGCTGCCAGAGCTGACGTGCAGCAGGGTTTGCAGCTCAATCATTACCTCCAACCGGCCAGACAACGCGGCTTGCAGGTGAAAGGACTCATGCCCCGGCTGCGGCTGCGTGTCTGTTCTATCGGTGAACGGCACAAAATCGTACGGCTTGGGGAACTGTGGCTGTTCTCTTCTATGGCCCATCGTTGACCTCCTCCTGGCCCGGCTCCTGCACGGGCAATATCCTCACAAAGCGCGTCAGGCAGGGTATCCCCTGCCGTCGATATTGGCGGGTCTGCACTTTTACCGCGCCTTTTTCCGGATCGGCAGCCAGCGGATAGTGCAGCTCCGCCTGAATCCCGGCCTGCACCCAGCCGTGCAGCCCGGCCGCCTGGGCTTTTTCTGCGCCAATTAGGCTGGCCCAGTGCGTGCCCCACAAAAAGATCTGGTTTTTCTGCGCAGCCGCGTTTTCACTATCTCGTTTAAGGGCAATCTGCTCCCACTGCGGCGCGGCCAGGCCAGGCTGTTCCTCATCGCTGACCACAAGCACGTCAAATCCATCTTCGGCTGGCGACCAGCGCACTTCTAAATTGGGGCCAAACGCCTGCCCGTTCGTGTCCAGGTCACTTTGCGGCCAGCGGGCAAAACGAATTCGGCCGACGGTATGGTGGATCACGTAACAGTCATCAGCCAAAAGCTGGTGCAGCAGGTTGTCACGTTCTGCCTGGTTCAGCCCGCTGCGAAAGTAACCAAATGCGTCATGAGACATGGGCCGCCTCCTGCTGCTGCCAGCCCTGTACAAAGTCGGCCCAGTAGGGCACGCTGGCCCGCCAAAGCTGGTCAATTTGCGCCCCGGTGAGGCGCGTGGCGATACGGCCGTAGCTGCCGTCTTCCACCAGTTCCGCACCCGTAGGCATAGCAATCGCCTGCTTTGCCGGGCGGTATTTGTAGGCGTCTACGGCGGCTGGCTGCATAAATTGGCTCACGTCATACACGTGTGCGGCAAAATCAAAATCGCTTACCTGGGGGCTAAATCTCGCCGGATAGCCAATCTCCGCCGCCACGTACTCAATTTCCATGCGCCCCAGGCCGCGGGACTTGGCAAAGCCAATGGGCACGCGCCCCTGCCCAATATCGCGCAGCACAATCGCCAGCAGTCCCAGCTGCCACAGCTGAAAGTTGTGCAGGGTAAAGCTGGTGTAGAAGGCACCCTGGGTCACCACTTCCAGCGTAAACGGCCCATGGGCCACCGAGCCAGAAACGCGGTCAATGGCCACGCCATCACGCGAGCTGGTGTGGTTGGTCTGGTGAAACAGCTCAGCGTCTTCGGTCGTCTGCAGCGGATTTTGCGGGTAGGCGTCGGCCAGGCGCAGGTGAGCCGCCAGGCCAGTGTGGCCAAAGGTGCGGCAAATGGGGCAGGCGTGGGCGTGAATCGTTGTGCCTTCTTGCCAGCCCGCTTTCTCTGCGGCATAGCCACAGCTGTACTGGTCGCCGGGCCGGTCGCCGCGCGCCAATGGGTTACAGCTAAGCGGCGGCACGCGTTCATGGCCCTCGCTCAGGGTACGAGCAATTTTCTCTGCATAGCTGCGCAGCGTGCCCTTGAGGCTGGAGCCTGGCAGAAAGACCGTGCGCCCCAGTTGGGCATGGTCACTACGGACAAAGTTCATATCTAGCAGGGTGGGATCGGCCCCACTTTCTTGCCCAGATTTGATGAGCAGCGGCCCCTGCGGCCGTAGGGCAAAGGTGAGCGTAAATTCGTTAAAGCGTCTTTTATGCATGGCCTTGCATTACCTCCTGCCGCAGCGCCTGAATTTTGGCGGTGCGCGCCTGTTCGCTTACATCTTGCGTGGTGCCGCTGGTTAAAAAGTCAAACAGCGCCTCAGGATCACTGGACAGCTCTTCACAGCGGCTGATGGTGAGCTTCACCTGCCCCAGCCCGCGCGAGGTGGCCCCGCCTAATGCCCGCATTCCCTGCTCGAAGGCGCGCAGCCCCAGTAGCACCATTCCCTGGTCGGCGGGGCTGCCGTTTTCGATCAGCAGCTCAAACGCAAAGCGCGTGCCCGCCGGGACGGCTTCGATGGTAAACAGACGCTGGGATGCGGCCGTTTCCGTATCCCGGTCAATGGAAACGCCGTTGCGCAGCTGGTACGGTCCCAGCCACTCTTCGGCCAGGCGCAGATCCGGAAACTGCACCTTAGACGCCAGTCCGGTCGAACCAAAGACCTGGCAAACGCGGCAGGTTCCCCTCAGGTACATGTCGTCTTCATCCTTAAACTGGGTCAGATACGCTGCCAAATCTTCCGGGGATTTGGTGGTGGGGCAGTTAAAGTTGGGTTGTGTGGTGACGCACAGGCAGGCCAGGTTGGGGTCAATGGTGCGCAAAAACGCCTCGATTGAGGAACGAAGCACGCCTTTGAAGGACGAGCCGGGAATATACGGCTCTCCCTGGCGGTTTTTCACCACAGCAATGTCGGCCAGGCCAAACTCATCGCCCCGGCCCGCGCCAATGCGCAGCGGCGTGGTCAGCTCCAGCAGGCCCGTCAGCTTGAGCCAGCTGCCGAAGGTTGTAAAGTCTTGTGTTTTAGTCATGTCGTTTTTCTCCTAACTTGCGGGTGCAAAACCCTAAGGGTTTGATGGTCTGAAAATAGGCCCTGGTCTTGCGAAAACCCTTAGGGTTTCTACCATCGAAGGGACGCAGATAAAGTTGCCCATTCTTGCCCATCTATATTCCTCTCATTAGCTATTTGCGCTTGTGGTAATAGAAGTAGCGACGCAAATTGCCCAGATAGAGCCGCGTGAGTCCCATCCAGGCCTTGTCGATCTCTGCCTCTTTTCCCTGGTATCGCTCTGCGATGAGAACGGCCGTATTGCGCAAATCATCCAGGGCCTTGATCAGCCTGTCGCCGAACGTGGCACCGCCCTTTTGGGCCTTACGCCAGGAGTTTCCTCGGCTGTCTCGCCCCATCTGGTAATAGATGAAGTTTTTAACCACCTCCACGCTTTGCGTATCCTGTGCTGTAGAAAGCAAGTTTTGCAGCTGGTTCAGCTCCATATCACTTTGCCAAATTTCCACCTCGTCCATAAAGGCTTTCATTTGGGGGAGCAGCTTATTCATTTCCTGATCAATGTCTCGGCTAATGTGCAGTTCGCGCTGCAGCTGGGTCATGGTCGTTGTCTGGCTCATCTTGGATTCACCTCCATATGGAAAGGGGCACAAATCAGCAGACGTCCGGCCCCCCGGCCGCGGTCTGCGCCGATCCCCTCTTGCTCTAACTTTTCTAATCGGGTCAAAATATCGTTGGCAACCGCGGCGTCGCCACTTTCTACGCCGAACATAAATACGCTGCCGCGGGCAATGCCCAACTGGCGCGGCAGGGGCAGGCCCCAGGCCGTGGACCAACCGCCTCGCTCCACGGCTTCAGCAGCGGTAAAGTGGCAGGAGACCTGCGGCAAACGCAGCATTTCTGGCGTGAGCTTAAGCGTAGGCAGGCCAAACTGCTGCACGAAGGCGTTGGCCTGCAAATCGATGGTGAAGTACCAGCTATCGGGCAGCACGCCTGCCATGCCCAGCGCTTTGTAAAAGTCACGCTCTCTGGCAATCTCCTGGTTAAAGGCAGCCAGCCGCTTAATGAGCGCGGGCGCGGCCGTATCGCTGAGGATTTCTGGGTAGCGGCCGTTTACCAGCAGCTCCCCATACTCCGACACAGGCTTTTGCCCGTCGGGCGGTTCAACTTTACGCAGGGTAATGTGAGACACTTGCCCCAGGCCCCGGCTGGTGCTGCTGCCCAGCCAGCCAACCTGCTTTACGGTTTGTTCCAGCAGTGCTTGCGGGGCGCGACCGCTTTCAAGCGTGCCTTTCAGCCTTGTGCTTACAATCTTCTGCTCTGTTCCTTGTAAGCGGGTTTGCTCGCCCATCACGCCCAGCGTGAAAAGCTGGCCATTTTGTGCCGTGTGCCGCTGCCGGTTGATGGCGGTGCGTGAGAAGCGCCGGTTTTGCGTCGTGGCCGTGTAAAAGGTTTCGGCAGAACGACCGTAATGCTCCGCTGCCGGGCCCGTTAATGGGTCACCGCATTCTGTGCAGTTGGCTGTGTAAATGTAAGGCCGGGTCTCGTTGGCCTTCCACGCATCCCTGGCCGCCGCCAGGCGAATGAGCGTGTCTTGAATGCCGTGCCGCTCCTCTGTCGCCTTTGGCTCTTTAAAACCACCGTGGCGCTTGCAGGTCCGGGCCGTGAGCGGAAAAAGATAGAGCTCATCCCCCGCGGCCCAAACCGGATAACAGTCAGAAAAGCGAGGTGCATAGGCTTCATCCAGGCCAAAAATCTGGCAAAATTCGCAGTTTTGCGGCTTGTCGCATTCTTCCGGGTGGGAGAGCTGGCGCCGGGCATCGCTCCAATCAGCCATTAGCCGCTCAGCCACCGCCCCGCGCAGCACCGAACCGGGCAAATAGCGAAAGGAACTGTAGCTATTGCCCTGGCGCGGTTCGCCCGCCAGCAGTGGCGTCTGCAATTCAATGATTATTTCGTAATGAGCCATTGCCGTAATCCCTCCTTGTACCATGTTTGGTCTTGTGGCCGGTTGTCAATCCTAGTGCTGGCTTGAAAGCGGCAGTGACCCAAACCGCCAGTTTGCCCGCCGCCAACCGTATGCAGCTGTCGCAGCCCGGCCAGCAGCAAGGCCACCAAAGCCTGGCTGTCGTCGTCTGGCAGATGGCCGGTAATGGTGCCGCTAAAGATAGTCTCTGGCAGCGGACCGAACACCTCCTGGTCGTACAGGCGCTGCGGCTCGGCCACGCGGCGGCTACGCCGAATGGAAACGCCGGTACGAATATCGGTCAGCTGGGCTTCGCCAACGCTTTCTTGCCAATGCAGATCGCTAAACTTTAGCGAGCCCTGCCGCAAGGGAGAGCCAAAGAGGCGGCAGACGGGACAAAATTCGCCCGGCCGCGCCTGGTGTAGCGGGCACATCTGGTTAGCAACCGGGGGTTGGCATACGGCCGTCTCGTTTTGCTGCAGAGTGCGCAGCAGCCGCTCGCAGGTGTGGCGCAGCCGTCCCTTGTAGCTGGAACCAGGGATGATCACGCGCAAACGGCCGTCTTTAATCGTAGGCCGGTTGGTGGCAATGTTGGCTAAAGCGCCGGTGCCCACGTTAAACGGTGTCTGAAAAACGGCCGTTAGTCCAATCTCAATCTTCATTTCTGTCCTCCTTGCCTGGCACAAATTCGCGCAGCTCCAGCAAATCCAGAATGGGCGTGTCGTACTGGCGACGGCCGTCTGGCCCGGCAGGCAAGACACGCCACGGGGATGCGCCGGGTTCCCGGTTCGCCTCGCCTGGTTCCTCGGTCAGTTCCCATGCCTGCTCAATATCGGCAAACAGTTGGCGATGTTTAGTCTCAAAGCGGGCGGTCTGGTAAAGGTAGTGAAAAACGGCGGGGAAGCGTCCCTGCTGGAACGCCTGCCGCATCTGGTGCAGCTGCCCATTAGAAAAGCGCAGCTGGCCCACCCAGGCGGCGTGCTGCCACAGCTTTTCAGCCTGCGCCAGTGGATACGGCCGTCCCGTGAGGAAGCAGCGCTCGGCTGCATCCTCCGGCCCCTCCACCAGAAAATAGGGTGAGCTGCGCACATCCTTTAAATCCACGGCCACCGTACTTTGCGATTTCAGAACCATGAAGTCCAGGCAAGGGCCTGTCGTTTGACCAAGGGGACTGCCGCGCTTGGCGTTTTTCAGCAGCTGCTTCGCCAGATCGTTCAGGAAGTAAATGGGGTTGCTCTCCTGCGCCAGCACCACGCCCGCCGACATCCCCGGCAAATCATCACTGTGACGCCCGCCCAGTTCCTCAGCAAAAATGTGGCAGATGTCGCGGGCAACTGGCACGGCTACGTGGGCAGGAACGATCAATATGGCGTCGTCGCCGCCAATGGTGATGATCTCAAAGCGCAGGGCACGGTCGTTATCGATAATGTGGTTGGCGAGGGCCTGGAAAACGGCCGTGTGCATGGCCCCGGCCAACTGCCGCGATAGCTCCGCATAGTGTGCCAGACCGCCAGCCTGCTCCAGTAAACGGCCAATTTTGTTGCCATCGGTGTAGATGTAGCCTACATATCGCGGCTTCTTTGAATCTGCACTAATATCTGACAAATCATCGTTGTAAAAAACTTCAATTGTTTGAGGATATTTATCTTCATACCAATCTTTAAATCGCTCTTGCCAATATTTACGCCCGCCAATGCCATCTTTATGATTTTGATAACATACAGCGCACAAGAATCTTATTGCCTCATCATCAATTTGCATGTGGCGGGTTGAAGGACGACGGCCGCACGATTTGCAGCGGCGAGCAAAGGGGGAAGCCTCTATCAGCGGCAGGAAAGGTTTAGCCTGCTTGCGCTGCTGCAGCAGGGCCGTTTGCTGGCGCATAATGCGGGGGATGCACTGGACTTGGTCAACGGCCGTTTGCGTGAGATCCGCCGCAGCATCCACCCCATAACTGGCACAAACGCGCGACTGCTGCTCCTGAGGCAAGGACTCTAGCTGCTGGCGCAGTTCATCGGCGGCAATCTTTTGCGGCAGTCCCTGCACATCGGCGGGCGTGATGCGTTGGCAAACGGCCGAAATCGTCGCGGTATCTGTTTCCTGCGGGTATTTGGCCTCTATCGCTGCGCAAATTTCGGGCGCGAGTTCCAGCGGAACCAGGGCCATCATGCCCCCACCGCCGCTGTAGACGAGGCAGCCAGGTGGCTCATCTAAAATAGTGCCTGGGGGCAAATGCCGTCCTGCCAGCAGGTCAGACAGCTCCCGGTTAAGCTGATCCAGGCGCATACTGGCGCCGCGAATCTCCGTCAGGCGGGGCGACTGGAAAACGAAGCTCTGGGTGCGATCCGTATCGGCGCTCAGCAGTGCCAATCCCCCGCCCGGCCACTCGTCTGGTGGACCCAGCGCCTGCTGCCCCGCCAGCGCCGGGCGCAGCAGCTCATCCACCCATTTTTGGACATCAACTTTGTTCATATAAACCTCCTCATGGAAATTTTTTAGCAACTTTACAGAGCAAGATTGGACCAATTTCGTCCCGGCAAAAATCTAGTCTTCGGACAAATTGGTCCAATCTTTTTGAGCATCTGAATCGTTACGTAGTTCATTCTTGTAAACGCTCGTTGCGCTGCTGAAAGTAGGCGCCAAATTCGGCCGCGAGAAAAGTGCGCATGTTTTCACTTTCGGGGCGGGAAACGGCCGTTACCCCCTCCGAAATTGCCACCAGGTACGTTTCATAAATCGTGGTCAGCTTGTTAGCCACCGTTTTGCCCGCCAGGCTTTTTTTTAGCCGACTGCCAATCTCCTCGTTGTTCAAGCCCTGAGCCACGCCTACCAAAATCTGGTATTCGTCAAAATCCAGCGTGCGCAGGAACTTTTCCTTGCGCTGCAAATCCATCAAGTGCAGGTAATTCTCCTGCGCCTGCAAAATGTCGTACGGGTCGTTGCTGGCAATGAGCATGCCCAGCGCGGGATGCAGCGAAGTGACGGAGACGTAGGGGATAGCCACCAGCCGACTGTGGTCGGCCTCGTCGTGCATGGCGCGGCTGTTCATGAACTCATAGCGCGAGGTGACGTGCCACAGCCTGTCACCTGGGGCAAACAGCATTTGCGCCGCCGACATGGCAAAGACCGACATGCTCTTGCGCCCACCCGCCAGATTGAAATGAATAATGGCCCGCTGCGCTTTATAGCGCTTCACCGCGCGGAAAATGGTGCGGAACGCGGCCTGGGAATTCTCTTCGGTCTCCACGTCTTTCACCGGGTGATAGGTCGCCAGCTCGCCTGGCTCCTGCACCTCGCGCTGGATCAATACGCGACGATAGCGAAATTCGTAAAAGTGGTTATTAAGCCGGTAATTGACGCGCCACATTTTCTCGCCCGCACTTTCTTCCAGTAGTTTGGGGTATTCAAATTCGGCGTCTAGCTGCTGCACGCTTTCGTGCATGGTGCTGAATTTCATCTGGGGCAGCTCGGCTTCTAGCGTAGCGTCGGTGTGAATGACGCACACCTCCACAAACGGATAGCGCGGCAGCAGCCTGTCCAGGGCAATGGTCACCACCTGGGGCGCGTTCCCCAGCGTGGCGATGTAGACGTACGGCCGTTTCTCAACAGTTTTCATTGTGTTTCCTACCTTCCCCCCACCTAAAAATAGAAGGTAACAAATACCCGCAGGAACCAGTTCCCCCAAAATGGGAACGCCTTCTTTTTCTCGCCTCCTACGCTGCAACCAACTGATTTTTTATTGGATTGGGCGGTGCTAAACGCACCAACCGCAGCTGTAATGGAGGTTGAAAATGTCTTACCGTTCGTTGAAATTTCGTGTTCAGCAAGTAGTTATCCTGATTGGCTTGTTGCTGCTTCTGGCAACGACGCTGCTGGGGCCGGGCCACGCAACTGCGACTAGTATTGCGGGCGATCCGACGCCAACGCTTCCCACCACCGGCGGCTGGGACGATCCCGTCGGTGGCTAGTGGGATAGTTTTTTAGCAACTTTTTATCGGCAGAATGCGCAGATTGAGCAGATTGGATTTTATCTGTTTAATCTGCGTAATCTTTGACCTCCTGCTCACTACGGAAGAATCTCGTTGACACGCACTACTTGTCTCGGTCTTGTAACACTTCGCCGGGCAGCTCTTTGAGCCACCACCAAACCTCATTGGCCTTTTGGTGCCCCTTCTCCAACAAGATTTCCCGGCTTTCTTTTCCCAGGCGGTACGCTTCAGACACGTTGCCCCGCTTTGCCGCCACCCGCGCCAGGCCAAACAGGCTCATGGGCAGCACGCGCGTCAGGTTCCCCGCCTGGGCAATCTGGCGGGCTTCTTCATAGAATGTTTCAGCCTCTGCATATAAATCTTGTGCCAGGTAGCAATCACCTGCCTGGTTCAGAATCATGCCCTGATCCTCAAGGAAATTGAGGGTTTTCACCAGGGCCAACGCCTCGCGGTAGTGCCCATTCGCCTCCCGATGCTGCCCACGCAAAACGGCCGCACGCCCCAAATTCGCCTGCTGCCGGTAAACTTGAATGGCCAGATTGTTCTTTTCCGCCAGATGTAGGCCGGAACGAAAGTAAGCTGCCGCTTCGGCGTAATTGCCCAGCTGGCAGGCCACGGAGCCCAGATTGCCCAACATGCGGCTGCGCAGTTCAGGATCGTTTTGCGCTTCGGCCAGCTTGAGCCCCTCCTCAAAATAGCTTTTGGCCGTAGCAAAATCGCCTTTGGCCTCCAGCTGATTGCCTAAATTTTGCAGTAAATTGATGGTAAGCGGCTGATTCCCGGTTGAACGCGCCAGGGGGAGCGCCTCTTCATAAAGGGCAATCGCTGTGGGCAGCTTCCCCGTCGAGGCGGCAATCAGGCCCAGGTTAGCCAGCAGGCTGGCAATCAGTTCGTTGGCGCTGTGGGCGCGGGCAATGGCTAACGCTTCCTCGTACAGTGCCGCTGCGTCTTCGAACTGGCTCCGCCGGTAGGCCAGTGCCCCCAGCTTCAGCAGTGTTTCGGCCGTTTGCACGCCGTCGCCCTCTGCTTTTGCCAGGGTCAATGCCTCCTGGTAGTAAGTTTCCGCCTCTTCCGGATGCCCTTGTTTCATTTTGGTGTATCCCAGATTTTGCAATATCTGAACTAGCCATTTTGGACTGGGCAGCTCGCGCGCCAGTCGTTCCGCCAGCCCCAGCAGTCCGGCTGCTTCAGCCAGGTGCCCTTTGTGCTGCAGGTAGGGGTAAAAGGCAATCACAGCGGGAATAACGGCCGTTGCCAACCCAACCGCTGCGCCTACATAAAGCGCGGCGTTAATGTCCTGGTGTGCTGCCTGCAGAGCCGCTTCATCAGCCGCCTTTTCTTGCACCAGCTGCATAAAGTAGCGGGCATAGCGAGCGTGCGTTTCGTTCGGTTGGGGCTGCTCCTGGCTAAAGCTGCGCAACAGGGGATGTAGTTGGAAACGGCCGTCGCGCCCCACCTGCAGCAGCGACGCCCCATACAAACGTCGCAGCCCGTCCTCTGCCTCGGCCAGCGACTGCTGCACCACGGCAGCCACTGCCTCGGCGGCAAACGTCTCGCCAGCAAACAGACCCAGCAAGGCAAATAAAGTGTGATCAGCGGCAGTTAGCGTTTGGTAGCTGGACAAAAAAGAGCGCCGCACGTGCTGATCACCCCGTACCAGCAAATCCAACGGCCGACTATCACTTTGCAATCGGCTAAGCATCTGCTGCGCTGTCCAGCCCGGTTCATGCTTCAGCCGGTTAGCCACAATGCTCACAGCCAGCGGTAAATGCCCCAGCAGGTCGGCCATTCTGTCGAACGTCTCTTTCTGCCCGGCAGCGAACGACGGTCCCAAAACCTGCGCAAAAAGCGCTGCGCTTTCCTCTTTTTCAGGCCGAAACGGCGTCAGGTGCAGGCGTACAGCTTCGTCGGCCACGGCCAAATCCTGGCGTCGGCTGGTGATGAGTACGGCGCACTGTCCGTCGGGCGGCAGCAACGGCCGTATCTGGCTGTCGTCTGTGGCATTGTCCAAAATAAGCAGCGCCTGCTTGTTGGCCAGCAGCTCGCGCACCTTGCTGCTGCGGCTGCCTACGTCCGGGAATTGGCCCACGTCAATCTGATAGGCGCTGGCAACCGTGCTCAGGGCCGCAGGCAAGTCGGTTTTGTCCATCTGTACCCAAAGCACGCCATCGGGAAACCGCTCACGCAGCTCATTGCCAATGAAAATGGCCAGGCTGGTTTTGCCCAGCCCGGCCATCCCCAACAGGCAGCAAACGCGACGCTTGCTGTGGCTGCCCAATGCCCGGCTCAGGTTGCCTACAACATCCTCGCGCCCCACGAAGGGACCGAGCTGTAGCGGCACCTGAAACGGTGCTTCTCCTGACGACGCCGCTGGCAGACGCCATTCATCTAGCAGCGCACGCGCTTCTGGCGTTGCCGCCTGATCTGCGAGCGCCGCTAGAGAAGGATGTCCTGCCATCTGCAATAGATGGGTTGTTTGTCCATCTGGCAGATTCAGGACCGCAGCCAATTTCAACAGATCTTGCCAGCTGCGCGGCCGCTTCACCTCGCCACGCAGCCAGCGGCTGATGCTGTTGTGCGGCACTTTTGCCGCTTGACCAAAACGCCGGGCCGTTTCGGCCTCCAGCTGCCGCACGTGTCGGCCATCCTGCTGAATGACAGTGGCCAGAAAGTCGGCAAAGGTTTGGCTGGCGGGCATTGGTAACCTCAGTTGTGGGGTAGTGTACTGGATTGAACACGAATGTGTGGCACAAAATGTGCCACTTTTGAACCAGTAGTATAGATCAATTTTCCAGCATTGGAAACCTTGAGATCAAAAGACGATCATCTGTACAATTAGGCAATTCGTCGGCAACTGTAATCGGCAAAAGTTATGTAGAAAAACGATGGGCATTTGGGCCGATTACTCAAGCAATTGGCAGCTTTTACGCAGACTCTATTTCACAGCGTATCTGCCAATTGCCAATGTAATCGTCAAAAAGTTACGTAGAAAAACGATGGGCGTTTGGGCCGATTACTCGAGCGATTGGCAACTTTTACATAGACTGTCTTGTCAGAGACTTTTTGCCAATTGCCTAAGAGGAAACAATATATGTTGGGCAAACACGGGATATGGTTTTCTGTGGCAGCGATCCTGATCACTATTGGCGTGGCCTGTGCGAGGGAAAATGCTGGCGAAACGGCCGTCTGCGACTTCACTGCGCAAACGGCCGTTACCGTCATCATTCACAACGAAAGCGGCGAACCGCAGCGACTGGTCAACGTGCGCTACCGGCTGGACGGCAGTCCGTGGCAGTCGCTGCCAGAAGTGGTGAATGAACAGGCCGTGCTGCGCGATGGGCCGGGGACGTACCAGATTCGCCTGGAGAAACCGGGCTACAAGACTGGAGAAATTACGGTAGTTGTTGGGGAGACTGAAGCAGAGAGCTGCCAGGTAGCAGCGGAGACTGTTACTGTGCCCTTGGCGCTGGCGGTGTGCCCCAACGTCGAGCCAGCACAGCTTGAAGTGGAAATTGTGTCAGAGAGTGAGGCGGTGGTGGTAACGGCCGTTACGCCCGGAATTGGCAACCAACAGTTGACCTGTGCCCGGCCAGAGGCAGCAAATTGCAGCCATTACACCCTGCCATTGACTAATAACGGACTCTACAAAATTTCTGTGACTGGCTTAGCAGGCGTTGGCCCGATGAGCGTCGTCGGCGACGTAATCAGCTACACCTTGAGAACAAGCCAAATGACCCTTCGACAAGAAAGCGTAAACCGGACCATCACTCACACAGGGGCCAACAGCCTGGAAGCTACCTTTGACGTTTCGCCGGATGAAATTGGCTGCCCTTTGGTGGACTTTCGCTCGTTGACCACACAGGTGGAGCCAGACGTCACTAGCGGCGAGCCATTTCCAGACCTGGAAGTGGGCCTGCAAAGCAACCTTATGATTACTGACCTGGGCGGTGAGAGCTGCCGGGCTGTACCTCAACCCTATCCTGTGCACTTTGAAGCTATTTTGCCAATTGGCACACCGCTCAGCGAAGCAGGCGTATTCACCCTGCACAACAATGAATGGCTGGCGGCCAGTTGTGAGATACAAGACGGCCGTTTCCTCTGTACCGCCAGCTACCCCAATCCCTTCGTTGGACAGCCGTTTGCCTACAAGGTGATCGCCGCCAGCGAAGAATATGTGGGCACAAGCCTGCCTTTTGACAATCTATGCCTGATTTTTGAGTAGAGCACGGCTGGTTTTAAGCTTCGCGAAACCAATTTCTCCTGTTGTGACAGGTATTGCCACAAAAACCCCAAATTCGTCTTGACAGATTAGCACGCTTGTTCTAATATCTCTTTTAGAACGAATGTTCCACACCCTCCTGGAGCTGATTGGTGCGCCCCCAATCAGCTCCATCTTCTCAATAAGGGCGCATGGAAAAGAAGATTGCCCAAGCAGAGGGGCAAAAAGTTAAGGAGATGCGGATCATGCAAAATAATCAGTATGCTCGTACCCAAACCATCGGCACGCGGCTG
>JBHIWP010000093.1:0-16361 GCA_041987425.1 Promineifilaceae bacterium (SeqCode) | reverse complement strand
CGAATTGAGCAACCTGACGACCGAGCTGTCGTCATTGCTGATGCCCTGCAGACTCAGCGCCAGCGCGGACGATTCCGCCGCGCGGTGCTCCAGTTCCTCGAAGGCAACGGTATCCAGCGCGTGGACGTCTTTCTCACGCGCCGCAAGATAGGCCGTCACGTCGCCGAACTGCGCCTGCCGCCAGTGGTGCAGCGGCAGCTCCTCAGTAGAGAAGCCCGCCTCTATCACCTTTTGCCGCGCCTGCGGCCCGTAGACGCCAAAAATCACCGTCTCGTCGCTAATGTCCTTCATGTGAAAGTCATCCTGGAAGAAGACGAAGCGCATCAGGTAGCGAATAATCGGCTCGCTGTTGTTTTCACTGGTGAGTGCATAGATGGCGCTGCTGGTGGCGTAGAGCAGCAGCCGGTCGATGATACGGCCGATATCGGTCGTAAGAATCGTGGCGGTGCCTTCGCCTTTGTTCATGGACAGCACTTTTTGGGTGGACATGCGGTTGATCAGGTCAAAGCGCGTTTCGCCAGTTATGAGGATGGTGCCCAGGTCGCTGCGGTCGGTGAGAACGGCCGTTTCGCGCGCTGCCTGGAATACGTCCGGTGTAATTTGTGAAGCTGTCATCTCGTTCGTCCTTATAAGTTGGGCCTATGCATGTTTGCTATTTTGGTAATTGAGTAACTGGGTAATTGCCCATTTTAGTTACCCAATTACGCAATTACTTATTTTACCTATCCGCTGATTCATCATCTTTTTGCCCATTTTGTCTAGGCGATAGCGAAAGCAGCATGTCGTTAGCAGGCGGCTGCCACTTTTGGGCCAGGGCCTCTACCTGGGGCAGGTAGCGCAGCTCGTGTTCGTAGGTGAGCTGGGCGATCAGGTCAACCAGGGACCGATTTTTGAGCCAGGAAAAGTGTCCCTTCTGGCTAAGCTGCTTTTCAGAAAATTCTTCCAGCCAATCTTCTAGCTGCACCCGCACCTGGGGCAGATCGTCAAAGATGCGGTCCAGATCACGGCCTTTGTTTTCTTCGTAGCGTAGACGGCCGTATTCCTCAGCGTTGTCCAGCGCTGCCAGCAAGCGCGCTGGCTTTTTGCCTTGTGAAACATGCATCAACCCCGTCACCAGCTCCGATTCCCAGGCGGTTTGCTGCACCAGCAGATCGGCAACTGACCAACCGGCGCTTTCCGCTTCACGGTTTACTGCTAACCCATCACCGCGCACCGGCTTCACCGTATTGGTAGCCAGCAAAGCCTCATCGGGCAGTTCATCCAGCGCCACCAGCAGCCGCTCACGCACGCTGTCCAGCCTATCCAGTAACTTTTCCATTGTTGAGCTCATGGTTTACCTGCTCTTCTCCTGCCAGTTGACATCACTTTGCCCGCATTTTAACATGAGGCATGGCATTTGGTCACTTACTCTCATGCAGAGGCAAGCTGGTAGAGCAAGCGGCAATTCTATGAAACAGTTAAGGACAATTTACAAAAGCTTTGAATTGTCTATCCAATCAGTCCTGTTGCCAGTATAATGAAATGCAAAATGAACCAATGGGACAATACCAATCATGAGTGATAACTCTAGTAGCTCAGCAGCTTTACCATTACCTTCTGACGAAAACAGCAGCATGCCTGGCGAGCAGCGAGAGGTAAAGTGGGAAGTCGTTGCCCAGCTGCCCGGCATTACCCCGGCGACCATTGTTGCTGGACGACTGAAGGCGGAGGGCGTTCCGGCGCGGGCCTGGCAGGAAGGCGCCGGGCAGGCCCTTGGTCTTACCGTTGGCCTGTTGGGAACGGGCTACGTGGCCGTGCCAGAAGAGTTTGTAGAGCAGGCGCTGGCGATTCTAGAGTACGAAGAAGATCCAGCCGATTGGGATGATGAGTTTGACGAGTTTGACGAGTTTGACGAAGCTGATTTTGAAGATGAACTTTGAAGCGGCCTCATCATGAGGCCAGCAATCGCACACATGAGGAGCATCTAGAGATGGCAGATACTACCTGGACCACCACAGGCGAAGAAGCACTGTTCCCCGCGAAAAGCAATCGGCTGAAGTTTGCCGTAGGGGGCGCTTTATTGATCGCCGCCATTGTTTATCTGGTTGTAACGGCTATGAGCGGCAACACCCAGCTGTATAAGACAGTGAGCGAATTTTACGCGGAGCAAGACCAGCTGGTTGGGCGCGATTTACGCGTGGCTGGCTTTGTAATTGGCGATTCTATTGAGTTTGTACAAATTGACGCCACGACTTCGCGCCTGGAGTTTGATATTGTTGACGATCTCAACAATCCGGGCCAACGCCTGCACGTGGTGGCCTTCAACGAGCCGAAGCCGGATCTGCTGCAGCACGAGGCGCAGGCGCTGGTAGAGGGCAGCGCCAATGAGAATGGCGAGTTCATCGTCAATCCCGACGGCCTGCTGCTGAAGTGCCCCACGCGCTATGAAGAGCTGGACCCGGCCGATCATCCCGACAATGTGGAGAGAAGTTTTAACGAGTGAGCAGTTTTCAGTATTCAGTGAGCCAGTTACCGACCTACTGATTACTGCCTTACTGAACACTGACCTGCTAGGAAAAGATTAATGATTCCTGATCTAGGCTATCTTGCATTACTTTTGGCGCTGGCTGCGGCCGTTTATGCAGCGGTGGCGGCTTATTACGGCCGTCGCACTGACCAACCCCGCTGGGTAGAGAGCGCCCGTAACGCCACCATCGCTACACTGCCCCTCATTGGCATCGCCTGCCTCCTCTTGATCTACTCCTTGCTGACCGGCGACTTTTCTGTGGAATACGTCTGGCGCGTGAGCAGCCGCGAGATGCCCACCTACCTGAAGGTGACGGCGCTGTGGGGCGGGCAGGCCGGTTCGCTGCTGTTCTGGAACTTATTGCTGGCGGCATTTACGGCCGCTTCCATGGCCCGCAACTGGCGCAAGCAGCAGGCGCTAATGCCCTACGCCATCATGGTAGCCAGCTTTACCCAAATATTCTTTATTTCTATCTCCGTTTTTGTAGAAAATCCTTTTGCCCGGCTGGCGGTGGTTCCCCCCGACGGCAACGGGCTAAATCCGCTGCTGCGTCACCCCGGCATGATCATTCATCCGCCGATGCTCTACCTGGGCTTTGTGGGCTTCACCGTGCCCTACGCTTTTGCCATGGCGGCGCTCATATCCGGCAAGCTGGATGACGCCTGGATCAGGGTGACGCGCCGCTGGACGCTGGTGGCCTGGCTTTTCCTGAGCCTGGGGCTGGTTTTAGGCGGCCGTTGGGCCTACGACGTGCTGGGCTGGGGCGGCTACTGGGCCTGGGACCCGGTGGAAAACGCTTCATTCATGCCCTGGCTGGCGGGCACGGCCTTCCTGCACTCCGTGATGATTCAGGAAAAGCGCAACATGTTCAAGATGTGGAACATGTTCCTTATCTTGCTGACCTACTGCCTGGTTCTTTACGGCACGTTTATTGTGCGCAGCGGCGTTATTTCTTCGGTGCACTCTTTTGCCCAGTCGGCCATTGGGCCGCTGTTCTTTGGCTTTATCGCCATCATGTTTGTTTTTTCTGCCTACTGGATGCTGCACCGACGCGAAGAGCTACGCACGGCTAATAAATTGAACTCCTTGCTCTCCCGGGAAGCCGCCTTTCTATACAACAACTTTTTGATTCTGGCGATTTTGCTGATCGTGTTCCTCTTTACCAACTACCCCATCTTCTCCGAGCTGTTTACAGGTGAAAAGGGCTTTGTTGGCCCGCCAGTATACGAACAGGCTTTGGGGCCGCTCTTTTTGCTGCTGGTGCTGCTGATGGGCGTGGCCCCGCTGACGATGTGGTACCGCTCCAGCGCCCAGCGGATTGGCATGTCTTTGCGCTGGCCCGCGCTGGCGGCTCTAATCATCGTCGGCTTACTGTTCGCGCTTAACATTCGCGGCTGGGGCGCTTTGCTTGGCTTTTGGGTCGTCACGTTCTCGCTCATTTTGACGCTGCTGGAGTTCTGGAAGGGAACGCGAGCGCGCATGAAGCGAGGTGAGAACCCATTTGCGGCTTTTTCTAATTTGATGGCGCGAAACCGGCGGCGCTATGGTGGCTACTGGATCCATTTGGGCGTGATCGTCATGGCCTTTGGTATTATCGGTGTAGAGATATTCCAGGAACAAACGCAGATACGGCTGGCGGTGGGCGAAACGGCCGCACTTGGCCGCTACGAGATGACGTTCCGGGGCGTGAGCCGCTATCCAGGGCCTGACGATTTGTTGATTACCGAGGCCACTGTGGACGTGCATGACAACGGCCGTTACGTTGGCCAGCTTAATCCACGCACGGAACTGTACACACGCACCCAGCAGCCTATGACCATCCCCAGCGCCCGCTCCACCATCGCTGAAGATTTTTACGTGCTGATGATCAACTGGGAACCCGCTTCGGCCGATCAGGCCACCTTTCGCATTTACCTGAATCCGCTGATTAACTGGGTGTGGGCCGGTGGCTTCATCTTTGTGCTGGGCACGCTCATCGCCGCCTGGCCAGATCCGGCGGAGGAGCGCGCGTTGGTGAGAAGACCGCGAACGGCCGTAGTGCCTACGGATTGATGAGGACTTTTGTGCTGAGTTTTTTGCGATGTAAACAGATCGGAACGGCCGTCTTGCTGCTGTTGGGTTTGCTGCTGTTTGTTACGCCAGCTCTGGCGCAGGACGAAACCGTCACCGATGATGACGTGAACGAGGTAGCGAAAGATCTCTTCTGCCCCGTGTGCGAGAATACGCCGCTGGATGTGTGCCCCACGCAGGCGTGTGCCGACTGGCGCGCGCTCATCCGGCAGCAGTTGGCCGAGGGCCGCACCCCGGAAGAGGTGCAGGCTTATTTTGCCCGGCAGTATGGCGATGGCGTGCTGGCCAATCCGCCCAAGAGCGGTTTTAGCTTAACTTTGTGGCTGCTGCCGGTGGTGGCTGTGGTGTTGGGCGGCGTCTTTTTTAGCCGCTACATGCGCAGCTTGCGCGCTCCGACGGCCGCGGCGGATGAAGCGAATGTGTTTGAGACGGCGACGCCTGCAGAAACGGCCGTTCCCGTTCCGCCAAGCCAGCACCTTGCGCCAGATGATTATAAAGCCAGAATAGAGGAAGAATTACGCAACCGGTAATACGTATGAGTGATATCACCAATGTAGATACGATCGATCAGCCAGAAAAAAAGCGGCGCAGCTTTCTGAACATCATTGTTTGGGTCGTGGTGTTGGGTTTGCTGGCCGTGTTGGGCTGGGGATTGGTGCAAAGCAGCGCGCCGCGCCCAGAAGTGGGGCAGGCCGCGCCTGCCTTCAACCTGGAGTTTTTTGAAGGCTATGAATGGAACGGCAAAACGGCCGTGTCCTTCGACGAAATGAAAGGCCAGATTGTGGTTGTGAACTTCTGGGCTTCCTGGTGCGTGGAGTGCCGCGTGGAAACGCCTGAACTTGAAGCCGCCTGGCAAAAATATGCCGATCAGGGCGTGGTGGTCGTTGGCGTGGCCTATGCCGACGTGGAGCCAAACTCCCTGGACTATATGGACGAGTTTGACGTTACCTTTCCCCACGCGCCTGATCTGGGCACCCGTATTTCCCACGATTATGAAATTACCGGCGTGCCAGAAACGTTTATCATTGATAGAAATGGCGAAATCGCTCACGTTCAGATCGGCCCAATTAGCGGTGAAACGCTTGACGAGGTGATTGGCAGGCTCTTAGCGCAGGAAGGATGATTCGGTGGGAATAGTAAAGAGTGAAAAGTGGGCTTCTTATCACTTGCCACTTTTCACTTTTCACCAAAACCATACATTGAAGAAACTATTATGACCGTAGGCTCAATACTGCTCGGCATCGCGTTATTCATTTTGGTAGGCTTGTTTGTGGCCCGGCCTTTTTTGCGCCCGCAAGATACAGAAGGTGTCAAAAGCGAGTTCGAGCGCTTGCTGCAAGAGAAAGAACATTTGCTGGATCAAATTCAGGCGCTGGACTTTGATCATGAAACCGGTAAGCTTCCGACCGAGGTGCATGAGATACAGCGCGTCCGGCTTGTAGACCAGGCTACGGCCGTTTTACAGGCGATTGATGCTGGCGAACAGCGAACATTCCTCGCGCCAGCGCTGCACGCTGACGTGGATGTGGATATTGAAATCGAAGCGGCCGTTGCCCGCCTGCGCCAGCAGCGCCAGCAAAAAGAAACCACTGCCTTGCCCACCCCAGCCGCTGCCAATGGGCAGGCCCGCTTTTGCCCGCAGTGCGGCGCGCTAACCGACCCCGGCGACCGATTTTGTGCCAATTGCGGCCACAATCTGACCCTGAAAAGTTCTACAAAAACTGCATGAGTGATGATGAGAAAGAATAAGTTATCTGGTTCAGCAAAAGTGCGCTTGCTGGCGATTTTATTTGCCGCTGCCCTGACGACTTTCACGCTGAGGCCAACGCTGACAACGGCGCAAGACACGCCGCTGCCAGCCGCCGCGCCCGATGCCGAAGCTGGGTTAGCCATTTATGACGCGCGCTGTGCGGTCTGCCATGGTGAAATGGGGGATGGGCAGGGAGCGCAGGCGGTGCAGGCTGGTTTGGCGCCCACCGCGTTTTCAGACCCCACTTACCGGCTGACGGCCGTTCCCTCCATGATGTTCGATGTTATCAGCAATGGCAACGTGAATGCCGGTATGCCCCCTTTTGGTCCGTCCAGCAGCAATCCGCTGAGCGAGGCCGAGATCTGGGACCTGGTTGCCCTGGCCTACAGCTTTAGCACCCGCCCCCAGGATATTGCCGCTGGCGAGGCGCTGGCCGCAGAGCTGGAGGTCGATATTGCCAGCTGGCCCGGGCTGGATTACTGGTTTAGCCGCAGCAACGAGATGATTCTGGCGGAGCTGGAAAGCGAAGACATGCTGGGCGTGGATGTGAGCGGTTTGAGCGAGGCAGAGAAGCTGGCGCTGATTGATTACGGCCGTTCCCTGCACTACACTTACACCGATCCCCTGGCTGCCTTTGCGCCGGTGGAGCTGGCAACCCTCAGCGGTGCAGTGCTCAACGGCACCACCAACGAGCCTGTTACCACAGGTGAGGTGCGTCTGCGGGCCTTTACCGTGCAGCTAGAAGAAATGTACTCTGAAACCGCGCCAGTCAACGCAGACGGCAGCTTTGAATTTTTGGTGCAAAACGTGCCGCCCGACTGGGTGTTTTTGGCAGATTTTGCCTATGGGGGCCTTAGCTTCAACAGCAATGCCGTGCAGGTGTCCAATGCGGAACCCGTGGCGCAAATGCCCCTATTTGTTTATGAGGCCATCTCGGACCCAACTGTCATAGCGATTGACCGCCTGCACCTGATTTTGACATTTGCGGAAGATCGCTTGCTGGTGTCTGAACTTTACATTTTTAGCAATCTGGAAACGGCCGTTTTCGTAGGTGAAAGTGGGGACTTCAATCAGGGAACTGTGGAAGTTAGCTTGCCTGCCGGGGCTGAAAATATCAATTTTCAGCGTGGCTTTGGTACCTCACGGGACAGCTTTATTCGGGCCGACGAGGTGATTCAAACCGGGGCTGGCTGGGCAGACACGGTACCGCTGCGCCCTGGACCCAACAGCCTTAACCTGCTGGTGAACTATGAACTGCCCTACGACGATGGCCTGCTGCTGGCCCATCCGCTTCAATATCCGGTGACTGGCGCTAGCCTGCTGATGGCCGACGTGGGCGTTGTTGTTGACGACGAAAGTTGGATAGCACAAGGCACCCAGGCAACAGGTGCGGGCTCTTTTCTTAGCTACATGAACAGCGATATTGTCGCAGCCGACGCCTTGAATGTGTCATTAAACGGCCGTCCTACCCAGGTGACCGACGCCGCGGGCAACGTTTTGCCAGTGCGCGACGAAACCAGCGAGCTGATTGTTGGCGGCCTGGCCCTGGCCGGGATGTTGGCCGTTGGCTTCTTTCTGGTGCAGCGCTGGCGCACTGCGCCCGTACTCCAAGCCGCTGCCGTTACAGTGCCCAGGGATCAGACAATGCAGCCAGGTGAAGATGACAAAACCGCGCTGCTGCAAGCCATTGCCGCCCTGGACGATGCCTACGACGCCGGGGAAGTAGAAGTAGAAGCGTATCAAACACAGCGGCAGAAGCTGAAGGCGCAGCTAACGGCTATCTGGCATTAGGCATTTCAAGACATTATCAACAGATTTCGCAGATGAGAAGAATCTACCTGATTAATCTGCGTAATCTTCATGTTTTTACGAGTGACAGCATGTATAAATTTGTTACCCTTTACCGCCGCGTGGATGATGAGCAAGTGCTGGAGCAGTTTTTCAATGAAACACATTTGCCGCTGGCAGAACAGCTGCCGGGTTTGGTGCAGCGCGAGGTAAGCCGTATTGCGCACAAGCCGGGTGGTGAATCTCGCTTTCACCTGATGTTTGAGCTGTATTTTACGTCCAAGGTGAGCTTTGAAGCGGCTATGTCCACGCCTATTGGCATGCAGCTTATCGAAGCACTCATGCCCTGGGCCGAAGCTAAAATTATCACCTGGTTTTTTGCCGATTCTTTTGCGGAAGAGATGGCTGAAACAACGGCGCACTAATCACCTTCTGACGGGGCCAGTGGGATGAAGGTCTGGTAGGTTAGCGGCCGGTAGACAAACAGCTCGGCTGTGGCCTCTGTGCCGCCGCGTACGCCGCCAACGGCGTAAATATTCGTTTCGATGCTGGTGGTGCCCAGTTCCGTCCAGTTTGGTTGGTCAATCAGGGGTGGGGTGTTGACGATTGACCATTGATCTGCATCCGGGTTGTAGGACTCGCTGTAGGTGATTGGCTCCTCACTGAAAGCGCCGCCGCCAAACAGATAAAGCTTGTTGAATACCCCCACTGCGCTGGCCCCGGCACGCGGCTGCAAAGTAGTGGCGCAGCTGTGCCAGCTGCCCGTGCTTACTTCTGTGGTATCCGTGGTGGGTGGTGTGGGATCAAAATAGGCACATTGGCTTAACGGACGTTCCCCATCATAGCCCCCCACGACGTACAGCCTGCCCTTAACCACGCCGCCAGTGGCAAAGGCGCGGGCCGTGGGCATGTCTGGCAAAATTTGCCAGCTATTGTTTACTGGATCAAAGCGGTAACTGCTTGCCAGGTAGTCTTCCCCGTCCCAGCCGCCAAACAGGTAAATGAAGCTGCCGTCCGACAAGACTACACCACCGGAAACGGCCGTAGGCAAAGGCGTCGTCACGCGCCAGCTGTCGTTGGCGGGGCTGTACACTTCCACCACGTTGGTCAACTGGCCATTCGCCAGCCTGCCGCCCGGAACATAAATCTCGCCAAACAGCTCCGCGCCGCTGATGTCAGTAACGGCCGTGGGCTTGGCCGCGCCTTCATGCCACACCAGTTCAGACGTGCGCAAAATGGAAACGGCATTGGTGACGCCGCTCTCCGTTTCACCACCTATCAGGTACAGGTTTAGGCCGCTGCCCACCAGCACCATATTGCTGCGGGCCTCAGGTAATGGACGGCTTTGCAGCCAATCATTGGTGATAGGGGTTTCGGAAAATGGCTCCGGGGTTGGGGTGAGCGTGACGGAGCCATCAATTACCTGGTAAGCCAAAAATATGATGACCACGAGCGAAAGAAGCAGTAAGCCAGTGAGAACAATACGTCGGGGGAAAAATGCAGGCCGGGTGGCAGACAGAGATTCTGGCTGGGTACTTTCTGGCGCAACGGGTGGTGAAACGGCCGCTTCTGACTCGGCCTCTAGTGGGGGCGAGTCATCGGCGTTCTCCGTGGTGATCCCTGCCAGCGTTACCAGACCCTGCTGCAAGGCAACCGTTGTCGCCTCCGTGCGCGAGTTGACGTCCAGCTTGGTGTAAATATTGCGCAGATGAACCTTAACCGTGTTTTCACTAATGATTAAAGTTGCCGCGATTTCTTTGTTGCCAGCGCCGTCAATGACGCATTGGAGTACTTCAAGTTCCCGGTCACTGAGCGCTTCACCTTTTTCAGCCATGAATAAAATTATATAGTAATTTACGGACCTTCTGGGGTCTCGGTGGGTAGTATAAAAGGAGCTCCCTCAAATGGCGCAGTTTCCGAAATGGGTACGGTATCGGTGATTGGTTCCGAAGGCGTGGGCGTAGCTAAAAGACAGTTTTCTTGTGCCTGGGTGCGTTTGTCGTTTAATTCGGCCGTCGTTTGGTATCCGCTGGCCTCATCATACCAGCTTTGCGCCGGGCACCAATCCTGAGCAAAGGCGTACTGATCCCCCAGCGAGACCAGGGCCGTAAACAGCTGTTCACAAGACGACTGGTAAAATGGTGCGGCGAGGCACAAATCACGGAAATAGTAAGCCGATGCTTCCCAATTCACCCCATAAAACGAGATGCCCTGTGTGTATAGCTCCGCCCAGGTCTGGTAATCGCGCGCTGTCTGAGGTAAATCCCCCAGCCGTTGGGCCTGCGCTAAATAGTACATTCCCAATTCAACACGGTCGCCGGAAATTAAATCCAGGCCGTAATTCATATAAACATCGTACAAAAGCTGGTCAGTTTCGGCCCGCTCAAAGCTGGGAAATTGCTGCTGGAAAGCAACAAGTGCGGGCAAAGCCTCCTCCCAATATTTGGTAGCCACCAGCCGCTGGATGCGCAGCAGTTCGTCGCTGGGGCTGCCAATGGAACCTGGTGTGGCGGTAGGCAGTCTGGTGGCATTGGGGGTGACGGTAACGGCCGTTACCGGCGTAGGGACCGGCGTCGTGCCAAGACCAGCCAGCGCTTCGTCTCGCAGCGCACGCGCTCCAGGCGCATTTGCGTCTCGTTCCAATACCCAATCGAGTCGGGTTAGCGCCAAACGATAATTACCCTGGGCAATATCTTCTTCTGCCAGGGCAATTTGCCGGTCTAGCTGGGCAAACTGCTTGTCTCGCAGTGCTTGCTGGCCACTTTGCCAGCCCAAAAAAGCCACCAGCAGGAACCAACCAACCAGCACAGAAAAAATGATCAGCAATAGGCCGACAACGCGCACAGACCGCCTCTTCTCTCGCGGTGGCGCAGTTGACTGATTTTTTGGCTCATTGGCTTGAGGTAAAGCATCACTCATGAACCGTAGTATACCTTATTTGTTTTAGCACCGTTTATAATTTGAGCGTAATGTTAGGCTTCGGTTAATGGTTCGTTTAGCGGGCGGTTGTATCGGCCATCTCGCGGTAAACGGCCACCGTTTCATTGGCGATCTGGCCCTGGGTGTAGTGAGCCAACACGCGTTGACGGCCGTTTCTACCTAGTTCATCTCGCAGCCTGGGTGACTGCACGAGAGCCAGCAAATGATGGTGCAGCGCCTGCTCATCTCCTTCGGGAAAGATCAAGCCCGCCTCGCCGATGACGTTGGGGATCTCGCCACTGTTGGCTCCCACGACGGCTACCTCGCAGGCCATGGCCTCAATCAATACGCGGCCAAACTGCTCTTTCCAGTTCGTCCGCGTGCGCGAAGCCAGCACCAGCGCGTCTAGCTGCTGTAAATAGCCCGGCATCTGGGCTGAGGTAACGACGCCATCGAACTGCACTCGTTCCCAGATGCCCAGCTGACGCGCGAGATTTTCTAGCGACGGCCGTTCCGGGCCATCCCCGGCAATGTGCAAACGCCACACGCCGGGCAGCTGCGCCGCCGCCCGCAGCAGCAAGTCCACGCCCTTCTCTGGCACCAGCCGCCGGTTGGCCGAGCCAATGACAAAGCCGCGCCCTGGATCGCGCTGGAGCGGCGGCTGGAAAAGCGTGGCGTCTACCCCAAACTGCGGAATGATGCGCAGGGGTCCACGATACCCTTTTTGCCGCCATACTTCGGCCGCCGCCTGGTTGCCCATAATGGCGTAATCAGTCTGGTTCAGCACCTGTTTTTCTAGCAAATTAAAGGGAAAGGGGTAGCTGCGCCGCAGATTTTGCCAGGAAAAGAAGAGCGATTTGGCGCCCACCTTCCTGGCCTGCCGCAGCGCCAGCCACGTGGCCAGGTTATACGGTTCTTCGTCAATGTGGACTACATCGGGGCGCACGGCCGTCAGCCGCTGCTTGAGCCTGGGGAAGTAGTAGGTGTGAAACTGGCCATTGAAGCGAATAGGATCGACCAGCAGGCGGTAGCCTTCGGTGTGCGCTCGTTCTAGCTTTACCGGCCCCGCTGGATCGTACCAGACAGGTGGGACGATGACGGTGAGATCAATATCTTCGTGACGAGCAATTGCCTCTAGCTTGGTCTGATACGAACCAACCAGGCATGCCTTCGACAACATCAAAACTTTCATTCTAAAAAAACGCAAAGTCACGGAGCGCGGAGGTGTTCTAAATTGCAGAGAAAATTCTCTGCGTTCCGAGCGTCTTTGCGGTAAAATTCTCCAATTTCTGTAAAGTCAATTTTGTCTTTTCGCCCCCGGTGTGCTGGTTGACGCAAGGGGCTATTTTGCTATACTTGCCACGTTTTGACAAACAGGCCACCTATGCACACCTCCTATAAAAAACACCGAAGCCCGTCCACTTTTGGATGGGCTTTATTACTCCTGGCTATGGCAACGGCCGTATTGCTTCGCTTTTATAACCTGCCGGGCTGGCCGCCCGGGCTCTACCGTGATGAAGCCTTTAACGGGCTGGATACGCTGCGGGTGCTCGATGGCGACCTTGCCGTCTTTTTTACCGCCAACAACGGGCGTGAGCCGCTCTACATTTATCTGACGGCGCTGAGCGTGGCCCTGTTTGGCCGCACGATAGTGGCGCTGCGGCTGGCTGCGGCCGTGGTAGGCAGCCTTACAACTTTGGTGGTTTACCAGTTGGGACGCAGCTGGTTTGGCTGGCGCGTGGGGCTGCTGACAGCCTGGCTGTGGGCCATTACGCTTTGGCCTGTGCACCTAAGCCGCCTGGGGCTGCGCGTAATTTTGCTGCCAGCCGTGCTGGCCCTGGCCTTTTGGTTGGGAACGGAGGCATACCGCAGAAGAGGGCCCCGCTGGTGGCTGGCGGCAGGCGCTGTTTACGGACTTGGTTTCTACACCTATCTGGCAATTCGTTTTACGCCGCTGCTGCTGCTGGGGCTTGGGGCGTTTTTGCTGTGGCGGGGCCAGCAGGCGCGATTGCGGCATGGCGCAGGCTGGTTTATGTTGGGAATGGCCGTTATCGTTCTTCCTCTTGCCCTCTTTTACCTGCAAAATCCCGAGATGCTTCTGGGCCGCACCGGCCAGGTATCTATTTTGAACCCCGCTATTAACCACGGTGACCTCTGGGGCACGCTGGGGCGGCATATTGGGCAGTCGCTGGGGCTGTTTTTCTGGCGCGGCGACACAATTTTGCGGCACAATCCAGCGGGACGGTCGTTGTTTGACTGGCTGATGGCCGGGCCGTTTTTGCTGGGGCTGGGCTGGTGCCTGTTCAACTGGCGCAAGCCGGCTGCCGTCGCCGTGCTGCTCTGGAGCACCGTCATGCTCGCCGTAACGATCCTGGCTGAAGACGCGCCACATTTTTTGCGAGCCGTGGGCATTTTGCCCGCCGCTATCTTTTTACCGGCGCTGGGGCTGGACCAGCTGTGGCGCTGGCCGCATTTGCCCCAAGCTGTGCGGGGTGGGCTGGTGACAGTTCTGATAGCAGGCAGCCTGCTTCTCACCGTGCGGGATTATGTTAACTATAATCAGCAACAGGATACGGCCCTGCTGTTTGAAGCCGCAGCGACAGAGCTGGCGATGGCACTAAACGAAGAAGCACCGGAAACGGCCGTCTACCTGGATCGCTGGTTTTGGGATGAAGCCACGCAAAAAGGATGGCCCAGCGTGCCCTTTTTGGCTGATTTAGACGGCGTAAACTTTTATCGCCCAGAAGACGGCCTGCCGCCTGCCGCGCCTGGGCAATCTATAAGCCTCTATGCCTGGCCGTTTGGCGATCTGGAATTTGTGCCGCAGCTGCTGGCGGATGCAGAGATGGTGGTGGTGCAAAACGGCCGTCTGGCCAGAGGCGATCTGGAGCTGGAACCTTATCCGCTATATGTTCGTTATGCAAGTGGAACTGCGCCCGAACCAGGGCCATCTGTCAATTTTAACAGTACATATTTGCTACAAAGCTGGTCCGTTACACCAGTCAACGAACAAACGGTGCAGGTTAATCTAATCTGGCAAAAAACGACTCCTGAACTGCCGCACCAGATTGCATTTCTGCATTTGATGCATAATGATAATGATACGCTGCTCGCCCAGGCGGATGCTCCGCCTGGCGGCATATATTGGTTTTCTCACTGGTGGCGACCGGGTCAGGCTGTTCAAGAGCAGCGGCTGTTAACTTTGCCAGAGGAGTTTGATCCCGCTACACACGTGATTCGTGTCGGGCTTTATGAGCCCACTACGTTAGACCGGCTGGCAATCATTGGAGAGGATGGCACTGTATTGGGCGATAGTTGGCAGTTAGTACCCTGACCTGCTTTGTAGACCGAACGTCTTATAATCGTGTGCGGAACGTTGTGGAGGAAAAGCAAAATGGGGGTAAAACAGCAGTGGTTAAGGTGGGTTTTGTTTAGCTGCTTTTTATGCAGCGGCCTGCTGTGGTGGCTGACGCTGCCTTTAAATCTGCAAGCGCAAACGCAACCAACCGCCACGCCTAATGCTGAAGGCATTATTTACGCTGTTGTGCAGCCAAATGATACGTTAACAGCCATTGCTTTCCGTTCCGGCATTTCACTGACAGAGCTTCTGGACCTGAACAATTTAACAGCCGATACGCTTATTCAGCCGGGCGAACTGCTCATTGTGGGCATTGTTGAGCCGCCTGCAAGTGCCACCCCAGACGTGTCGCCCACGCTGGCCGCCACTCGTGAGCCGCCAACGCCGACCGCTACAGCCCCACCCGGCCCGGTAACGGCCGTTTGCCTGGTAGCCTTTTCCGATGAAAATGGAAACGGCGAGCGAGAACCCGGCGAAGCGCTGCAGGCGGGTGTAGCCTTTACCGTTTTTACGGCTGAAGCAGTGGTAGCTAACTATGTAACTGATGGCATTTCAGAGCCGTATTGCCTGACGAACATAGAACCGGGTGATTACCAGGTTACGCGCTCCGTGGGACGCGACGAAACGCTTACCAACAGCGGCAATCGGACGGTAATTTTGAAAGCTGGCGATCAGGTGATGCTGGGCTTCGGTGGCTTTATTGGGGCAACACCTGCCCCCACGGCCGTTCCGCCTACCCAGCCCGCTGCGATTATCGGTAACGGAAAGGCAAACGAAACGCCTGAAGCCCTGCTTGTGGCGACGCCGACGGTAAACGGAAGTGGGGCGGGTCGCTCGGTTTTGATTGGCGCAGGGATTGTGATCGGCATATTATTAATTGGTACGGCCGTTTTGCTAGGCCGCAGCCGGACTTAGGCAAAGCGGCACAACGCGCTGTTTTGGCCACACGAAATAGCGCAAGGCAGAGGAATTGAAGAGGTATTAAGGAAGAGGTATGTTGAATGACAAAAAATAGTTTGAAAATTGTACTCCTTATTTTGATATTGATAGGGATGGGTAGCCAGGCCAGGAAAAGCGCTGCACAAACGAACCTGCTGCAAAATCCTGGTTTTGAGCTGCCTTACAACGGCGATGGCTCTGCCAATGGGTGGGGCCGCTGGTTCCGCGTGAGCAGCGCCGATAAATTTGATGATTGCGCCAAAGGGTACCACAAAGAACCACACTGGAGCGCAGAAACGATCAGTGCGCCATTGATTAATTCTGGCTCCGCCTCACAGCATGTAGGAAACTCCTGGGATACCTGGGCGGCTGGTGTACTGCAAACTGTAAACGTTAAGCCTGGCAGCACCTATCGCTTTACTGTCTGGGCCAGAGGGCGTGGCTCCAATGATAACTACCCGGCGCCGTCCGAAGGCGGCCTGCGCATGGATGTGCAGGTGGGGATCGACCCCAACGGATCTGGCCTTTGGAATGATGGAGATGTGAAATGGAGCGGTTTTATCCAGCCGCACGATCAGTGGCAGCAAGTTTCTGTGGAAGTAACCGCTACTGGCGACAAGGTCTCTGTGTTCACCGCTGCTGACTATGGCCTGGAAGGTGTGAATCAGTGTCGGGCACATTTGGACGTCTGGTTTGATACCGCCGAACTGGTTGAAGTTGGCCCTCCGCCAACAAATACACCGGTGCCGCAGCCGACCTCACCACCGCCTCCACCGCCACCACCAGCCACCAGCACATCCATTCCAACCGCGACGCTTGTGCCAACCGAAACGGCCGTGCCCACCGAGGTGCCCACCAACACGCCAGAGGCACCAGCCGGGGCCACCGTCTGCGTCAATGCCTTTGCCGATGACAACGGCAACGGCCAGCTAGATGCGAACGAAGGCTTTATGGGCAGCGTTGCTTTCCGAGTGGCCAGCGGCACTCAGGTGATCGGTCAAGCCGTCTCCACGGGCACCAGCGAAGCCGTC
>JBHIWP010000092.1:0-16634 GCA_041987425.1 Promineifilaceae bacterium (SeqCode) | reverse complement strand
CGTTGCTTGACAGCGTCCAGGGGGTTGTGGTCCAGACGAGCAGCGCCTCGTTCTCACGATTCCGCAAGGGAAACTTTACGTACACAGAATCGTGCGTTACTTCAAAGTAGCCATCAGTAACGATCTCGTGCTGGCTGATGCCGGTGCCGCAGCGGGTGCACCAGGGCATAACGTCTGTCCCTTTGTAGAGCCAGCCGTTGTTGCGGCACATTTTGAGGAAGCGCCAGATCATGTAGTTGTTCTCGTTGCTGAAGGTGAAGTAGGAACCGCCTACGTCTACGAGACCCAACATGCCCACCACCTGCTCCACGGTGCCGGTGATCGGTCCTTTCGGACCCTGGATGGTCACTTCTTGCTGCGCATCTTCCTTCATCATGCCGCTGAGGCGGCGCAGCTCGTCCGGGCTGTTCCAGTCCATCCAGTAGCCCAGGCGAATAGATTGCTCGGTTTGAACGGCCGCATAGTGCAGCACCCGCGCCTTACACAGCTTGACAAAGTTTTCCAGGCCATACTCTTCGATGTCGCGCTTGGTTTTGAAGCCCAGCTCCTTTTCTACCTCCACCTCAACCCACAGGCCCTGGCAGTCGAAGCCGTTTTGCCAGCGCAGGTTTTTACCCTGCATGGCGTGGTAGCGCTGGTAGAGGTCCTTGTAGGTGCGCCCCCAGGCGTGGTGCACGCCCATCGGGTTGTTGGCGGTGATGGGGCCATCGATGAAGCTGAACCGTTTGTCGCTGTCTGCCCGCAGACGGCGCAGCTCGTTAAAGGCATCGGTTTCTTGCCAGAATTTCAGGATTTCTTGTTCTTGTTCCACAAAGTCCACTTTGTTGGAAACGTCTTTAAAAGACATGTGATTGCTCCAAATGGTTAATGGTTAATTTTTAATGGTAAATGGTTAATGAACAGGAGAGCCCGACGACGGTATAGCAGGGATGGAGTAGGAAACGGCCGTGTCGGGGCCAGTAATTCGCCTGGAAATTCGTATTCGAAAATATGCGTTCAACGTTTGATATTTCATCATAATGGAATCACTATGCCAGATTGTCCGGTTTTCCTCTCAATATTTTCCAGTATTTCATCAACGAGCTGATCAGATATTTCTCCGTTAGTATCACCTTGATTATCTGTTGATTATCAGGTCTTATTAAATGTTCTTGTGCCATCTCAATACCAAATGTATCGCGTTTCTGTTGCTGAAAGCAGCTTGCCATCGGCAAAGTTGGGCCGCTGCATAGCGACGGGCCAGTAATTTTGGTCGCGGACGACGATGCGCTGGTTGCCGTTCCAGCGTACCATCGTGGGCACGGTTTCTAGCGTTTTGCCCGCCACTTCCATTGGTTTGGTGTCGGTAATCAGAAAATGTACGTCCACCGACACTTGCTGCAGCGCCAGCGTCTCATCGCCGCCGATTTTGCCGTTGAGGGTAACGGCCGTATTCCCCGTCACCTTTTTCGCCTTTAGGACCAATCCCAGCCCAATGGCTGAAGGGAACCAGAAAATCGTGCCGGGTTCGATGTCCAGGTCTTCGGCGTGGGTACGGCCGTTCACCGTCCGCTTTCCCGTAATGTGCGTCTCCGAAAAGAGCAGCGTGCCCTCTATTTGCAGTCGGTCGCCCCAAAAGCGATACGCCAGCCGCTCTGGCGCGCCATCGGCCCGACGCACCAGATTGTACAGATACGAATGCCCTGAGGCCGCTTCCCGCGCGTCCAGATCCACGCGCAGCACTTCGTAGCCCTCTGTGGCCCGCGTCAGCCGCCAATGCTCCACCGCACCCGTCGGCACGCCGTCAATCTCGTACCGCATCAGCCCGGCACCAATTGGCTTTTCGTATTCCTGTTCCTTAACAATAAATCTCATATTCTATTATCCGCAGATTAGCGCAGATTTACGCAGATTATTTTTTCTTGGTGTGGGCGTACCTTTTGTATTCCAGTGATCTGCTGCCAAAGTTAATGAGAACTCCGATTGCAAATCCAGTTGCCTTTAAATAATTCAATATTTGAGCTTCCTCGATCGTACTTAATTTTCGCAGAGCTTTGAGTTCGACAACAACGTCTTCAAAGCATAGAAAATCTGCGCGATAACCTACGGCTAGCTGCCTGTTTTTATAATGAACGGGCAACATCACTTCACGACTAAATGGTATTTCTTGCAGTTCCATTTCCACAGCTAATGCCTCTTGATAGACCGCCTCCAGAAAACCAGGTCCAAGCTGCTTATGCACTTCCATAGCAGCCCCAATAACTGCATAGGTCCGTGGATCACGCACGTTACCTCTCCAAATCAAACTAAAAAATCTGCGCTAATCTGCGCTAATCTGTGGATCAGTCCAATTCCACATAGATGCGCTTGTTGATTTTGCCCTTGCTTTTGTAGTCGGTGATGCGCATACGGCCGACTTCACCGGTATTTTTCACGTGCGTGCCGCCATCGGCCTGCAGATCCAGCCCAACCAGCTCCACGGTGCGTACCTCTTTGATGCCTTCCGGCAGCAGGTTGATCTTGGTGCGGATCAGGTCGGGAATCTGAAACGCTTCCTCGCGCGGCAGAATTTGCACGCGGACTTCGCGGGCGGCTTCTACTTCTTTGTTAACGGCCGCTTCAATCTCGGCCACCAGCTCCTGCTGCATCGTTTCAAACTCAAAATCCATGCGCCCCTTAAACGGGTCCATATTGCCGCCCGTCACCGAGGCACCATAATCGCGCCAAACCACGCCGCACAGGATGTGCATGGCGGTGTGCGTACGCATGAGCTGGTAGCGCCGCTCCCAATCGAGCTGGCCGATAACGACCGTTCCCACCACCGGTGGTTCACCCTCAACAAAATGGATGATATCACCGCCAAACTTCTTGACACTGGTCACGTTCCAGGTTTGGTCGCCGACTGCCAGCGTGCCCACATCGTGGGGCTGCCCGCCGCCGCCGGGGTAAAAGGCGGTTTTGTCCAGCACCACGCCGTCTTCGGAAACGGCCGTTACCACCGCCTCAAAAGATTGCACATACGCATCAGTTAAATACACACGTTCCGTCACAATCCGCCTCCAAATAACAAAAAACGCCATCATCCCTATTGGGACGAAGGCGCATTGTCTCCGCGGTACCACCCAAGTTCCTGGCACGCTCTTATGTGCCAGACACTCAACCAGCCACCTGAGAATGGCTGCAATCCCGCTAACGTGGGATGAACCCGTCTGAGCCTACTTGCCCCAGTAGCTTAGTATTCAGTAAACAGTATCCAGTTATCAGTTAGTTGAGTCTCCACTGACTCACTAGTTTACTGTATACTGACTCACTGACCACCGGCCGTTCAGTCAGAAGCTCCGGAGGGATTTTCACTTTCTCATCTGGACCTGACTTGCACCATCTCAGGTTCGCTTAACCAGCTTAAAAGCTACTCGTCTCCATCGACGCCTGTTGCTATGTTTGAAGTGGAAAGATTATGCCAAAACGGCCGTTCCCTGTCAAACACAACGCAGTTACGTGTCAATTTTACCTAGCCATAACCAATGCGGCCGTTTTTGCGCCTTCCCCTCCTGACTTCTCCGGTACTCTTATCATATAGATCGTAGGCTCAATTTCGTTTAAAGTAACTTCACCTAATTGTGAGAATATTCAACAAATCAGTCGATAATATAGTTCATATGTATCATAGTTAGGCACGGTAATGTGTAGACAAGCATTCTGGCTTGTGATACCCTTTACACAGTCACAAGGTTCGTAAACTCTAAGAAATTTTATTGCAGCGATTACGATAGCAAATGAGTTTACTCAAGTTTTTTATAAGCATCGACTGATTGAGGAAATATGTAATGGCAGACGAACCGAAAAAAGTGGTTTGCATCGAAGATGAACTAGAGATGATCGAGTTGGTTAAGCTTATTTTGGGCCGCAACAAGTTCGACGTTACGGGAGCTGTTGGGGGTCAAGAGGGCTTAAACAAGATCAGCGAAATTCAACCAGACCTCGTTCTGCTTGACTTAATGATGCCAGAAATGGATGGTTGGGAAGTCTACCAGAAAATGAAAGCTTCTGAAGAGATGCGCGATATTCCCGTCATCGTTGTCACAGCGAAAGCGCAAAGCATCGATCGTGTTTTGGGGCTGCATATCGCTCGTGTTGATGATTACATCACCAAACCGTTTGGCCCTCAGGAGCTTCTAGACAGTGTAGAACGCGTCATCAACAGCAAAGCCAAAACCCAACAAGAAGTTAGTTCCTAGTTTAAAACCCATTAAAAAGGCCAAGCCCACCTGCAAAGCAGATGGGCTTTTTTTATGTTCTTTTCAGAACCCTTGTATCGATTTAAGTCGATTTTTGTTATACTCCTCCCAACTTCGGCTTGAATACTTTTGTGACGACAAGGCAACGGTTGTTTAAAAGATAAAAGAGGGAAATTTGCAGATAAGATTTTGGGGGGTACGAGGCACAATCCCTACGCCAGGGCCAGAAACAATTCGAATTGGAGGCAATACCTCTTGTGTTGAGCTGCGTACATCAGATGAGCAGCTTATCATCATTGATGCCGGTTCTGGGATTCGTCGCCTGGGCAAGGAACTTGTCAAAAAAAATCAAGATCGAATTGTTGGCAGCATCCTCATTAGCCACACCCACTGGGACCATATTCAAGGCTTTCCCTTCTTTGCCCCTATTTTCGGCCGTAATAATCGCTTTGTGCTGGTTGGTAAGCGCCGCGTGGGCAAGCAGCTAGAAGAGACCATGGCCGGTCAATTTATTGAGCCGTACCTGCCCTTTGCCTATAAATCATTGCCCGCAGATCTCATTGTAAAAGAAGTACAGGATGGCGAGACCATTATCATTGGAGACAATACGCGAGTTACGGTGGCTGATTTGAACCACCCTGGAGGCTGCCTGGGCTTTCGTATTGAAAACGACGGGCAGGTGTTTGTTTATTGCAGTGACGTCACTCATTATGATGACGGTTTTGACCCAAATTTACTGCGCCTGGCACAGGGTGCCGATCTGCTGGTGCACGACTCCCATTTTGCTTCTGTTGCAGAGCGAAAAAAATTTAACGAGTACGGCCATAGCGCCTGGCAAGAGGCTGTACAGGCCGCCATTGAATCACGTGTGAAATGCCTGGCGCTTTTCCACTACTCCCCCGATTTAACAGATGATGAGCTTGATGATGTTTTGGTTCAGGCTCGGTCCATATTCCCACAAACTATTTTGGCTCGCGAAGGCTTAACGATTTCGCTTCCTTTAGACCAATTGCCAGATTGATGCCATTTGATCGCCTAAACTTCTTTGCTGGAAAAATAGAATAGTTTACAATAAATACATACTCAACCTGCATCGTATTGTACGCACGGTTTTTTAGATAACTCTGGTTAACAAAGCAGGTATTAATTTTGGCCCAACAATTTAACTCATCCTCCGGAGAATCCATCCATCAATCGGTTCTAATTGTAGATGACGAACCGATGGCTCGTACGCTGCTGCGCCTGATGTTGGTGCGGGCCGGTTTCCACGTTTCAGAAGCGGAAGATGGGTATGATGCTTTAGAGAAAGTCCGAAAAAATCAGCCAGATATTATTTTGCTCGATGTGATGATGCCAGGGATGGACGGATTTGCAGTGTGTGAAAAGCTCAGAAGCGAAGCAGCAACGGCCGAATTACCTATCATTATGCTCAGTGCCAAAACAGATCTAGACAGCATCAACAAAGGCTTGCGCGCCGGGGCCACCATCTATTTAACCAAGCCTATTTCCCCCGAAGAATTAACTCAGCATGTAAAAGATGCACTTATTCAATTTGATGAAGATGTATAGGGCGCATTTTGAGAGATGAAAGCTCTTACTTTTCATTGTCGAATCGGCTTGTTTGTGATAAAAAATACAAGTAAGCGTTCGTCATGAATTTAAAGGAGCGCCCATTTAACTGGAGGCTATTTAAAGATGTTAGTTAAGCGATTATTAGTTTTAGTGATCTCTTTTGCGATTGGATTTGGCCTGACGGTGGCCGTTGTCTACGCGCCATTTATTGCCGACACAACCCTGGAAGAGTACGGCTTTTACTATACATTTTTTACAGCTCTGGGCTTTGCCTGTGCTGTAGCAATCTGGCTAGACAAATTTCTTGGTACTGAGATGCTGCCGAAGTAGTTCTCTAAGTGGTAACGCGACAATGTACTCGTAATTGCCTAAGGTCTTCTGTTACCAGGAGACCTTTTTGTTTTTTCCTTCTTGGCTTTTAGAAAACAATCGTAACCGCATAAGTCAGGCTTTTACCCACACAAAAAAAGGATGTTCTTCCCATGAGCGCACAGTTAATTGATGGCAAGAAAGTGGCCGCCCGAGTTCGGGATGAGGTTGCTGCAGGCGTCGCCGCCATGAAAGAAAAGCATAACTATACGCCAGGTCTGGCTACCGTCTTGGTGGGAGAAGACCCGGCTTCTGCCACCTACGTGCGCAGCAAGCAGCGCATGTGCGAGCAACTGGGCATCCGCTCTGTAGGGCACAAGCTGCCTGCTGATGCCAGCCAGGAAGAAGTAGAGGCGCTCGTCTCCAAGCTCAATGCAGACCCAGAAATTAACGGCATTTTGGTGCAGCTTCCCCTACCCAAACATATCGACGAGGAAGCCGTGCTTAACAGTATCGACCTGGAAAAGGATGTCGATGGCTTTCATCCGGTAAATATCGGCCGCCTGGCCATGAAGGGACGCGAGCCGCTCTTTATTCCCTGCACCCCGGCTGGCTGCATGGAGCTGCTGGCGGACGCAGGCGTGGAAACCAATGGGGCCGAAGCAGTCATCGTGGGACGTTCCAACATAGTGGGGCTACCCATGGCCATGCTGCTGCAAAAGGCCAACGCCACCGTTACCATTTGCCACAGCCGCACCAAGGATTTAACAGAGCACCTGAAGCGGGCCGACATTGTCGTGGCAGCCATTGGCTGGGCGGAGATGATCAAGGGCGATATGCTGAAGCCAGGCACGGCCGTTATCGACGTGGGCATCAATCGCGTGGATGACGACAGCGCAGAGCGCGGCTACCGACTGGTAGGGGATGTGGAGTTTGACAGTGCGGTTGAAGTAGCTGGGGCAATTACCCCCGTCCCCGGCGGTGTTGGCCCCATGACCATTGCCATGCTGATGAAAAACACGCTCCGCGCGGCCGAAATTGCCCTGGAAAAGAGGTAAGCGGTGTTCCGTAATCGGTGATCGGTAAACGCATCTTCTTACCGACTACTGATTACCGATTACTGGCTTCTTCCAAGTCCCGTGGCGAGTTAATGTTGGCAAAGGAACGGCCGTCTTTATCAAACTGCTCAATTTCCGCCCGCTCTACAAAACGGACGCTCACCTGCCCAAAAAAAACGGTGATTTTTAGCATTTTGGCCTGGAGCTTTTCCGAAATGGGGTCCAGGCACGCTTTGCTATAGATAGCGTGCAGCGGCTCGGGGAACTTCTCCCAGCGGGGCACAACCGCGTCGGCCGTGTGGCGCAGGCTGATCATATACTCTAGCAGCGGACGATTGAGCCAGGGCATATCGCAGGCCACAATCAGCGTATGGGGATGAGCAGCGGCGTGAACGGCCGTATAAATCCCCCCCAGCGGCCCGTGATCCGGATACAGATCCCCCACCATCGGCAGGCCAAGATGCTCGTATTCGTCTGGCTTGTTGGTGATCAAAAGCGTCTCGTCCCCTAACTCGCCCACCGCTTCCAAAACGGTTTCAATCATCGGCCGTCCTTCAAACAGCACAAATGATTTATCCGTTCCCATCCGGCTGCTCTTGCCACCAGCCATAATTGCTACCGACAACTTACTTTTCACTTTTCACTTGTCACTGGGCGAGAGGGCGAGGCAGGTGAGGGTATGTCCTTCCGTTTATCGAAGGTTCTGTGCACCTGCCTCGCCCCTACATATCGTCTAACATGAATCGGTAAAAGACCTGGTTGCTCAAAAACCACCCGCGCCGCGTCAGGCGCAAACGGCCGTCTTCCACCACAACCAACTCCCACTCCAACAATTGATCCAGCGTACCGTTATAAACCTCCGCCACAGGTTGCCCAAAAGCCGCCTGAAATGCGTTCAGATCAAGCCCTTCGTTCAGCAAACGCAGCTGCGTCATCATCGTGTCAGAGATTGCCTCGGCACGGCTGACGGTATGGCTGGCGGCAACGGCCGTAGACAGCGGATAGCCCGGGCCAGAGCCTTCCTGCAAACGCCGCAAATAGACACGCGGCTGCTTGACAACCTGGTAGCGCACCCCTGCGGCGTGGCCGTGTGACCCCGCGCCCAGGCCCAAATATTCGCCATTGCGCCAGTAGGTGAGGTTGTGCTGGCAGGCAAAACCAGGCCTGGCCCAGTTAGAAATTTCATAATGATCGTAGCCGTGCTCGGCCAGCAGGTTGCAGGCCAGTTCATACTGGTCAGCGGCCAGATCGGGGTCTGGCGGTTGGATACGGCCGTTCAATAGCCAGCGCTGCATTGGCGTGCCCGGCTCAATCGTCAGGCAGTACAGGCTCAGGTGCGTGGGGGCTAAATCCAGCACCGCGCGCACGCTTTTCTCCCAGCTTGGCAGGGTTTGCCCCGGTACGCCATAGATCAAATCGAGATTGAAGTTGGGCAAACCCGCCTGCCGCGCCATTGCCACCGCTTCTATCACTGTGGCAAAATCATGCTCTCGCTCCAGTAGCGTCAGTTCAGACTGGATGACGCTTTGTACGCCAAAGCTCAGCCGGTTGATGCCCGCCCGGCGAACGCCCGTCAGGTAATCCAGGTTTACCGTGCCTGGATTTGCCTCCATCGTTACTTCGGCCCTGTCAGCCAGCGAAAAGTGAGCCCGCACGCCATCCAGGATGCGTTCCAACGAAGCAGGCGACATCAGCGAGGGCGTACCGCCCCCAAGAAAAACCGTGTGAACCGGACGGCGCACGCCGCCGGCCACCTGCGCCATTTCTGCCACAAGGGCATCGGCATATTCCTCTCGCAGGTCCATCAGGCTTGTGTACGTGTTGAAATCACAGTAGGCGCAGCGATGGCGGCAAAAGGGTATGTGGAGGTAGAGGCTGAGGCTAGCTTGGGTCATCTGTAATTGAGTAATTGGGTAAGTGGGTAATTACTGAGTTAATCAAATACCCAATTACCTGCCATTTGAACAATCGCTTAAAAATCGAGTTTCTCCAGGCAAACGGCCGTCCTCGCCGCTTGTCTAAGCTGTCAGCATACCGTATCATATCTTGAAAGACAACTGGAGAAGAAGGCCGACGTTATCACACCTGGACAAGGACCGATTATGAGCGTGAAGCGCCCCAAACTACATGCAGAACGGATGGCTCGCCTGATTGAAATCAGCCGGGTTCTGAATGCCACCACCAACCTCAGCCACCTGCTTTCTCGCATCATCACAGAAGCGGCCGATCTGACCCAGGCAGAAGCAGCTTCCATCCTGCTGCTAGACCCAAAAACGCAGCAGCTACATTTCAAAGCTTCCTCCAACGAAGTGTCAGCAGAAATGTCTAACATGGCTGTACCGCTGGACGACAGTATTGCCGGAGCCATACTCACCGAAAACAAGCCGATGTACATCAAAGACGTCTCGAAGGATCCGCGCTGGAATCAGGATGTATCTGATGCCCTGGCCTTTCAGACGCGCTCCATTTTAGGCGTGCCCATGCACAACGTGGCCCAGGAGCCAGTTGGCGTGCTGGAGGCGCTGAACAAAGTTGGCGGCGGCGATTTTACGGTGCAGGACTTTGAAACGCTCTCCATTTTGGCCGATATTGCCGGAGTGGCTTTGGAGCAGGCCCGTCTCTTTAATGAGCTGCAGCAGGCCAACGCGGAGCTAAATGAATTGGATCAGCTCAAAACGGATTTCATTGCCATCGCTTCCCATGAGCTGCGTACGCCGCTTTCCGTTATTTTGGGCTATGTTTCTTTTCTCAGAGATGAATCTGGCCCGGAAATGACGGAGCAGTTCGACAACGTGCTGCAAGCGGCCGTTCACCTGCGCACCCTCATTCAAGACATGCTGAACCTGCGCTATGTGGATGCTGGCACGGCTCCCCTGACGCGGCAGAAGGTCGATCTGGTTGCTATGCTGGAAGAGATGAACCTGGAGCGAGACGAAACGGCCGCTGCCAAAGAGCAAACGGTTCACGTCACCCTGCCGGATGACGAGCTGCTTGCGCTTATTGACCAGGACATGATGGAAGTGATCATTGGTAACCTGCTCAACAACGCCGTTAAGTTCACGCCCAAAGGTGGGAAGATTGAGGTGAAATTGCAGCGCCGGGGACGCGAAGCGTGGTTCCGCATCAAAGACAGCGGCATTGGCATACCGGAAGACCAGCTAGATCGTATTTTCAAACGGTTCTACCAGGTGGAGTCCCCGCTGCGCCGCCAGCACGAAGGTATGGGCCTGGGCCTGTCTATTGCCAAAGAGCTGGTGGAGCTGCACGGCGGCCGTATCTGGGCCGAGAGCAGCAACCGGCACGGCAGCGAATTTATTATGGCCCTGCGTCTGGAACTACCGCCAACGGGTCTGCTAGGCGACCAAGCAAAATAGAACTTTTGAGGATTAGCTTTAACGCTCTTTGTGACATTTTCTGGTGGTATACAAATGGGTATTGAATTGCTTCTATTTCCTTTCTGGGCCATTGGTTGACCACAGGAGCGAATTTTTTATGAAGAAATCATTACGCGCATCCGCACTAATCGTTGGCTTGTTGTTAACCGCATGGCTCTTTGTTGAAGCTGCGTTGGCACAGACCCAGGGCAGCAACGTGGCCGTGCTGGAATTTGACGGCCCGGTAACGCCCATTATGCACACCTATTTTGAGCGCGGGCTGGCAGAAGCGGCCGCATCCAACGCCGACGCCGTTCTGATTATTTTGGACACGCCCGGCGGCGCTGTGGTGACCACCATTGAGATTGTGCAGCTGTTCCGCGCTTCGGATGTGCCTATTATCGTCTACATTGGGCCAAGAGGGGCGCAGGCGGCTTCGGCGGGCAGCATTATTACCGCCGCTGCTCATGCCGCAGGGATGGCCCCAGAAACGGTGATCGGCGCGGCCTCGCCCATCAACTCAGACGGTTCGGACATTAACGAAACGGCCTACCGCAAAGCCGTTGAGGATTTGAAAGCCACCATGCGCGGCCTCACCGAGCGGCGCGGCCCGGATGCCGTGGCCCTGGGCGAAGCAATGATTGAAGAGGCACGCGCCGTCAGCGCCCAGGAGGCCCTGGACGCGGGCTTTATCGACACGGTAGCCGCCACGCCAGAGGATTTGCTGGCCGAACTAAACGGCCGTACCGTTCTCATCAACGGCAACGAAAGCGTGCTGAATACGGCCGCATCCAGCCAAACCCTCATTCCCTTCACCTTCATCGAAACGCTGCTGGTGGCCCTCACTAACCCGGTCGTTGTCTCCATTCTAATGGCCATCGGCGTGCAGGCCATCATCATCGAGATTTCCAATCCTGGCGGCTGGGTAGCGGGCTTCATTGGCGTGCTGTTCCTGGGCATTGGCCTCTATGGGCTGGGCCAGCTGCCCGTCAACTGGCTGGGCATGGGCCTGATCATTCTGGCATTTGTGCTGCTAGGGCTGGAGGTGACCACCCCGACGCACGGCGCGCTGGCTGTTACCGGCACCGTCACGCTGCTTGCCGGGCTGCTGGTGCTGTTCAACTCCGGCACGCCAGAGTTCGTGCGCCTTTCCATTCCCGCGGCCATCTCCATCGCCGTGGTAACGGCCGCATTTTTCATATTCATTCTCACCTTTGCCATTCGCGCCCAGAAGGTGCAGCCCATCACCGGCTTCCAGGGCATGATGGGCCAGATTGGCACGGCTCGCTCAACCTTCAACCCCGACGGCGATCACTATCAGGGCTCCATCTTGCTCAAGGGCGAAATCTGGCAGGCAACGGCCAGCCAGCCCATTCAGTTTGGCGATGATGTACGCGTCAATCACGTTCAGGGCATGAAGGTAGAGGTAGAACCGGCCCAAACGGCCGTTACAGAACAAGCAACCACATGAAAGAATTTATCTTACGCCAAAACAACACGGAAAGAACGGTTCGCGCCAGCCAGCAAGGCGATGAAATTAAGGTCGTGCTGGTTGGAGAAGACACTACTGCAGAGTCTGCCGAAGCAGTCGTTTTCCACCTCATTAGTCAGGATGAAGAAGGCATCTTGCTGGAACGACGCCTACCCGACGGCTCGCGCCAGCAGTGGCACTTAGTGGGGCACAAAGACGGCACCAGGCGAATGCTCTGGCTGAACGGCCGTACCCACCAATACGAGCGCGTTCTGCCCCGCGCCGCTGGCGCCGCCAGCCACGATGTCTCCCTGGCCGCCACCATCCCCGCCGTTGTCGCCGATATTTTGGTAAACGTAGGCGACACGGTAGCCGCGGGCGACAAGCTCATCCTGCTCGAATCGATGAAAATGGTTATTCCCATCCAGGCTCCCTACGACGGCACCGTCAGCGCCATCAACTGCCAGAAAGGGGAATCGGTGCAGGCCGGTACGCCACTAATAGAACTGGATGAAATGTAGAAATGCAATCAGGCAATTGGGTAATTACGTAATTTAGTGCTTGCTCCAGTTACCCAGTTACCCAATTACTCAATTACTTACTTTCTCAATTACGCCACCAATCCGAAGGAAACAGATCCATGAACCAAAACCGCCTCGATAAACTTACTCGCCAAATTCTGGCCCACGGTGTGGACGGTATTGCCCTGGTGCCCGGCCCCAACATGGCCTACCTCAGCGGCATTCACAGCCACGTCAGCGAACGGCCGATTGTCCTCTTCTTCCCCGCTGATGATGAACCCGCTATCGTCATCCCCAGGCTGGAAGCGATGAAAGCGCGTGCCGCTGGCATTCCAGAGAACCGCATCTTTGCCTGGAGCGACGACGAAGGCTACACGGGCGCGTTTCAGCAGGCGTGCGCTCATTTGGAGCTGTCCGACTATTTGCTGGCTGTCGAGGCGCTGCACATGCGTGTGCTGGAGCTGGAGCTGCTGAAACGTTACGCGCCCGGCCTCAACACCACCCACGCCGAACCCATCCTGATGGCCCTCCGCGCCGTGAAGGATCCCGATGAAATCGCGGCGATGGAGCGAGCCATTAACGTGGCGGAACGAGCCATGGAGCGGCTGATTCCCCAAATTGAAACGGGCATGACAGAAAAGCAGATAGCGGCAATGCTAACGCAGTTTCAAATGGAAGAGGGCGCCGATGCCATCGCCTTTGGGCCAATCGTTTCTGCCGGGCCCAATGGCGCTTCCCCTCACGCCGTGCCTACGGAACGGCCGTTGCAGGAAGGCGATCTGCTGGTCATCGACTGGGGCTGCCTGGTGAACGGCTACCCGTCTGACATCACCCGCACCTTTGCCGTGGGCGCTTTGGATCCCGAGCTGCGCCGCATTTACGAAGCGGTTAAGCTGGCAAACCAGCAGGGCGTGCTTGCTTCTCGCCCCGGCGCTACCGGGCAAGATGTGGACCGCGCCGCCCGCGAAGTCATCGACGATGCAGGTTACGGCGAATATTTCATCCATCGTACCGGCCACGGCCTGGGTGTAGAAGGGCACGAGCCACCCTTTATGATGGAAGCCAACACGGAACCGCTGGTTGTAGGGAACGTTTTTACCGTGGAGCCAGGTATTTACCTGCCCGGCCGTGGCGGCGTGCGCATCGAAGACAACATTGTCATCACCGAGGGCGGCTACCGCAGCCTGACGACCCTGACGCGCGAGTTAATTACGGTTGGGTAAATTAAAACGGCCTTCATTCCAGCCTTCTTCCTGGCAGGGTGAGGGAACCAGTTTACTTTTCTGGGAGAGGCGAGCGATGCTGCCTTGGCTATCTGGCTGGCTGCTGTTGCTAACGGCCGTACTCGCCGCCTGCCAATCCAGCCCGACTCCGACGCCGGAACCATCAGCCACGGCGTCAGCAGCCCTTGGCCAGGTAACGGAAAGCCCGGCCACAACCGTCGCTTATCCCATTCCCACAAGCCCAGCTATCGACGAACCGTACCCGGTGACAACCGTTACCCCCCAGCACAGCCCCACCCCTGGCCCTGTGCCCACGCTGGCTGGCACGGCAAGCGACCTGTTTTTGCCCCTTGTGAAGAATCCTGAGTTGATCACCCTAACGCCGCTGCCGCCGACGGCAACGGCCGTTCCCAGCCCCACACCTTACCCCACGCTGGATTTTACGGCCGTACGCGCCGATCTGGCCGCGCAAGGGGTGGCCTTCGCGCCGGTGAAAATTGGCTTCCACGTGGGCCTGGGGGGCAATACGGCCGGGCTGGAGCAGTGGATGCGGGCGCTAGATGCGGCTGGAATCCCCTTCTTCCTCAAAAGCGTGGACAATGCCCAGCCTATTTTCGTGGCGCAAGAAATGATGCGGCAGAGTGGCGTGCCGCACGTGCTCGTGTACCGGAAATCAATCCTTGGCGGCTCTAGCTACGACTGGAACGTGCCCAACTACAGCCTGCCGCCGGAGCAGGCAGCCGAGCTACACTGGCAAATGCACCGCGACGCTTTTCCCCCAGAGCTAGACCCCAGTCTGGTCTGGTTGGAAACCATCAACGAAGTAGATAAAAACCATGCCGAATGGCTGGGACAGTTTGCCCTGAAAACGGCCGAATTGGCCATGCAAGAAGGCTTTCGTTGGGCAGCTTTTGGCTGGGCGTCTGGCGAGCCCGAACCCGAACATTGGCAGACGCCCAGCATGCTGGCCTTTTTGCGGCTGGCAGGCAATAATCCCGAGCGCCTGGCCATTGCACTACACGAATACAGCTATCTGGTGGATGATATTGGCCACGAATATCCGTACAAAGTCGGCCGTTTCCAGACATTGTTCCAGATTGCCGATCAGCAAGGTATACCGCGCCCCACGGTGCTCATCACCGAATGGGGCTGGACGTACGAAGATGTGCCGACGCCTGAGCAGGCAATTGCCGACATCGCCTGGGCGGCTGAGATGTACGCCGCTTATCCACAGGTGAAAGGAGCGGCCGTCTGGTTTTTGGGCGGCGGCTTTGGCGAGATTGCTGAGCCTGCCCAGCGGCTCATCGTGCCGCTGACGCGCTACACGCTGCAAAATTACTTTACGGCTCCACTACCACCGGCGCAGGCTCCGATTCAACCGGAGGTGTACCAGCCATGAGCGGCCAAAAGTGGCAGCGCGCCATTCTCCACCTGGACATGGACGCATTTTATGTCAATGTCCACATTTTGGATTATCCAGAAGACGCGGGACGGCCGTTGGCCATCGGCGGTCAGCCAGACCAGCGCGGCGTGGTGGCCTCTGCCAGCTATGAAGCGCGCAAAATGGGCGTTCGCTCTGCCATGCCCATGAGTACGGCCGTTCGTCTCTGCCCCGACCTCAAAATCGCCCCGGCAAACTGGGAGCGCATCCGCGAATGCTCCAAACAGGTAATGGCCCTGCTCGATGCCTATGGCCCCGTGGAGCAGATGAGCGTCGATGAAGCCTACGTTGATTTGTCTAAATGGGATAATCCTCAGGAGAAGGCTACGGAAATTCGTACGGCCGTAAAACGCGATACCCATCTCCCCTGCTCCGTCGGGCTGGCCAGCAGCAAGCTAGTCGCCAAGGTAGCTTCCGATCACGACAAGCCAGAAGGCTTTACAATCGTCATGCCGGGGGACGAAGCTGCTTTTTTGGCTCCGCTGTCCACACGCGTTATTTGGGGAATTGGCCCCCGCACGGCCGAAAAATTAGCCAAGCTCAATGTCCTCACCTGTGAGCAGCTGGCGCTGGCCGATCTGGGGCTTCTACAGGGCGCATTTGGCAGCCAGGCAGCATCGCTTAAGCAGCGAGCCAGGGGGGTAGACGGCCGTTCCGTGGTGCCAGATCGTGGACTGGCTAAAAGCATCAGCCAGGAGTGGACCTTTAGCCAGGACGTCAACGATCCGGCTAAACTGCGTGCTCAGCTGCACAAAATGGCGGGCAAAGTCGCACAATCGCTGCAAAAGCGTCAGCTAGTGGCCCATACCGTCACCGTGAAGTTTCGCTGGGCAGACTTTACGACCTTCACCCGTCAACGCTCGCTGGAAGTGGGCATCGACGACGCCGAAGCCATTTACGCCGTGGCAGAAGCAATTTGGGCAGAACATTGGCCCCCCGGCCAAAAAATGCGCCTGCTGGGCGTGGGCGTCAGTAAAATCGAAGCGCCCCAGGTGCGCCAGCTCGGCTTCAACTTTTTCGACTAAATGTCTATACGAACTTGAGTTATCCTGCCTCTGGTTGTTCCCCCAGGTGAGCATTTAAAAACGTTTCTACAAAGGCCATTGTTTCCTCATAGGCATCGCGGTGAATGCAGTGACCAGCCGATGGCACGTTTGCTATTTGGCAAGTGGGCATGAGTGTAGCCACCTCTTTGGTTGTTTCGGGCGTTACCAGTCCACCCTTTGCCGGACTTGCCGTTATCAGCAGGGCCGGACACGTCACCTGTGCAGCCACCGTGCGCCAGGGGTATTGGTGCATTCTTATTCGCACCTCTGGCAGCAAGATGTCTGGATTATATTCTCCTTTGGACTCGGCCCAGGGAATGACCTCTGCTTCTGCCCAGCCCGGGTTGCTGCTGCGGCAGGCAGAGATTCGTTCGGCAAGCGGCCGTTTCTGAAATGCTCTTC